>JARLIH010000224.1 GCA_031291845.1 Isosphaeraceae bacterium | reverse complement strand
TCCGGAGGCGCTCGAAGCGCTCGTGCACCAGGAGCGTATCGAGTGCGCGGAGTTCGTCCCGGCGATCGCGGGCCCCTTGCTCGAGCACCTCGAGCGGACCGCGGGCCGGCTCGATGCGTTGCGGCTGATCGCGATCGGCTCGGACCTCTGGCTCGCGGGACAACACGAACGCCTGCGGCGGGTGTGCGGGCGAGACACGCGCGTGGTGAACTCGTATGGCCTGACCGAGACGACGATCGATAGCACCTACTTCGAGGGGGAGCTCGGCAACCAGCCCCCCGATCGCCCTGCGCCGATCGGCCGGCCCTTCGCCGGGACGCGGCTGTACGTGCTCGATCGCCGCGGCGTGCCCGCCCCTCCCGGCGTGCCGGGCGAGCTTTACATCGGCGGCGCGGGGGTCGCGCTCGGCTACCTTCACAATCCCGCGCTCACCGCGGCCCGCTTCGTCCCCGACCCGTTCGCCGCGGAGCCGGGAACGCGCATGTACCGCACGGGCGACTTCGTCCGCTGGCGCGACGATGGCGCACTCGAGTTCCTGGGACGCCTCGACGAGCAACTGAAGATTCGCGGCTACCGGATCGAGCCCGGCGAGGTCGAAGGGACCTTGACCCGCCACCCCGCCGTCTGCGCTGCGGTGGTCGTGGCCCGCGGAGACACGCCGGCCGCACGCCGGCTGATCGCGTACGTCGTCGGTCACGAGGGGACCACGCTCGACCCGTCCGCGCTGCGCCGGTGGCTCCAGGAACGGCTCCCCGAGCCGATGGTCCCGGCGGCGTTCGTGCCGCTCGAGGCCCTGCCCCTCACCCCGAACGGCAAGGTCGACCGCAAGGCCCTTCCCGCCCCCCCGAGCCAGGCACCCACCGTCGGGGACGGTCCCCGCAGCGCGGTCGAGGACCTGCTGGCCTCCATCATCGGCGACGTGCTCGGCGGCGATCGAGTGGGCGTGCACGAAGACCTGTTCGCCCTGGGAATGGATTCCATCCTGATCATCCAGGCGGTCACTCGCGCTCGGCAGGCCGGCCTGCGTCTCGACCCAGCCCAGCTTTTCCGTCACGCCACGATCGCCGCCCTCGCGGCCGCTCTCGACGGTGTCCCGACCGCGACACGGCCCGCAACGCTCGACCACCCGCTCGACGGCCCGACCCTGGAAAGGCTCCTGGCCGACGAGCGCGGCGGGGTCGAAGACGCCTACCCGCTCTCCCCCGTACAGGAAGGAATGCTGTTCCACGACGCCGCGGCAGCCCCGGGGTCGGGCGTCTACGTGGAACAGGTTCTTTGCCGGCTCAACGGCCCGCTCGACCTCGCGGCGTTCGAAACGGCGTGGCGACAAGTCGCAGCCCGCCACCCCGCGCTCCGCACGGCGATCCAGTGGCGCGATTCCGACCGACCGCTCCAGTTGGTCTACCGCGACGCGGAGCTTCCGTTCGAAATCTTGGATTGGCGCGACGTCCCTGCACACGAGCAGCGTGCGCAGTTCGAGGAGTTGCTCCGATCAGACCGTGCCCGCGGTTTCGTCCTCACCTGGCCGCCGCTCATGCGGCTCACACTCGTTCGCCTGGCCGATGACAGGGCCCATCTCGTCTGGACCGTGCACCACATCGTTCTCGATGGCTGGTGCGTCCCCCTGATCTTGCAGGACGTACTGGCTCAGTACGAGGCGCCGACCGCCGAACCGCACCCGCCGCGTCCCTTTCGCGACTACCTCGCCTGGCTCCGCGGCCGAGACCTCGCGGCCGCCGAGGCCTACTGGCGCGGCGCACTCCGCGGCGTCCGCGGGGCGGTCGCGCTGGACCTGGACGCGCCCGCGACCAGCGACTCTTCCGACCTGGCACTGCGAGAATTTGAAGCGAAGCTGGCGGCCGACGTCACGGACGCACTCCGAGGGTTCGGCCGGTCGCACCAGCTCACGCTGAATACCATCGTGCAAGGGGCGTGGGCGCTCCTGCTCAGTCGGTACAGCAGGCGGACCGACATCGTATTCGGCGTCGCCGTCTCGGGGCGTCCCGCGGAGCTCGAGGGCGTCGAGTCGATGATCGGCATGTTCATCAATACGCTGCCGCTTCGGGTGACCGTGGATGAAGACGCGGGCGTCGCGCCCTGGCTCCGCACCGTGCAGGCGCGACAGGTCGAGATGCGCCAGTTCGAATACAGCCCGCTCGTGCAGGTCCAGGGGTGGAGCGAGGTCGCGCGGGGCCAACCCCTGTTCGACACGGTGCTGGTCTTCCAGAACACGCCGCTCAACGCCGAGGTCCTCGACCGGGCGGGAGCGCTCGGCGTCGCCGACGTGCGCGTGCTGGGGCAGACGAACTATCCGCTTACCTTGACCGTGATCCCCGGACCCGAACTGCTTCTCTCCCTGGGCTACGACGCGCGGCGGTTCGACGCCACGGCCGTCGAGCGCTTGCTGAGCCACTTCGTTCGCTTGCTCGAGGAAATGGCGGCCTACCCCCGTCGGCGCCTGGCCGACCTGTCGATGTTGACCGACGCCGAGCAGGCCGTCGTTCTCGAAGGCCAGGCCAACCCGCTGCTCGTCGGGGAAATCCCGGCGGACCTGGATGGCCTGTCGGACGAAGAGCTCGACGCGTACCTCGAGCGTCTCCAGACCGAAGGCGGAGCCGAGCGATGAGCATCCTGGAACGGACGAAGAGCCTCTCGACCGAAGACAAGCGAGCCCTGGTCGCGCGCTTGCTCCGCGAACGCGCTGCGGCTTCCGAATCGCTCGTTCATCGCCTGTTCGAAGCCCAGGCCGCGCGGACACCGGAGGCGGTCGCGCTTAGCGCCCACGAGCGCAGCCTGACCTATGCCGAGCTGAATGCGCGTGCCAACCGCCTGGCCCACCACCTGCGAGCGCTCGGGGCCGGCCCGGAAGTGCTCGTCGCCCTGTGCCTCGACCGCTCGCCGGAGATGATCGTCGGTCTGCTCGGCATCCTCAAAGCAGGCGCAGCCTATGTTCCACTCGACCCCCATTTCCCCGAGAGCCGCCTCGCGCTGATGCTCGACGACGCGCAGGTTGCCGCGGTCGTCACCAGTCAGGACCTCCGCGAGCGGTTCGACGACGGCACGGGGCGCGTGGTCTGCCTTGACTCGGACTGGGACGGCATCGCCGAGCAGAGCGGCGAGAACCTCCGCGACGGCGCAACGCCCGCGAACCTGGCTTACGTGATCTACACGTCAGGCTCGACTGGGCGGCCGAAGGGCGTTCAGATCACGCACGGGGCGCTCGGCAATTTCCTCCTCTCGATGCGGCAGCTTCTCGGGCTCGGCTCGGACGACGTCCTGGCGGCCGTGACGACGCTGTCGTTCGACATCGCCGCGCTCGAAGTCTTCCTGCCACTCATCCAGGGGGCGCGCGTCGAAGTCGTGGAACGCACCGTCGCGGCGGACGGAGCGTGCCTCAGCGCCCGGCTCCAAGCTTCGGGTGCGACGTTCCTCCAGGCCACGCCGGCGACCTGGCGGCTCTTGCTCGAAGGGGGCTGGCAGGGCGATCCTCGCCTGACGCTCCTCTGCGGAGGCGAGGCCCTGCCCCGCGCTCTCGCCGACCGCCTGCAGGACAAAGGGAAAGCGCTCTGGAACCTGTACGGGCCGACCGAGACGACGATCTGGTCGTCGGCCGAGCGCGTCGAGCCGGGCGAGACGGCGGTCGCGATCGGCCGGCCAATCGCGAACACCCAGCTCTATGTTCTCGACGCACGGTTGCGGCCCGTGCCGGTGGGCGTCACGGGCGAGCTCTACATCGGCGGCGCGGGCCTCGCGCGGGGCTACTTGCGACGGCCCGGAATGACGGCCGAGCGGTTCGTGCCGGATCCCTTCGGCAAGACCATGGGGGGCCGGCTTTATCGCACCGGCGACCTCGCGCGCTGGCGCACCGACGGCCGCCTGGAGTGCCTCGGGCGCGTCGACCATCAGGTAAAGGTCCGCGGGTACCGCATCGAGCTGGGCGAAGTGGAGGCCGCACTGTCGCACCACCCCGCGGTCAGGGAAGTCGCGGTCGCCGCGCGGACGGACCTGGCGGGCGAGCAATCCCTGGTCGCCTACCTCGCTCTGCGAGACCGTGAGCCACCCGCGCCGGGCACGCTGCGTGATTGGCTGCTGGAAGCGCTCCCCGACTACATGGTCCCGGGCACGTTTGTCTGGCTCGACGCGTTGCCGCTGACGCCCAACGGCAAGATCGATCGCAACGCCTTGCCCGACCCCGATCCCTCGGCGGCACGGCAGGGGTCGGTGTACGTCCCCCCGCGTGGGCCGATCGAGGAGGCCCTCGTCGGAGTTTGGCGTGAGCTGCTCGGGCAGGATCGCATCGGCGTCCACGACAACTTTTTCGACCTCGGCGGCCACTCGCTGATCGCCACGCAACTCCTCGCCCGCATCCGCGACACGTTCGCGGTCGAGCCGGTCCTCCGCGACTTCCTCGAAAATGCGACCGTTGCCGGCCTCGCCCGCGTGATCGAGCACGCGCTTCGAGACGGCTCGGGCGTTTCGCTCCCGCCGATCGCGTCCGTCGACCGGACCGGCCCGCTGCCGCTGTCGTTCGCTCAGCAGCGGCTCTGGTATGTCGACCAGGTCGAGCCGGGAAGCGCTTTGTACAACGTGCCGATCGCCGTTCGGATCACGGGCGACCTTGATGAAGACGCGCTGCAAGCCGCGCTTGGCGCAATCGTGCGCCGGCACGAAGTCTTGCGTACGACGTTTGCCTCAAAAGAGGGTGTACCGTTTCAGGTCATCGGGCCCCCCGTCGCGGTCGCGCTACCGGTGACCGACCTGAGCGAACTGACCGACGGAGAGCGCGAAGCCGAGGCTCGCTCGTGTGTCGACCGTGAAGCCGCGCGGCCGTTCGACCTCGCGAAGGGCCTTCTGCTCCGCGCCGCCCTGATCCGGCTGGGAGTGCGTGAGCACATCGTGGTCGTGACGATGCACCACATCGCGTCGGACGGCTGGTCGATCGGCGTCTTGGTGCGCGAGGTTGCCGAGCTCTACGCGGCCTTCCGCGCGGGCCAACCTTCGCCCCTCCCTGAGCCGGTCGTCCAGTACGCCGACTACGCGGTCTGGCAGCGCGAATGGCTCAAGGGCCAAGCGCTCGCGGACCAGCTCGCGTACTGGACCGGCCACCTCGCGCGCGTTCCGGCACTCGAGCTCCCAACGGACCGGCCCCGCGCGGCCACCCCTCGGCATCGCGGCGGACTCCGCGAATCGCGATTCCCGGACACGCTCGCCAAGCCGCTCCGGGTGCTGGGCCGCCAGGAGGGTGCCACCACGTTCATGACGCTCCTCGCCGGGTTCGTCACCCTCTTGCACCGTTACACGAACCAGCACGACTTCGCCGTGGGCACGCCAATCGCCGGCCGCGCGCGGTCGGAGCTCGAAGGCCTCATCGGCTTCTTCGTCAATACATTGGCCCTCCGAGCCGACCTCGGAGGCGACCCGAGCTTTCGCACGCTGCTGGGTCGCGTGCGGCAGGCCGCCCTCGGCGCCTACGCGCACCAGGAACTTCCGTTCGAGCAGCTCGTCAGCAAGCTCCACGCCGAGCGCGGAACCAGCAGTGAGCCGCTCTTCCGGGTCATGTTCGCCCTTCAAAACGCGCCACTCCCCGCGCTCGACGCGCCCGACCTGACCATGACCCCGGTGCTGGCCGGGAGCGGCACGGCCAAGTTCGACCTGACCCTGTTCGTCGCCGAAGACACGCGCGGGCTCGGGGCAATCATGGAGTACGACACCGATCTGTTCGACGCGGCGACCGTCGACCGCATGCTGCGCCACCTTCAAACGCTGCTCGAAGACGCGGTCGCCCGCCCCGACCAGCCACTGAGCGGGCTGTCAATGATGACCGAGGCGGAGCGTTGCGCGTTACTGAACCAAGGGAGCAGCGGTGAGTCGGAAGAGGCCGACCTCAGCACACTCTCCGACGAACAGGTCGAGGCGATGCTCCAAAACTTCGACACCACAGACTCCTTGTAGGGCCGGCCGCACGGCGAGAATCGAACACCAGGCTTTCCTTCATGAGCATGCTCGCCTTCCTCCTGAAATCTTCCCGATCCGTCGTCGCGTTTTCGGTCCTGGCCGGAGTCGCGAGCGCGGGGGCGGGCATTGCTTTGATCGCACTCATTCAGGCGGAGCTGGGCCGCGCGGCGAATGTTTCAACGCGCGGCGCCGTTGCCTTCGCCCTGCTCTGCGTCGTCGCGGCCGCCACGCGCAGCGCCGCCCAGGTCGCGATGGTCCGGCTCGGTCAGCAGTCGGTCTCCCGACTGGCGCTGCACCTCTGCCGTAAGATCCTCACGCTCCCGCTCGCACGCTTCGAGGCGATCGATCGCGGCGCACTCCTCGCCGCGCTGACGGAAGACATCGTCATCGTCGCCAACGCGCTCTCGGGTATCCCCCTCCTCTGCATCAACCTTCCGCTCGTGGCCGCGTGCCTCCTCTACGTCGGCTGGCTCTCCCCCCTCGTCCTGGGAATCGGCGCCGCGTTCGCGGCGGCGGCAATTGCGCTCTATCTTGTACTCGCCTCCCGCGGCGTCCGTTCTCTGCGCGCAGCGCGGGCGCGGCAGGGCGATCTCGTCACCCACTACCATTCGCTGATTGCGGGCTTCCGTGAGCTGAAACAGCACCGCGCCCGGCGTGAAGAGTTCGTCAGCCGGGCGCTCCAGCCGGCCGCGGAGACAGTCCGTGACCGCACCGCCCGGGGGCTCTCGCTGTTCGCGCTGGCCGAGGGCTGGGGCCAGTTCGCGTTCTTCGGCTTCATCGGCTTCGTCCTGTTCGTTCTGCCCGCGTTCCACGAGCTGAGCCGGGCGACACAGGCGGGCGTCGTGCTCGTCGTCCTTTATCTCAACTCGCCGCTCGACGTGCTGATGACGTGGCTGCCGATGCTCGGTCGCGCACGAGCGTCGTTACACAAGATCGAATCGCTCTTCCCGGCCCTCGACGTGCCGGCGCCCGAAGAGGATGTCACCGACCGCCTGCTCGATCGCCCCCCCTGTCGGGAGCTGCGGATCGACGGTCTCGCCTACGAGTACCCACCGGAACCGGACACGGCCGGTTTCGCGCTCGGCCCTGTCGACATCACCCTGCGTGCGGGCGAGGTCGTCTTCCTCGTCGGCGGCAACGGCAGCGGCAAGACGACCCTCGTCAAGCTGCTCTCGGGCCTCTATCCCGCGTCGTCGGGCCGAATCGTGATCGACGGCAGCCCCGTCCTTCCCGACGAGCTGGAAGCGTACCGTCAGCTTTTCACCGTCGTTTTCGCCGACGGCCACGTGTTCCGGGACCTGTTCGGCCTCGACCGCCCCGGCGGCGACGTGCAGGCCCGCGAAGGGCTCGCACGCCTCGGCCTGGCCGACCGCGTGGGCGTTGACGGAGGACGGTTCTCCACGCTCGACCTCTCCCAGGGACAACGCAAGCGAATCGCGCTCTTGACCGCATGCCTCGAAGACCGGCCCGTGTGCATCTTCGACGAGTGGGCCGCGCACCAGGATCCCCGCTTCAAGAAGTTCTTTTATCACGAGATCCTTCCCGACCTGAAGGCGCGGGGCAAGCTGGTCCTCGTGATCACCCACGACGAAGACTACTACGACACGGCCGACCGCGTCGTCCGCCTGCACGACGGACAGCTTGAAGAACCGGCACAGTACGCAGGCCACGACGGCTACGCCTGAGCTTAACCCTGTTCCTGAGACTTTCGCATGAAAAAGCTCCTCCTCGTAATGGCCCTGCTCTGGACCGGAGGCGCCGTCGCGCTCTGGTACTGGAACGACACGCGCACCCAGCACATCGATTACCGAACCGTTCACGTTCACCGCGGCGACCTCCAGGCGACCATCAACGCCACGGGCACGATCGAGCCCGAAGAGGTCGTGGACGTCGGGGCCCAGATCGCCGGCGAAATCCAGAGCTTCGGCAGCGACCCGGCCCACCCGGACAAGCCGATCAACTACGGCTCGCACGTCGAGGCAGGGTCGGTGCTCGCCCGGCTTGACGACTCGGTCCTCAAGGCCCGGCTCAGCCAGTCGACGGCCAGCGTCACCCGCGCGGAGGCCGACGTGACCCAGGCCGAGGCCAAGCTCCGCCAGGCCGACCGGGAGCTCGAGCGCAGCAAGAAACTCCAGGCCCGCGGCACCGGCATCGTCGCCCAGGCCGAGCACGAGACCGCGCTCGCCAATTTCGAGACGGCCAAGGCCGCCCTCGAAGTCAACAAGGCCGGACTCACGGTCGCCAAGGCCAACCTCCAGGAAGCCGAGGTCAACCTCAGCCACGCCACGATCCGGTCGCCGGTCAAAGGCGTGATCCTCGACCGGCGCGTGAACATCGGCCAGACCGTGGTGGCCAACCTGAACGCGCACAGCCTCTTTCTCATCGCCAAGGATCTCGGCCGGATGGAGATCTGGGCGTCCGTCAATGAAACCGATATCGGCGGCATCCACGAGGGACAGGAGGTCGTCTTCACCGTTGGCGCCATGCCGAAAGAGTCGTTCCGGGGACGCGTCGCCCAGATTCGCCTCAACGCCAGCATGGTTCAGAACGTGGTGACGTACACGGTCGTCGTCTCCTTCGACAACTCCGGCGGCAAGCTCCTCCCCTATCTCACTGCGCGGGTGCAGTTCCAGGTCGAGGGCCGGAAAGCCACCCTCATCGTTCCGAATGCCGCCTTGCGCTGGCAGCCGCGGCCCGAGCACGTCGCGCCCGACGCACGGGAAGCGTTCCTGACCCAGCGGCAGCAGAAGGCGCACGAGACGAGCCAGGCCGCCGCGGAACCGCACACCGAGGGTTTCCTCTGGGTCCGCCAGGGCGACTACGTCCGCCCCGTCGCCGTGAGCGTCGGGCTGAGCGACGGCGCCCAGACCGAGGTCCTGGGCAGCGCCGTCCAGGAAGGGATGGAGGTCGTCGTCGGCGTCGTCCGGCGCGAGAGCGTCGACGAGGCCGCCTCGATCCTGCCCCACACGCAGGTCGAAAAGAAGGCCAAAAAGTAGCGTGCATGAAATGCACCGGTGCGTTCCATGCACGCTCGAATCGAAGGAGACTTCTCGCTGATCTCCACGACGACAGGCCGTCTCGGCTCAAACGGTTGAGCAGGGACGATGTTGGGTACCATGCCCCCCGCCTTCGCGTGACGGATCATCGGTGGACACCAGCGTGAATTGTCTAAAGAAGTGCCATCCTGAGCATACGTCGAACATGGAGTCGCGCCGTGCCCCTGCTGCAACTTGAAGCGATCCGCAAAGACTACCAGCGCGGCCGGATCGTCGTACCCGTCCTCAAGGGCGTCTCGCTGACCGTTGCGCGCGGCGAGATGGTCGCCCTGATGGGGGCATCGGGCTCGGGGAAGACCACGCTCATCAATATCATGGGCTCGCTCGACCGTACGACCGGCGGCCGGTACTGGCTCGACGGCGAGGAGGTCTCCGAGCTCAGCGTGACCGAGCGTGCATTGCTCCGCGGGCGGAAGATCGGGTTCGTGTTCCAGAATTTCAACCTGCTGCCCCGCCTCTCGGCCCTCGAAAACGTGATGATGCCCCTGATCTACTCGGCCCACAACCTGCCCGAGCGCGAGGGGCGAGAGCGCGCGACAGCGCTGCTGCAGCGGGTCGGTCTCGGGGACCGGCTCGACCACGAGCCGTCCCAGCTCTCGGGCGGCGAGCAACAGCGCGTGGCGATCGCGCGCGCGCTCGCGAACCACTGCTCGCTGCTGATCGCCGACGAGCCGACCGGCAACCTCGACTCGCAGACCGGTGAGGAAATCCTCGCGCTCTTCCGCCAGCTCAACATCGAGGACGGCCTGACGATCGTGATGGTGACGCACGACGAACACGTCGCCGGGCATGCGGACCGGATCGTCCGCATCCGGGACGGCGTCATCTGCGACCCGCCGGAAGTCGTTGACGCAGAGGATCGCAATCGTTCCTCCCTCCCTGCTCGCGGAGGAGGAGTGCGACCCGCCGGTGACTCCACCGCCCCCTCCGCGGTCGAGGCTTGGCGGGGTCACGACGGGCGAACGTCGACCCCGCGGGTCGAAACATCGTCCGGCGTGCGATTTGTCTACCGCACGGCGACCACCGCCCTCCGCTCGCTCCGCCGCAACATTCTCCGCTCGGCCTTGACCACGCTGGGCATCATCATCGGCGTCGCCTCTTTGATCGCGATCGCCGAGATCGGCAAGGGGGCCTGGACCGCGATTCGGGAAATGCTCACGAAGACCGGCGTCGACAACGTGCTCGTCCAGGCCGGCGCGGCTTCTCGCAATGGGGTGAGCCTCGGCAGCGGCAGCGTCAAGACGCTCACGCCCGAGGACGCCGACGCGATCCTCCGCGAATGCCCGTCCGTCGAGAGCCTCGCGCCGGTCGTTTACGCGCGGCAGCAGGTCCAGCACGGCGGCAAGAACTGGGTTCCCGCCAGTCTCCTGGGGACCACCCCCGGCTTCCTCCAGGTCCGCGACTGGGACGAGCTCGACGAAGGGGAGTCGTTCACCGCCCAGGACGTGCGCGACAGCGCGATGGTCTGCGTGCTGGGCAAGACGCTGGTCCAGGAGCTGTTCGACGACGAGTCGCCGATCGGCCAGGAGGTCTACGTCAAGGACGTCCCGCTCAAGGTCATTGGCGTGCTGCGTCCGAAAGGGGCCGACATCATCGGGGAAGACCAGGACGACATCCTGCTCGCGCCCTGGACGACGATCAAGTTCCGCGTCAGCGCGTCCGCCTCGTCCGGCCCGTCGCGGGTTTCCGAAGCGCTCGAGGCGGCCTCCCAGGCCGACCCACAAAACCGCCGCTACGCACGCACGCGCAGCCAGCTCTATCCAGCCGCCTCCGCGACGCAGGCGGCGGACTCGCCCCGCCTCGAGCGGCTCGCAAACATCGACACGATCCTCGTCCGCGCCCGTTCGACCGACGAGATTCCCACCGCGATGGAGCAGATCACCACCCTGCTCCGCGAGCGCCACCGGATTGGCGCCGGCGACCTGGACGATTTTTCGGTCCGCGACTTCACCGAGGTCGTGAACCAGGTCCGCTCCACCGTCAGCCTCGTCGCCGGCTTGCTCCTCTGCGTCGCGCTCATTTCGCTCGTCGTCGGCGGCGTCGGCATCATGAACATCATGCTGGTGTCCGTGACCGAGCGCTACCGAGAGATCGGTCTGCGCATGGCCGTCGGCGCCCGGCCGCGCGACATTCTGCGCCAGTTTCTGGTCGAGGCCGTCGTCCTCTGCCTACTCGGCGGCGCCGTGGGGATCCTGACGGGCCGCGGCTCTTCGATCCTCGTCAAGGTCCTCGCCGGCTGGCCGACCGAGCCCTCCCTCCTGGCGATCCTGGCATCGGTCTCCGCCTCCATCACCGTCGGTGTCATCTTCGGCTATTACCCCGCGTGGAAGGCGTCGCGCCTCGACCCGATCGTGGCCCTTCGCTTCGAGTAGCCCGGCGTCCCGGCGCGATTGGACCGGAGCGATTCCCTATCGCGTATTCCTTTCGTAGGGTGCATAAAATGCACCGTCTTCTCGACACGAGCGAGGACGGTGCATTTCATGCACCCTACGAAGTGGAACTTTCGGCTCCCCGTGCGTGCCACCGGCTCGTCGCTCAGACAATTGCTTGAACCGTATCAATGTCACGCTCGGGATACTTTCGCGTGCTACGCTCATCCCATTCAACCTGCGTGTGGCCCACACGGCTACAACCGGCGCCTCGAGATCCATTCCGCGATGCGGCTGGACGCGTAGCCAGCAACGACGTATGCGTGGTAAAACAGCCTGCGAAAGAATCCTTCACGGCTTCGGCCTGCGCAAGATTCGAGGCGAATACTTACATATTGTAATTATCACAGCTAATAATAGTTTTACCTAAAACAGACCGCAATTAGGCGACTAGGGGGTCATGGCTGTGTTTGAACCGAACCTCGCTCCAGCCAGCCCTGGGCGCAGGCGAGCTCTCCGGCTCGTAGCCGTCGGTGTGTTGGCCCTGGGAGGCACCGTCATCTTTATTCGGGGAGCCGGGTCGTTCCGCGCCGCAAACCGGGCCCCTCTTCCGATCGTCCCGGCGCTCCTCGGACCCGCGACGGCTGAAGCGAAAGCACGACGCGAAAGCCCGTTCAAGAACACAACCGAATCCGTCGATTACATTGGCGATCACGAATGCGAGCGTTGCCACGCCGAGGTGACTCAACGCTTTCGCCAGCATCCGATGGGACGATCGCTCGCACCGGTCGTCTCCCGGACCTGGGCAGGCAGCGATGACAAAGAGGTCATTGCTGAATTCGATGCCGGCGATTCTCACTACGCTGTTGAAGATCGCGGCGGACGAGTTGTTCATCGGGAGTCGAAGCGAGACGAAAGCGGCCGTGACATCATTGCCCGCGAGGCTGTCGTTTCGTACCAGCTCGGCTCAGGCACAAGGGGAAAGTCCTACCTGATCGAAAATGGAGAGTTTCTTTTTCAGTCCCCGATCTCCTGGTTCTCCCAGGAGAATCGTTGGGAGCTTTCGCCCGGGTATGAGTTCAAAAACTCACACTTCGAGCGAACGATCCCGGCAGACTGCCTTTTCTGTCACGCCAACCGGTTCGAACCCATCGCCGATGTAAGCGGACGGTATCGCTCGCCGACGTTCCGCCGGGGGCATGCCATCGGGTGCGAACGGTGTCACGGACCGGGCGGCCTGCATGCCGGAACCCGAGAGGTACGCGATGGTCGGGACCTGACGATCGTGAACCCCGCGCATCTCGATCGCACTTTACGCGACGCGGTCTGCGAGCAATGCCACCTGAAAGGCGAAGTCCGGGTCGAGCGAGCCGGCCGGAAGGAGCTTGATTACCGCCCTGGACTACCACTCCACGAGTTCCTCTCCGTCTTCTTCAGCCCGGAAGCGCTCGCGGGGAAAGCGCGGACGGTGGGACACGTCGAACAGATGCACGCGAGCCGCTGCTTTCGCCAGAGTGGCGGCCGCCTCGGATGTATCTCGTGCCACGACCCGCACGGAATTCCGGCAGTCGGCGAGAAGATCGCTTTCTATCGAGGCCGATGCCTCGAATGTCATGCCGACAAGGGATGCACGCTCCCTCAGGCCGAACGGCTGCGCCGGGATCACGATGATAGCTGCATCGGCTGCCATATGCCTCGTGTACCGAGCGAGGATATCGCCCACACGGCGATCACTATTCACGAAATCCCCCGCAATGCGGCCGAGGCTCTTGCCGCGCACGATGACGAGTCGTCGGCGACGTCCCTCGAGGGGACCTTGGTGCCGTTTCACGAGTTTCCGCTCGGCACCCAATCGCAGTACGACCTGAATCGCGACTTAGGGATCGCGCTGAGCCGGGTCGGGCTGGCGAATCGAGGAAGACCCGGTGCCACACGGATGGTCCGGAAGGCGTTGCCGTTGCTCGACGACGCGCTTAAAGACCGTCCGGGCGATCTTGCGGCGCTGGAGGCGAAGGCCGTGGCGCTCTGGCTTTCCGGCCAACCGGAGCCCGCGTCGGAGGTCTTGGCAAACGCACTTACAATCGCGCCGGAACGACAGACTCTACTGCAACTCGGCGCTAGCCTTGCCGCGAACCTCGGCCGGCGCCAGCAGGCCATCCTGTTGTCGCAGCGAGCCGTAGCGCTTGGCGGCACGTCCTCCGAGATTTACTGGCAACTGGCCGAGCTTCTTGCCCAAGACCGACAGTGGGATGCGGCGGCGCAGTGGCTCCGCGAAGGGCTACGATTGAACCCCACTCTTGAGCCAGCCCGAAAGCTGCTGATTCAGTGTTATCTCGAGTCCCAGCGAATAGAGCCCGCGACGACAGAGTTTGCGACGCTTGTGAAGCTCGAGCCGCTCAAGAAAGACGCGCTCCTCCGGTGGTTCGAGGAGCAAAAGACCGGGCTGGGCCGGGCGAAGTAGCAGTGCGATTCTCACTGACCACCACCGTTCTGCTCTGCGTGCCGAGCCGGACAGCCACGACGTCGAGGGTACGATTCCGTTCCTACTTTTTCTTCGACATCTTATTCTTCATCTCGTCCATCCCCGGCTGAGCCGGGGTGGGGACGATCTCGCCCGGCTTGGGCGAGCCCTCCTCAACACCTCCGCCACAACCGATCAGCCCCCCGGTGAGGACCGCGAAGAGCAAACCAACACAAGCGAATCGAGCCATTTCGTCAACTCTCCCTTCAATGGGTACTCGAGAACCGAGGCTTCAAAAACCGCGCCAGCCACCTACTCCCGGGCCGGGAAGCCACA
Organism: Isosphaeraceae bacterium; assembly: GCA_031291845.1. Classification (GTDB taxonomy): domain Bacteria; phylum Planctomycetota; class Planctomycetia; order Isosphaerales; family Isosphaeraceae; genus DAIDJG01. Next base: position 63,737 of record JARLIH010000224.1, on the reverse strand, counting down.
CCGCGCACGGAACACGCCGATGGCTGTGCGAAACGCCGTTCGGCCGATCAGACTGCACCAAAACATAAAGCTCGTTCAAACACGAAACAACTTCGGGGCGGCAATCCCTACTTTCCGGATGAACCGACTGCGAGGCGATAGTAATTTGCCAGGCCGGTTTCGCCGCGAGCGGCATGATAATTGACCATCAGCCGGTTGGTTTCAATATGGTTCGGGTCGACCGACAGGATTTTCCGAGCAAGCCGGACGCCAGCGTCGGTCCGGCCATGCTCGAACATCCACTGCGCGACTTCGTACTGTACAGAGAGGTTGTCGGGGTCGCGGAACAGACGCTCGGAGATCTCGTCGAGGCGGGCTTGGTCTCGCTTCAGTGTGCGCAGGCGATCCTGGTCGGCCATGGCGTCGTCGGTCCGCCCCAGCCGGGTCAAGACACGCGCGCGAAGAGCCAGCAAATCGGGATCGAACGAGTCGGAGCGGGCTGCACGATCGAGCGCTTTCAGGGCATCCGCCGCCGCCCCTCGACGGAAATCAATGCGGGCCCGTTCTATCAGCGTCCCCTTATCGTCAGGGGCCAACGCGAGCGCACGGTCGAGATGGCGCAGCGCACCCTCCTGGTCACCGCTCCCGAGCGCGTTGCGCGCTGCTCCGAGATGCCCCGTCGCATCGTCGGGGCACTGGGTGAGGTAGGACTCGTAGAGATTCTTCGCCTCGTCAAAGCGCCTCGACATTCGCAGCAACTCGGCCAGTCCGAGTTGTGCCGCTGCCAGGTTTGGGTCACGCTTCAACGCTTCGCGATAGTGGGCCTCGATTTGATCGGGATCCTGGTCGGGGCTCCGGCGATCCAACTCGGTCCGCCAGAGGTAAGGCTTCGGATCGTCGGGGACGTCGCGTGCCCAACGGTCAAGGACCCAGCCCGCCTCCTTGAGACGGCTATTCTCCAGGTAGATGATCGTCAAGGCTTCGTCGACATCGGGATCCGGCGCACGCTCGGCGGCAAATTCCCGAAGCAAGATCGGCTCGGCATCCGAAAACTGCCGGTTGCGGACCAGCAGCAAGCCCCGCAAACGCTCGAAGGAGTCGCCCCGGGCGCCCCGATCGTATGCGTTTTTCAGTTCCTCAGTGGCTTCGCTGTGCCGGCCCTGCGAATAAGCGACCTGGGCCTTTAGGAGATGCGCTTCGGCACTGTCCGGGTGAGCGCGCAGCCAACGGGACAGTGGTTCGCGAGCATCCTCGAATCGCCGTGCACGGATCGCGCGCCGTGCCTTGCGAGCGTCATCGTGAGAGAGACCGTAAGCCATAGATAGCAACAGAATGACGCCAGCGCTAATGGCGAGCGTCGCAGCAACAGCGCGGCGGATGGGTCGACGAAGACTATGCCTGGCGGCATTCTCGTCCGACGGTGCACCCATACCCTATCCTCCGAGTTTGTTAACGCGAAACACGATCACCGGTGCGTCGCAAAACCAATCCGACCAGGGCGTATAGAACACCAACTCTCATGCCCGCTACGAGTTCATGTGCGTACCGAACGCCTGACTCACCTTTGTGGGAGGAGAGACCATCGAGTCATCGGACATTTCCTGACGGAGAGTCACGCCGAGGAGAATCATGGGCTGTTCCGTGACCGTTCGCAACGACGCGTCATTGGTCGAAAACTTCGGGAACCCCGATTACTTGCGCCTCGTGCCGCAATAGACGTCCATCACCAGCACGAAAACGCGAGAGCGAGGGTCGAGCGCTCGCCTTGTATCCGCTCGCTAATCGTTCAAGGGGTGCCGCGTTCAGGAGCCACCACCAAGAACGGATTCAGCGTTCACTGCGTGAGCGGTGATCGAGCTCCTTTGCGTTCAGGCGATAATAGTTGGCGAGTCCGTGCTTCCCCTGCCGCTCGTAGCAAGCGGCCAGCAGCGAGCTTGCGCGGGCATGCCCGGGTTCCTCCTTCAGGATTTTCTCGCACCACCGGCAACCTTCATCGTCGTGACCGTGCTCGAACATCCACTGCGCAACCTCGCACTGAAGCTGGCGATCCCGAGGATTGACCACAAGGAGCTCGCGAACTTTATTGAGACGGTCGCGGCTCTCCTGGAGCTGCTTGCCGGCGGCCTGCTCGGTTCTCGCCTCGGATGCACGGCCCACTCTCGCCAGCGCCTGGGCTCGCTTGTAGCGAATCGTCTCATCAAAAGGGTCGAGGCTTGCAGCTCGGTCCAGGTACGTAATGGCCGCCTCAGGTGCGCCGCGGATCAGGTCCAGCTCCGCACGCGAGCGGTAAGCTTCCGCTCTCTTCGGATCGAGCTGTAGCGCCTTGTCGAGAAAGCGAAGAGCCGCCTCCTCATCCTGCAGCTCGAGGGCGTTGACCCCCGCGCCAAGAAATCCCTCCGCATCACTCGGCCGAAGGCGAATATAGTGATCGTATTGAACCTGGGCCTCCGCGTTGCGGTGCGCGAGTCGCAATTCCTTGGCCAGTCCCAGGCGCGCTTTTGGAAGCCCCGGATCGCGGTCAAGGGCTGCCTTGTAGTCACCGATCAAGGCGGTCGTCCGCGATTCCACCCGCTGGTCGACCTCACACCTCCACAGGTAAGGCCTTGGATCCCGGGGTGAATCACGAGCCCATCGTTCGAGCACGGCCAGAGCGTGCCGAAAGTCGTACGTCTCCAGGTAAAGTCTCGCCAGCGCCTCGTCAAGTTGGGGGTCGGCATCCGCGTTTCGCTCGAACGCACTTCGCAAGATGGGTTCCGCATCCTGATATTGACCCAACTGGGCCGCGACGATCGCCCTCAGAACGGCGATCTTCTCTTGCGGGAAACCCAGCTCCTCCGCGCGAACCAAGCACTCCCGAAGCTGATCGGGCCGCCCGAGTGCGAGTGCCACTCGCGCCCGCAAATAGTGAGCCTCGGGTGAGCGCGGAGACGACCGCAGCCAGTCGTCAGCGACCCGCGCGCACTCATCATACTTTCCCGCCCTCAACGCTCTGCGCGCAGCATCACGTCTTTTTGCGGCCAGCCAGTCCGTCTTCAACCCGAAGATCGCCGCAGCGGCCAGGCACATCAGGGCAAGGACGACGGCCCCGCGACGACGAAGGCACGGGATCCGCCAGTATGAGCGTGTCACGATCCGCTTCGGCTCTTCAGGCACGCGCACTCGTTCCGGTGCCATCGCCTTCCAAACAAGAGACCAACTGCATCGGAGGGCACGCAATCGCTCGCGGCTTCGTTGGTACTTTCGGATAGGTAGGGGGATGAAACACGGAGCAGACTCCCTGTTTCTCCCCCCGGGGTTGACTATCTCGCGCTCGCCTTCTCGCGCGAGGGAAGCCCGCCTGGGTCAATAGGCGTCTGCGCTGACAGCCTCGCCAAGGTTGCGCGAACCGATGGCCCACCAAGTCTGAAGGTTGACCGAGTTCTTGATGAACTTGACCGAGCCGTCACCCATCAAGACATTTACACCACCGGAGTGGTTGCTGGTCGGGGCGATGGCAGCCATCGTACCGCCCCAGTTGGGGTCTTCGGATCCGGGGTAAGTGCAGGACAGCGTATTCGGCGCGGTGAAGTGCGAGTAACTCGTATTGATAGAAAGGTAGGCGAATGTTCCGTGCCAATCGGCACCCGTCGTATAGCTGATCTGAGCGGCCTGAGTTCCGGGCATGCTCGTGCAGGCTTGGACGAACGCCAGGGCGGCTGCGTTATTGCCCGTATTCACGATGGTCGTCAGATTGGTTGCCGAGGGCGGAAGGAAGAGGGCACGCAGGTTGTTCGCGCTTGCCACGGTCACGGTACCGAGGTTGATTCCGATCAGCTTTTCACTGAACATGGCCGTATTCGACGTACCGTCCGTGACGCTCTCGAATCCGATGCTCGCTGCATTCGAGTTCCCGGCCCACGGTGTGTTGATCGGAACGATCATGCCCGTCCAGAGTTGGATCGGGGCCGGACCGCTCGTGTTGGCGCGGTAGCTGCAAGGTGCCCACGAGCCGTAGGGACGCACTTTTACGCCGTCCGACGGACACAGCAGGAAGCTCAACTGAGAGTATCCGACGGTGGTATTCTGGGGATCTTGCATCCCCCAGTTGAAATTGAGTGCGTTATAGAGCGGCGTCTGCTCAAGCATCGGCAGCATGCTCGAAGCCCAGGATGGACTCCAGTTTTGCCAGTTACCACTCGCCGGGTTCGGAAAATAGACCGACTGTGGCGGCAGAACGTTGTTCTGCGAATGGTAGTTATGAACGCCCAGCCCGAGTTGCTTCAAATTGTTGATGCACTGGGAACGGCGGGCCGCTTCACGGGCCGCCTGAACGGCGGGGAGCAGCAGGGCAATCAGGACCGCGATGATCGCGATGACCACCAGGAGCTCAATCAGTGTAAAGCCGCGACGACGCATCATGAGACCTCGTGGACAGAACGTCCCAAAAAGAAGAAACGAGAACACCACCCCAATCAACGGCGATTGGCTTGGATTTCAGCCCTCAGAAATCGAGGCGCATCGAAGAAGAACCAGCATGAGGGGGATTTGTAACTGAGTCGATCTGGAGCGACGGTGAGTTTATCGTCGTTCGACATTTGACTCTTGTCAAGCATTCTTTGGACCTAGGCGCGAACTTCGTAGAGATCGCTGTACAGACACCTACCAGAAGATCGGCTTCACGCTTCCAACACAGACGACACGTCACTCCTCTATAGGCGGCTTATCGTGCCGCTCCATTCCCATAAAAATCGCGGCAGGTCCCATCACGCTCGCATCTCGGGTCTGATTGCAGCCAGCCGCTCACTTCCGAGATCTGAGCGTTGTATAGCCCTCGACGGGACGGTACGTGTTCGAAAGTTCGGTCACTTCGATGGCTCGGTCTACGGCAATGTCGTGGAACACTTGGGTCGTCCCACTGGTTGGCCAGTGCACTTCCAGGGTAGCAATACGCTCCGCCCGGCCCAGCCCGAGGGTCTGTTGCAGCGAGTTAGCGCCGAAGCTGCTTCCTGAGGAAACGAGACGGTGCAGTGTCCGGGGAGAGTTTCCGGCAGTTACCGCCTTGATGCGCGCGCCGATCGCCGCTCGATTGGTGGTCCGGCCCACCAATTTGACGACCAGCCAGTGGTTGCCCTGCCCTGGGTTCTGAAAGAGAATGTTATGATATCTGTCGCCATCGACGGCTCCGCCCATGTTAACAAAGATGTCCGTGTCCCCGTCGCGGTCCCAGTCGCCGCACGCAACTGCGTGACCTTTCTGCAAGTGGCCGGTGCCGGCGGCAAACGTGATTTCGACGAAGCATTTGCCGTCGGCGTTCTTGAACATGCGGTTTGGGACCAGTGTGCCGAGGTAGGGGTCGCCGGTGCCCAGGTACATGTCAAGGAAGCCGTCATTGTCAAAGTCGCCCAAATTGCTTCCCATCGTCGCGTAGACCAAGTCCAGGCCCGCCTCCCGCGTCACATCCTCGAACCCTTTGCCTGCGACGTTGCGAAACAACTTGTTCGGGTGCCGCCTGTGCGGCCGGCCCGTCAGGCCCTGCACCACATCGGCGACCGTTCCGTCGTAGCTCGTGGCGAAAAGGTCGAGCCAGCCGTCGTTGTCGTAGTCCCAGGTCCAGCACGAGAATCCGTAATGCGGTCCGTCGACACCGAGCGCTTCACTGACGTCGGTGAAGGAACCGTCACGATTATTGTGATACAGCCGGGCCGAGTCATCGATGAGCCGGTTCACGAAGAGGTCGGGAAAATCATCGTTGTCGTAGTCGATCCACGCGGCTCCTTTGCACCAATACCGCCCGTCCTCGTGCAGACCGGCGGTGTTGGCAACCTCCTCGAACGTGCCATCCCGGCGGTTGTGATAGAGCTGGTTCGGCTGCCGCTCACAGCACACGAACACGTCGAGGTAACCGTCATTGTCGTAGTCAGCCCAGGACGCGGAGTTGGAGTTCATCGGGCCATCGAGCCCGGACTGTTTCGTAACGTCCGTGAACGAGCCTCCGTCGTTGTGGAGCAAGGTGCCGCGCATCGGAAAGGGAAACCACGCCCCGCGTGGGATGAAGACGTCGAGCCGTCCGTCATTGTCGTAATCGGTCTGAACGCAATAGAGTCCGCCGCACACCGCCGCCAGACCGGCGGCACGGGATCGATCTTCGAAGGTCCCATCCTCTCGGTTCCGGTAGAACGCCATGGGCTCGGTGGGGTCGAACGTGGTGGTCACCAGGTCGAGTCGACCGTCGTTGTCGAAGTCGTCCATGATCGCGCCACCGGCCTTGTTCTGCCGGTCGACATGGACGAGATGACCGACGTCGCGAAATTTGCCGATATCGAAATCGGCTTTCACCACGGTGTCGAGCGCGATCAGTCGACGGGGATCGACCTTGGCCGGGTACTCTCCGAGCGTCATGTGCGCCACGTTGAGCAGCCACCGGACTTCGAGGTCGTCGGGGAACCAGTCGAGATACTCGCCGAAATGGTGGATCGCCAAGCGCGAGCCGGCCGGACGGGTATGCACCGCGGCCCGGCTGATCGGCAAAATACACGACGATTCACCCCGGCACTGGATGCAGTTCTCGTTTTCGCCCCGCCGCAGTGCGGTCACTCCCTCGTAATAGACGATGTTTGCCAGCATGCCACGCGCGAGTACCGGCCGGGGCTCGACTTCGGCCCGTGCCTGCCGCAGGGTGTCGTAGGCTTTATCCGCGTCGCCGTCATAGTTGTGATACATCGCCTTCGCGACGAGCAGGTTCGATCGCTCGCCCGGCGTCAGTTTGTCGGACACGAGGCGCTTCTCGAGCTCGTCGATCAATCGTCCGGTCACCCGCCACGATTGTTCGACCGTTTCCGCGGGAGCGTCCGGGGCCCACGGTCGCACGGCGGCGAGTACGGCGTAGTACCCGCTCGTGTCCTGTCGCGTGCGCGGCTTCACGTCGGCCAGTGTGTGGCCCACGGGCACCGTTCGGCGGGCTAACGCCAGCATGGCCGCCGCGATAACCAAGACCAAAACGAGACCGAGCACGATCCGGACGCGAAGCGCGAACAGCCGGGCACTGTGCGACGGTTCCATGGACGATGCCCTTCATCGGAAGTGGCCCGAGATTACGATCAACCTCGGAACCCGGAAGTCAATCAGAGATCAGCGTAACGCGTGATCGACCGCTTTCCACGCAAACATCCGATGGCGCTGCGGAGCTCGCTCGACGGCATCCCAGGCCGGGAATGCCCGTCCGCTCCGGGGGGAGCCCATCGGTGATCGCCTGCGCGGCCTCAGAATACCGCTTTTGTTTCTCTAGGCTCTCCGAGCGGTCGTAGCGCATGAGGGCCGTACGCGAGTAATAGAGAGCCGTGCGCGTGCACACTTCGGCCCACTCCGACTCCCCAATACCGAAGTGCGCAGCACACTCGGCCGGATCGAGCGATGGAACAGGGACCCGCTCGGGCCACCCGAATGCTCGGTGAGCCTTCAGTTGCTTCAGAAGGTCTTGCGCCAGCGCGACGTACCCGGCGAGAACAGGGTGTTGAGCGTCGTGGAACAGGTTGTCGTCGAGAACCTGGTGACGGCTCGTTTCACCCAGCACCGCGGGGCCGTCTACGAGGACCACGTCAACCCACCGCGAGGCAATATTGCGGTAGATCTGCTGAAAATCGCTCGGGCAACGTAGCGGCATACCGTCCGCGTCTCGCGCCTCGACGTCATGAGCGGCAGCCTCTTTCCACTTGCCAGAATGTTCCAGGAGCCGCGCCAGACAGTAATGCGCTTCGGCGAAGGTCGGTTGCAAGGCGAGCAGCCGCCGGTACGCCGCCACACTGCCCGCCGGGTCACTGGCCTCATTGCGATGCGCTGTCCGAAAGTCCCGCGCCACCGACTCACGCTCGATCCGAAGCGTGTCCGGCGTGAGCACCGAGCGATTCGGAGGATAACCGCCGTCGTTGCCCGCCGGAATCACCAGGATTGGTAATGCATGGATGCGCCCGCAGTAAGCGACAAGGCCCTCGAGGCGATCGCGAAACTCGTTGCGGATCGCTTCGCGCTCCTTGGCCGTGCAGACTGGCCGATCGATCAGCTCGCGCGGTCGATTGGGGGGCGGTGCAAGCGGAAGGCGCTGTTGCTCCATCGACTCATCGATCAAGCCGCACACGGGGGAGTACCGGCCGACCGAACGCGGTAAGGATCCGACGGGCGGGACGTCGTCGTCGAGATAATGCCAAACAATGCCCGAGACCGCGTAGCGCCCCAGGAACTCATTGTGGCCCGAATACACGAGGATGGCGTCCGGCCGGCGTTTCAGCCCACGCAGCCTGCCAATCGCCTGATTGAGATTAAGTCCCCCCTCGGCCAGCATCTCCACGCGGAAGCGTCTGTCCGGGAAAACCTTTTCGAGTTGCCAGGCTGCGACCTGTCCGACCGATAGCCAGGGATGATACGGCTCCCCCCGCGCACTCGACTCGCCAATCACAACGATATACGTTTCATCGGATTTCGAGGGCTCGGGGAAATGCGTCGGCAGATCGCGCAAGCGCCGGATCACGACCTGCCTCAGCGCAGCCGCGCCTTCCAGGAGGCCCATGCCGCAGAGGACGGAGATGCAGAGTGCCAAACTGCGGAGTACCCAAATGGACCGCGATCGCCGCCGCGCAAGCAAACACAAAGCCAGTGGCGTGCCGACGATCGCCGTGGCCGCGGCCAGGAGATAGAACGCGAACACCAGCCAGAGCATGGTGATCACCGCTTGCCGGCGAATCCAGATCGGCAGGCGCATGTCGAAATAATAGCTCGCGAAAGCCGCGAGCGCGATCAGGAAAGCGCCGACGGCCACACCACCAAAGTTCCGGCAAAACAAATGCGTAATCGAATCACTTTTATTATATCTAATCATGATTGATATTGACTAATGCATGTCAGACCAACATCGAGAGTCGTGGCCGGCGGTGCGCGAGGAACGCCCTCCCGACCGCCGACGGAGACAGAACGGGATCGGCCTAGGCAGGGGACTCAGCAACGGCGAACCTGTTGGTCCTGCCTCTCGATGCGAACTCCACTTTACCCGATTGGCGTTAAGCATGAAGTGTGAGTCGTCACGCTTACCAGCCCCGAGATCATAAAGTGAGACGCAAGCGAAGAACAAACGGCCGTTCGCTGCTGACGGACCTCAAGAGAATCTACCTCGAATCGCCGGAATCCTTGCGCTGTCGCAGGCCGTGGTAAAACAAGTACCTTTCCTAAGACTAAGGGCGGCTGAGAGTTAACAACTACCGAGGCACCTCGCGTGAATTTTATTGATTTAGGTCTTTTCGCCGTTATACCATGTGGCGATACCAGCTCTTTTTGGTGCGCGGCATCGATAAACGCTGGTAGCGAGCGTCCATCACTCGGAGGCAAGTCCCGATGTTGAAGCTAAAGCGAAAACCAGCGTCTCGTGCATTCCGGCCGACCATGAACGAATTCGGACCGATCCTGGTGCTCGAGAGCCGCGTTTCCGCAGCAACGCTCATCTTCGGTGCCGCGGGCACATCCCAGGCTGTAGCCGACGTGGGGGTTTTGGACTGGACGGGCGCAGAGCAAGCTGATGCTCACACAAGCGGCAGCTATGCAGGTGGAAGCGAAGCAGCAAGTGAGGACGATATCGTCGTCGCGATGAACCTGGTATTTACCGGCATGGGCTTCACCCAGGTGCCGGGGTGTATAGTAGACGAGGACTCGACCTCGTCCATTTCGGTCTCGGGCACCGCGCCGGTCGTCGGGGCGTACACGAGTGCAATTTCGATTAACGCGTCCTTTGCGACGACCGACCTCGTCGATGCGAATGCCAACGGTCCCTACGCCTTCGCAGCTTTCCCCGGCCCGACCAGCGCGGGCGCGGGCGCCAGTCTTCCCGCAGCCACTCCCGATACCTGGACCGTCGGATCGGACTCCGGTCCTACCGAGGACGTCACGTTCGCCATCGGCATCACCCTCTCCCCACAGACGGCCAACTTCGCACGCCGCGCCAACCTTACCCTTCACTCCACCGGCTTCAATGTTGTCTTCGCAGCCGGCCCGGCGTCCGCGAATTCTATGGTCGTTACGGACCCGTCCACCAGCAGTACGCTCTATTCCAACTCCTACGGCGATGGTACCCTTAGCATCACCGATAGCTACACGTATACCGTAACGCTCGCGGCTGGCACCGTTGTTTCAGTGGATTACACCACAGCGCTCGCCAGTGGCCCAAGCGCTAGTTTCAATAACAGCGTTCAGAGTCAGGAATCCGGATTCTCTTGGACATTCACGATTACCGCCAACCCATCATAGCAGGCCTTCAGCGGCTCAATCCGAAAACATTCGCGGAAGCCCATCGCCGTCCCCTTCCCTTGGGATAGCGGTGGGCTCCATTTTTCGTTCTCTGCGAGAAGTGACTCCGGCATCCCAAAACAATAATCTATGATAACACCATATCCGGATATCTCAGAATCGAATACGGATATTATGTACTTCGAGACGATTTAGCTGCTCATCGGGTGGGAAGCTGAAAACAAGAAGAGCTTGAAGCTCGGACGCTCGTAAATCCCCTGTTTTACGCTCGTCAGAGATCACGGAGACTCTTGAAAACAAGGCGCTCCATCCTGTGAACAGCTACACACACGGCCTAAGCAACCATGCAGCCCTTGCGAACGATGCCACGGCCCCGGCGGACACCACGTGCGCGCGGTCGAAGCCGGGTTTGCGGACCTCGCGATCGCCCGGCCGCGAGCGGTTGCCGGGGGGCGGTCGATCCAGCTCTGCCAGCAGTGTCATCGGTCGCCCGGCGCCAAGATCGAGCGCACCGATCCCAGGGCCGTGCGCTTCGCGGCGACGTCGTTGAAGTGGAGCTCGTGTTTTTCCGCGACCGGAGGCGCCCTCGACTGCGTGACCTGTCACGACCCGCACCACAACGCCGAGACCGAGCCGCGGCACTATGAAGCAAAGTGTCTCTCCTGCCACGCCGGCGCGGACCGCGGCGGTTCGGCCGCCCCCACGCGCCGTGCCTCGGTTTGCCCAGTGAACCCACGCAACGGGTGCATCGCGTGCCACATGCCGCCGATCAGCGGACAGATCCCTCACTCGACGTTCACCGACCATTTCATTCGGGTGAGACGCCCGTCCGACGCGACGCGCTAACCTCAGTCCGGTGGCCCAGGCCCTCGTTCCAAAGCCCGCGCGCGGCAAAACCGCACAGCCGCCAACCGCCACCCTCCACGGCGATCGCGCCTTGAAAACCAGCGCCGGGATCGAGCTCGCCAAACGTCCAGCGCGCCGGCGCGTCGGGCTGGTTTGCGACGTGCAGCAGGCGGGGCGGCTCACCGGGCGCCAGGGTCACGTCGAAATCCGCCAAGGGGAGTGCGAGCCCCATGCCGATCGCCTTGATGTAGGCCTCCTTCCGCACCCAGCCGCGGAAGAACGCCTCCTGGCGCTCGGCCGGGATGACCCGGAAGAAATCCGCCTGCTCCCGCGCCGAGAAGAAACGGGCGACGATCCGCTCCGCGTCTTCGAGCGGGCGCACGGCCTCGATGTCGATTCCGAGCTCGCGGCCGTCGGATACTCCCAGCAGTGCAACGTCTTTCGAATGCGCCATGTTGAAACGCAGGTCGATCCCGGGCAGGAACGGCTTGCCGTGCTCCCCGTACGCGAACTCAATTCGTCCGGGCTCCCGTCCCAGGTAACGGCCGAGGATCGCACGGAGCGTGCCGCGTGCGACCTGGAACCGCGTGCGGTGGATCAGCGCCAGGAAGCGCGCGGCCCTCGCCTGTTCGTCGGCCGAGAGGAACGATGCCAGGCGCTCGACGATGTGCCCGGGCGGGTCGAGCGCGATGCGCCAGACATGGACCTCGTCGCGAGCCAGCACCAGGCCGCGGGGAGGATCGTGCCAGTTCTGAGCGTGGGAGGTGGGGGTCATGAGCCGTTAGCGCTATCGTCCGCTGCTCGGTCACCGGTGGCAAGGGCCGTTCGTCCCGATTATGATGCTCAGCCCCTGGACAACGAACGCAGGCCAACGCCCATGCCGCTGCTCGCCCTTCTCGATCGCGAACGGACGGTCGCCCCGCCCGGGTTCAACCGGTGGCTCATCCCGCCGGCCGCGCTCGCGATTCATCTCTGCATCGGCGAGATCTACGGTTTCAGCGTGTTCAACGAGCCCTTGACGCGCGTGCTCGGCATCCGCGAATCGATCAAGGGGCGTGACTGGACGATCCCCGAGGTTGGCTGGATCTATTCGATCGCGCTCATCGTGCTCGGCCTGTCGGCCGCGTTGCTGGGCCGCTGGGTCGAGCGATCGGGCCCCCGGAAGACGATGTTCGCCAGCGCTTGCGCGTTTTGCGGCGGACTGGCGGTCGCCGGTTTGGGCGTCCGCGTCCACAACATCGCGGTGGTTTACCTGGGGTACGGCGTCCTGGGCGGGATCGGCCTGGGACTCGGCTACATCGCGCCCGTCTCCACGCTCGTGAAGTGGTTCCCTGACCGGCCGGGGATGGCGACCGGCCTGGCCATCATGGGCTTCGGCGGCGGCGCCTTGGTCGGGGCACCGCTGGCCGTCGAGCTGATGGGCGCGTTCCGGTCGGCCACTTCGGTGGGCGTGATGGAGGCGTTCTGGGTGATGGCCGGACTCTATTTCACGTTCATGATGTTTGGGACCTTCCTCGTCCGGGTCCCCGAAGCCAAGTGGGTTCCGCGTGGGTACGTGCCCCCCACGCGCACGCGGAAGCTGGTCACGAACGAGCACGTGGCGGTGGAGGTTGCGTGGAAGACGCCCCAGTTCTGGCTTCTCTGGTGTGTGCTCTGCCTGAACGTGACCGCGGGCATCGGCGTCCTGGGCCAGGCGTCGCTCATGTGCCAGGACATGTTTGGGGTGACCGCGGCGGTGGGTGGCGGCTTCGCGGGCTTGCTCAGCCTCTTCAACATGGGAGGCCGGTTCTTCTGGTCGTCGCTGTCCGACCTCACGGGGCGGAAGGCGATCTATTGCGTCTACTTCCTCCTGGGGGCGCTGCTCTACTTCCTCGTTCCACTGACGCAACGGGTGCAGAGCGTCACGTTATTCGTGCTGGTCACGGCGGTGATCATCTCCATGTACGGCGGCGGGTTCGCAACGATCCCGGCCTACTTGCGCGACCTCTTCGGCACGATGCACCTGGGGGCGGTCCACGGCCGCCTGATCACGGCCTGGTCGATGGCGGCGGTCCTCGGGCCGCAGTTGGTCAACTACGTCTCGACCTACCAGAAGGAGCGCGGGGTGCCGAAGACGGAGGCGTACAATGTGACGATGTACCTGATGGTCGGCCTCCTGCTCGCCGGCCTTGTGTGCAATTTGCTCGTCCGTCCGGTCCATGAACGGCACCATCATCGGGCCGGCGACAAGCTTGATCTCGAGCCAACGCGAACGTAACCGGCGGGCGCGAGGGAGCGTCTTCGTATGGACTCGTCCGAGCGAAAGCCTTCGACTCTGGCCGTTGCCTTGGCCTGGCTGGTCGTGACCCTTCCCCTGGGCTGGGGCGTATACCAGAGCGTGGTCAAGTCGCTCCCGCTCTTCAGGGCCAGCGCATCGACCGTGAAATGACGCGGCGAACGGCCGCGCGGGTCCCACCAGAGCTCCTGGCCCGTAGCACCCGGTGTCCGCCATCGCGGTGTCCGTTTCGGGCCTGGTACAAAGCGGGGAGGTTTCGGTCACAACTCGGACGGGTCCGGCTTTCGTATGCGTTGTGTATAGTCGCTGTCATGGGTGGCCGGGGTCGAGCTCGCAGGGCGCTGGCCCCGGTCGGCGTGACGCGACCTTCAGAGCCGGGGGGCAGCGCCCTGACGGGCTCGACCTCAGCCACCCGGCTGTTTGTCGGTCGTTGGAAAACCGCCCTAACCGGCCGTCGAACCAGGCCGACGCTTCGTCCCGTCAAATCCTGTCCCAAGGATCAGCGGACGGGATGGACAGGATGAATGAAAATCGTCGAGCATGAGGGCTCGCAAAACAATCCGGAAACCGATCGAACAACCTCGGGTCGTCAAACGTCTTACAGTGTGCGCGTGTGCGCCATGTCCCCGTCGGTGGTCGCGCCGGGGCGCGAGGGTAGAGGGGCCGCTAGAACTACGGGCCTTCTTAAAGACTCGCGGGATGGGAAGAATACGCAAACCCGAATGGGAGACGGTGACACCAGGCGAGCGAGAAGAGCGTCGCCAAAAACACCAAAAACACCAAAAACCCGGTGTGATCCAGGAGGTGGCGGCCGCGGGCCTCAAGGAGGGGAGGGTCTCGCCTGGTGTGCCGGCTCCTTTTTTGTCGTTGGAGTTCCGCCTCAAGCTGCTACTGGAAGGCATTCGAATCGCATTGGCAACTGTAACCCGGGTTTGAACCGGGTCGAAGGATTTGCGAAATGGACATCGAGAGCCCTTTTCCAACGACTGGCATACATTCGGGGTAGTTCCCAAGTCGCGGAGCGAGCGCCTTGGGCACATTGGGTGGCACGCGCGTCGAAGATTCCGGCGTGGCACGCTGATCTGTCCCCGACCGACGTGGCCATCGTGCCGGCCACCCATGCCCGAGACTGTGCGCAACCCATGCGAAGACCGCTCTAGGTATCCGAGGGCGCGGCGAGCGCCACACCCCTTGCAACGCGCCGGAGGTTCGCCGCGATGTCGCAGCCCGAAACCGACCGCAACCTGCTCTTCGGCGTCCTGGCGCTTCAGGATGACCTGATCACCGAGCGGCAGTTCACCGACGCGTGCTCCCTCTGGGTGCTGCGGCGTGATAAGCCGCTCGCCGAGGTCTTGATCGACCGCGGTTGGATCAATGCCGCGAACCGGGTTGAGGTCGAGCAGCGCCTCCAGCGCAAGTTGAAGAAACACGGCGGGGACGTGCGGGCCTCGCTGGCCGACGTGGCCGGCGCTGAGGTCCGCGACGTGATCCGGCAGGTCGAGAGCCCGCTGATCCGGCAGTCGCTCCAGATGCTCCCCCCGGCGCCCAGCTTCGTGCGGGTCGAGACGCTCGTACGGGCGACCGGGACCGAGCACCGCTCGCGCTACACGCTCAGCCGCTTGCACGCCGAGGGGGGACTCGGCAAGGTCTGGATTGCGCGCGACACCGACCTGAACCGCGAGGTCGCGCTCAAGGAGATCCGCGCGGACCGCACCATCGTTCCCGAGGCGAGCCTGCGCTTCCTCAAGGAGGCCCAGGTGACCGGGCAGCTCGAACACCCGAACATCGTGCCGGTGTACGAGCTGGGAAGGCGACCGGAGGACAACCAGCCGTTTTATACGATGCGTTTCGTGCGCGGGCAGACGCTGCGCGACGCCATCGCCTCGTACCACGAAAAGCGGGGCGCGGGCAAAGGCGACGCGCTCGGGCGTCAGAAGCTGCTCAGTGCGCTCGTCTCGGTCTGCCAGGCGATCGCCTACGCGCACTCGCGCGGGGTGATTCACCGCGACCTCAAGCCCGAGAACGTGGTGCTCGGGGCCTTCGGCGAAGTGGTAGTGCTCGACTGGGGCCTTTCGAAGGTCGTCGACCAACCCGAGGCGAGCGAGAAGGATCTGCAGACCGTCCACCTGACCCAGGAGGCGAGCGTCAAGGCCACGTTCGGCATCATCGGCACCCCGGCCTACATGGCACCCGAGCAGGCCGAGGGACGTCACGAGCTGGTTGACGTGCGGACGGACGTCTACGGCCTGGGTGCCATCCTGTTCGAGATCCTCACCGGCCACACTCCGGTCGAGGGGAACACCGTCGAGGAGGTCCTCCGTCGCGTCACGAGCCGGGACGCGCGCCGCGCGCGCGACGTCGTGGCCGACGTCCCCCGCGCACTCGACGCCATCTGCTTCAAGGCGCTCGCCAAGGTCCGGGCCGACCGCTACCAGAAGGCGGCCGAGCTCGCCGAGGACGTTCAGCGCTGGATGGCGGACGAACCGGTCACGGCCTACCGCGACCCGCTCTCGGCCCGCCTGTTCCGCTGGGCCCGGCGTCATCGGCCGCTCGTCGCAGGTATGGCCGCGCTGCTGGCCACGGCCGTTGTGGGGTTGTCCGTCGGACTGGTCTTTATCGATCGCGAACGACACCGCACGGAGCAGCAGCGGCAGCTTGCCGTGACGAACGCCGAGCAGGCGCTCCACAACCTGCGACTGGCGCAGGACGCAGCGGACGGGCTGCTCGCCGAGGTCGCCGACGTTGACCTCGCGGACATTCCCCAGATGGAGGCCGTGCGCAAGCGGCTGCTGGATAAGGCCCAGGTCGGTTACCGCGAGTTCTTGAAGCAGAAGGGAGACGACCCGCTCATTCGCTGGGGGGCCGGTCGGTCGCTCGTGCGGTTGGGGGACATCCAGGCGTTGCTCGGCGAAGTCGCCGCGGCCGAACAGTCGTACCGCCAGTCGCTGGCGATCCTCGAGGGCCTGGCGAAAGGGGACCCGGCGAACGCCGACTTCCGCCGCGACATCTCCCGCGCGGAGCACGGGCTGGGCGTGTTGCTCAAGGACGCCAACCGCTTCGAGCCGGCCGAAGCGAGTTTGCGCGGGGCAATTGCGCTCCGGACGGAGCTGGCCTCGGGGACCAAGCCGCGAGCGGACGATCTCCAGGCCCTTGCGGACAGCCGCTACCAGCTTGGAGCGCTTCTGGCCCGCAGGGGGGCCAAGGGTGCCGCGGACGCCGAGGCCTATCGTGCGGCCCTGAAGGTCCAGGAAGGCCTCGTGCGGGAGTACGCGGATCGGCCGGACGTGCGTTCCCGCCTGGCGCGGTATCGCAACAACTATGGGATGCTCCAGCGAGCTTCGGGCCAAGCTGCCGAGGCGGAAGCGACGTTCCGCGAAACCCTGACGACGCTCGCGCCGGCGATCGAGGGGCCGGGTTCCCTTCCCGGTCCTCGCTGGCAGGCGGGCCGGTCCGCGAGCAATCTTGGGGTGCTTCTCCTCGAATCAAAGCGCGACCAAGAGGCGGGCGAGATGCTGCGGCGGGCTTACGACCTTTTGAAGACGTTGGCCGCGGAGTTTCCCGCAGTCACCCAGTATCAGCAGGACCTCTCGTCGGCCGCGTACAACCTGGGACTGGTTGCGCAGCGGTCGGGCCAAACCGAGCAAGCCGTCGGATCGTATCGGGAGGCTGCGCAACTTCTGGAAGCGCTCTGCCAACGATCGCCGAAGACGCCTTCGTACCGCCAGAAGCTCGTCGTCGCGCACGTCGCGATCAACGACGCCCTTGCGGCATCCGCGCCGGACGAAGCGGACAGGTCGCTGCGCAAAGCGCTCGAAGAACAGACCGTGCTGTTGGCCGAATTCCCGGATGTCCCCGAATACCAGAGTGAAATGGGCCGGAGTCACTTTCAGCTCGCCCGCCTGCTGCTGGTTCGTTCGAAGTCCGCTGAAGCGGTCCTAGAAGCCGAAGCGGCAGAGAACCTCTATCGGAAGGTTCTTCGCACGCGTCCGGAATCGGAGGTCATCCTGCGCTCGTTGATGGAGGCACTGTTGGTCAAGACGCACGGCCTGATCGCCTCCGGCCGATTGGCCGACGCACAACGGGTCGCACAACAAATCCCAGCGACCCTGCCCGACGACTCTGCGTCCTACCGGCATGCGGCCGTGCTCTTAGTTCTCTGTGCCGAGGCGGCTCCCAAGACTGCCGAGGGCGAACGATTGGCGGAGGCGTGCCGAGCAGGCGCCGTCAACGTTCTCAGCGAAGCCAAGCGACGCGACCTACTTCGCTCGTTGAATATCCTCGACGCCCCAAGTCTTGGACCGTTACGCGGCCGCGACGATTTTGAGAAGCTCCGCAAGGCCGTTTCCGAGCCCGCAAGGACGGGCTGATTCGTCGGCGAACTCCGTGGAACCCTCACCGATCACGTAAGGGCCGAGGTGTGGATCAGCCGCATGGATATCCCATCCAGCAACGGGGTCTGCCATGGGCTTCACGGCGCACCTGATCCGACCCAAAACCTTCGACCGCAATAGTTTGCATGCCGAACTCCGTCCGAACTCAATCAGACGCCGGTTGGCGCACGCCTCCATCAAAAACGGGACGCATTGTGAAGATCGACTCAACGGATCGTGACTGGAATGACGATTTTACCCGATGTGTGGGAAATACCCCGCCGGCCTCTCCAGACCGGCTCTTCATGGCACGCGGATTTCCGCGTTCTCTCAGTGAGAGATCCGATGCGGAAGCATTTATCCTACACTTTGGTGATTTCAGTCGCTGTCCTGATCGCTGGTCGCGCTGAAGGCGGCCCTCCCAATCAACCGTTAACTACGGTTACTGGCGCGATCAACGTGCGAGAAGACAGCAGTCCGGTTGATCCGATGGTTGAGCAGGTGCAGGTTCCCGTCCAACCCACGGCCCCGAGCCCAGTCGTTCGTCCCGCGCCAGCGCCGGCCGGCCCGCCCTCACGCCAGCCGGCGCCAGCAACGCCGGTACCGCGGGCGCCCGCTTCCACAACGCCACCGGCAGCCGTCCCGGCCACGACAATTCCTGGCTCGTCGCCCCCTGCAAGCGCCATGGCGGCAGCGAATACAATGTCGGCCGTTGCCAACCAGCCCGACACATTTGGAACGTTGGCGGGTATCACCTCCGGTGGTCTGCCGCAGATGATCGGCGACCTCGGCCAGCTCCCCATGCTCACCGCCGCACAGGCGAGCCTTCCGCCACCCTTCCCCCCTCCCAAGCCGCCGGGAGTGCCGCGGCCCAGTGTCTCCACGATGGTTGTACCCTCGATTCGGACGATCAAGGTTAGTGAGAACCAGTCGCCACTCCCGCACGACCGCGTCTATTACACATTCAACTATTTCGATAATGTGAACGGATCCGTCAACGAGCGCCTCCACGCACCGATCCAGGGCATCCAGGTCTTTCGCGAGATCTTCGGCTTCGAGAAAACGTTCAACGACGGCCAGGGGTCGATCGGCCTGCGGGTGCCGCTGAATACGGTCTCGGCCGCCTCACATGCGCCGGCGGCCTACGGCACGTTCGGGGGTTCGAGCACGGCGGTCGGCGACCTGAGCCTCATCGGCAAGTACATCCTCTTGCGCGACGCCGAATCCGGGAGCCTCCTCTCGGGCGGCGTGGCCATCACGGCCCCGACCGGGCCGGGACGGTTCGCGGGGTTCTCGACGTTCGGAGGGGGGCCCCATACGACCTCGTTCCAACCGTTCCTGGGATACCTGATCAACTCCGGTAACTGGTATCTCCACGGCTTCACCGCGCTCGACGTGCCGTGCACGTCGCAAGACGTGACGATGATCTACAACGACATCGGCCTGGGCTATTATCTTCGCCGCGATGCACCCGACTCGGGGCTCAACCGGCTGGTCACGCTGATCGCGCCCACGTTCGAGGTGCACGTCAATGACCCGCTCAACCACCGGAATGCGTTCAACGCCCTGGACCCGGCCGCCACGCCCGACATGGTGAACCTGACATACGGCATGAACATCGGTTTCAATCAGAATACGTTCCTGACCATGGCGGTCGTCACGCCCGTGACGGGGCCTCGGCCGTTCGAGCTCGAGGCGATGGCGTTCTTGAATGTCTTCTTCGGGCGCAGCGCGCGGCAAGCTCCGATCGTTCCGCCGGTCATCGGCGGATCGTGATAGCGCGCCGGGTCTGCCTCTGCCTCTGCTTTGAAGGCGGGAGCAGGCTCCCGCATTCTGAACGTGCCGTTCTCGTTAGCGAATCGCGCGGCCCTTGCGTTGGTGTCCCACGGGGCCGGAAGGATGATGCTTCGCAGGCTGATGTGCCGGCGTTCTCGCCTTCGTTTTGCCGACGGCCGGAGCCACCAAGCTCGAGGAGGTCGCGGGCAACGCTCCGTTGAAAACCGTGAAATTCGCAAGGCCGTTGCGGCCGAACTGGGTCGCGGACGAGCCGGTGCGAATGACCTGGTTGTTGGGCGCATTGTAAAACAAGACGCCGTAACCGGCGTTCCCTGGACCGGCCACCCCACCGGGTCCCAGGCCGATGAAGTCGCCCTGGACGACGTTACCGCTCGCGGTCCCGTTGCGGCTCAGGATGAACACCCCGGCAGACTCGTTGCCCGTGATCGTGTCGCCCGCGCCGGCCGACGCGCCGCCGATCAGGTTGCCGGACGCACCTTGAATAAAGACCCCAGTCGGTTGCGCAAACGTGCCGTTCGAGTTCCGGAGCACGCTGAGACCGTCCGCAGCCGGGCCGATGAGGTTCCCCTCGACGAGGTTACCGGTAGCCGCGCTGCCGAGGATCTCGACGCCGACGGAGCTGTTGCCCGAGACCGTGTTCCCCGCCCCTTGGTTCGTTCCGCCGATCAGGTTGCCGGAGGAGCCGTTGATGTAGACGCCGACGATGTTGCCCAGTGCGACCGCCCCGGAGGCGTCGGTACCGATCAGGTTGCCGTCAACCACGTTTGCGCCACCCGAGCCGTTGCCGGAGAGCATCACCCCGACGTAGTTACCCGAGACCAAGTTGCCGTGGATCGAGTTACCGCCCGAGTTGACGACCACGACCCCTGTGTTCTGGAGCGCCTGGAGCGGGTCGGTGACGCCGCTCCGGACGACCGGGGCGGTTCCGGCGGGGTTCGTCCCGATGCGGTTGCCGACGATCGCCGTCCCGCTGGCGGCCGGACCGCTGACATAGACCCCCGCGGTGAGATTGCCGGAAATCGTGTTCCCGGCCCCCGCGGCCGTGCCGCCGATCGTGGTCCCTGCGCCTCCGCCGACCAGGACGCCCACGCTGTTCCCGAGGGCGTTCTGGCCCGACGCGCCCGTGCCAATATAGTCGTTCTGAATGAGGTCGCCGCCCCCGGACGCGAGGTTGATCCCAGCGCCCGAGAACCCAGAGATCACCAGGCCGCGCACTGCGCTGTTGCCGACGTCGAACGTCAAACCGTCACCCGTGGTGGACGAGCCGTCGACGACGACAATCGGCTGTCCCTGGTAGCCCGGCTGGGTGGTAGCGTCGAGCGTCACCGGGTCGGTGATCGCGGGCAGCGGAGCGTTGAGCCGGATGTCTTCCACGCCGGCCTGCGGGACAATGTCAAAGATGATGGTGTCGGCGCCGGGGTGGGCGTTCGCGGCGAGGATGTTGGCCCGCAACGAGCCTTCCGCCGGGACGCCGTTCACGAGGTCGGCCGTCGTCGTCACCACCAGCCGGAAAGGTTGCGCGGTGACGTTCGCCGTGCTATTGACGGTCGTCGACGCGCCCCCCGGGTCGGTCACGGAGATGGGGACCCCCGCAACGGTCGTCTTGGCCGTGTTCCCGTTGTCGGCGACCGAGACGGCGACGGAGAAGGTGCCCGCCGCGGCGTACGTGTGCGACCCGAGAACGTCGAAACCCGAAACGGGATCCTTGACGACGGTCCCGATGGTGCTGGGAGTGCCGTCTCCCCAGTTAATCTGCGCGGAGAAGTTTCCGGGTTGGCCGTTCGGGTCGGCATCCGTGAACGAGCCGACGTCGACCTGGTTCAGGCTCGATCCTTGCGTGGCCTTGATCGTCTTCGGGAGGGGCGACAACGGGGGGTCCGCCGCGTTGACGACGTTGACCGCCTGGACGCTCGCGTAGCTGAGCGGTCCGACGCCCGCCAGCGTCACAACGCCCGGCGTCGCGACGTTGGCGGCCCGGCCGCCAGCGTTCACGTTCAGCGTGTTCGTCCCGCCGCCGCCGTTGTCCGTCAGGCCGCCGCTGGGCACGGGATTCGCCGTAGAAAGGTCGACAGAGAGGGAGTCGTTTCCCAGGCCTCCCAGCACGGTATAAGACTTGAGGCCAGCCGTCGTGGCCGTGATCGTCGCCGGGCCGAGTCCACCAAGGGTGCTCGTCCCAACGCTGTTCCCGACGAGTGTGACCGCGCGTCCGGCGTCGTCACGCGAGTCGTTGACGGTCAGACGGGTTGCGCCCGTGGTTCCCGAGACGGCGACCGGGCCATTAATCGCGTTCGAGACCGCTCCCGCGCCCACTGTGACGGTATCCGCACCGTTGGAGACGACGTCGACGGGCTGGCCGGCACCCGAGGAGTCGACCGCGATCGCATCGCCCCCCGTCCCGCCCAACAGCGTGATTCCGCCCCCAAGTGGCGGCGTGCCGAAGTTCGCCTGGATGCCTGGTCCGACCACGGAACCACTTTGGACCGTATAGGCGCTGCCGGGGGTCGAGTCCGCGCTGTCATCGACCTTCAGGGTGTCCGCCGGTCCACCCCCGAGCAGGTTGAAGACGGTCCCGCCCAGCGACGCCCCGGCGGCACTCGAGGAGACCAGCACGACCGCCTCTGCGCCGGTGCCTTGCTGGATATTGACGGTCGAGGTCGGACCGGCAGGCAACGTTGTGGTGCCCGTTGCCGAGCCCCAGGTGAAGTCCGCCGCCGACCCATTCACGGAATGGAACAGCAGGCCATTCTGTGCGCCGATCGTCAGGGTATCGGACTGACTATCGCCCGTGGCTGTTGCGGTCGTCCCGACCAGCGTAAAGGTGTACGCGAGCAACTGGCGGGCTTCGAGGATCTCCACGAACGGACGTCGCGGCGTTCGCCGCGAGGAGCGATTCTTGGTCGGGCCGCTATCAGAAACGAATTGTCGCATCGGACCGATCTCTCGCGGGCGGGCGCGGGCGGCTCCCGACTTAGGGCCGGCACCTGGGAACCGCATCCTCATCCGGGCGGCGAGAGACCCCGTCTCCCCCCACTTTCATTTCGAAACGCGGATTAGGAAGGCTCTTCTTCTAGGATCGACCGCCAGCGGCCGGAGGGCAAGGAATCTGCGGTCTTATGATCTCGAAATGCGTGAGGGCGCTCCGAGTCGAACATTCTGGACCGTTCAGAGAATCTTCGTAGGCGTTCGCGAGTGGGCGCGACTTTGCCGAGCGTGAGTGACATGCCGGTCGAGGATTCCGGGTGTCCCAGGTCACAACGCGGGGCTCCGACCTGCCGCGCACCAACCGACGAGCGCAAGCAAAAGGGCCGGCGGAACGTGTTCCGCCGGCCCCTTTCGCGAACAAGCTACCCGGCCAGGATTCGAACCTGGAAAAACAGGACCAAAACCTGTTGTGATACCGTTTCACCACCGGGTATTGCGTGGACGCTATTCTAACGGCACGACGGTGGGTCGTGAAGACCTACCCGGCGTAGGAGATACCTCCCTGGGTGTTCTGGACCTTGTACGCGAGGTGTTCGAGCTGAACGCTGAGGTCCACGGCCACGACGCTCACGCCCGACGGAACGCTGAGGGTCACGGGAGCGAAGTTCAAGATGCCGTGAATACCGCACGTCACCAACTGATCGGCCACGCGCTGAGCGGCCTCGGCGGGGACGCTCAATGCGGCAAGCCGGACCATCCGAACGGAGACCGTCTTACGTAGTGCCTCGAGCGGTTCGACCGTCAGGCCATCGAACGTCTGGCCGACCTTTTCCGGGTCGTTGTCGAAGAGGGCCACAATGTGGAAGCCGCGGCTGCGAAACCCTCGATACTTCAGAAGTGCGCGCCCGAGGTTGCCCAGGCCGACCAGGGCGAGTGGCCACTCGTGGTCGATCCCCAGGATATGCCGCAAGGCGGCGATCAGCTCTTCGATCCGGTAACCCACGCCGGGGTAGCCGAACTGACCGAAGAACGCGAGGTCTTTCCGGACCTGGGCATTGTTGATCGACAGCGACTCGCCGAGCTGACTGCTCGAAACGGTCGTGCGCCCCTGGCGCTCGAAGTGCTCGAGCTGGCGGAGGTACAGACTGACGCGGCCCACGACGGCTTTGGGGGCAACTTTGGCGGCAGGAGGATCGCGTCGCGGGTCCCTCACGGCGTCGTCGGCTCCCTGAAGACGTTGGGGGCGTCCCTCATCCTCCCGTCCGTGGGCTAGCACCGATCATCGTAAGTCAGCCGTGACGAGAGGGTCAAGGTCACTCGATCCTGAGCCAAGGCTGTGCGAGCGTGCCTTGGACCCGCACGTCGCCGTCGATCACGCTGACGTCGTGCCGTTCGACGCGCAGAGCGTCGCTCATGAGCGAGCGGCCGACCCCGCGGGCCGGCGTGAAGGGGTGGGATCCGCCTTCCAGTAAAGGGGCAACGTAGACGTCGACCGCGTCGACCGCACCGGCGTCAAGGAACGTGCCGAGCACGCGCCCTCCCCCTTCGACCAGAACGTTCGTCAACCCGCGCCGGCCGAGTTCGTCAAGGAGCGGGCCGACCGGGACGGGTCCACTCCCCTCGAACGGAAGGAGCTCGCAACCGAGCTCGCGAAGGCCCTCGAGCCTCTCTTCCGGAGCGCGTGCATTGACCGCGACCCACACGGGGACCGCGCGTGCCGAGCGCGCGAGCTTGCCCTCGCGCGGCAGCCGCGCTGCGCTGTCGAGGACGATCCGGGCCGCGCGGCGAGGGCCCGCAGGACGCGCGGTCAGCTCGGGGTCATCGGCCAAGGCCGTACCGATCCCCACGACGATGCCGTCCATACGTCCGCGCGACTCATGAACCAAAGCCCGCGAACGCGGGCTCGAGATCCATTTGCTATCGCCGGACGCCGCGGCCGTTTTGCCGTCGAGCGTCATGGCCCATTTCGCGGTCACATAGGGACGGCCAGTGAGGAGCCGCTTGAAGTACGGCGCGTTGAGACGCACAGCCGCCTCGCCATCGAGCCCGACTTCAACGACGAGCCCGGCCTCACGGAGGCGAGCGATGCCTCCCCCGGCAACCTTCGGAAACGGGTCACGCTGCGCAGCGACGACGCGCGCCACACCCGCGGCGATCACCGCCTCGGTGCACGGCGGGGTCTTTCCAAAGTGACAGCAGGGCTCGAGCGTCACGTAAAGTGTGGCGCCCCTGGCCAGCGCACCCGCGGCTCGAAGGGCCTCCACCTCCGCGTGCGCGCCGCCAAATCGCGCATGATGGCCAAGGCCGACAAGGCGACCGTCGCGGACCAGCGCCGCCCCGACCATCGGGTTGGGCTCGACAAAGCCCCGCCCCCGAGCGGCCTCGGCCAACGCGAGCCGCATCCAGGTGAGGTCCGAATCGAACACGCCAGACCCTCCGGACGGTACGGCCGCCTAGAACGCGTTCGCGGCGCCCTTCTTTGCCGGTGCCTTGGCCGGCGCGGGCTTCGCCTTCGGGGCCGCGGCGTCCTTTGGCGGGACCGTCGCCTTCGTTATGGGCATTTCCTGTCCCGGTGGGTACAGCAGACGATAGAGGATAGTAAGCCGCCGCCGCGCCTCATCCGCCGGCAAGTGATCGAACGAAGCGCGTATCCAGTGCGGTAGAGACGCTCCGAACCGAAGCAGGTTGTCGGGCCTCACGGCCTGCGGCGGGTGCTCAATGAAGTAGTAGTTTTCCGCCCAGCGCTTCAGCTTCCGCGCATCCGGCGACCCGTCCTTTTTTTTCATAAGGCCAACGTACGCGCCGATCTTTGTCTCCTGGAGATGTGCTTCCATTTTCGAGGCCAGCTCGTCTTCTTCTTGCTTCAGAAGCTTCATCTCGGCCTTCAGGTTGAGGCCTTTACCCAGCTCGCGCAACCGTTGCTGGGCGTCGGCGGGGTTCGTCACCTTCTCCAGCGCGCTGCGCTGTTGAGGGTTGAGCGCTTGCCACACGCCGATCTGGTGGGCCATCTCAAACGGCGTCGACGCACCGAAGTCGGCAAGCTGTAAAATGCGGGGGGACGACCGCCGCGGCGTCGTCTGGCGCTCCTCGGCGCGGAACTTGGCGACGAGCTTCATCCGCTCTTCCGGGGCCGCGTTCTTGAGCTGGTTCTGTTGCGGCTCCGGCAGGCTGCTGACCCAGAGGTGGTACCGGCGCAGCACCGAGTAGTAACGCGTTTGGTCGGCCAGCGGCAGCTTGGCCAGCGTCTCGTCGAGCGCTCGCACGCCCGACTTATCCGTCGGGCTGAGCCCGTCGTATTCCTTCAGGTCGTTGAGTAGCGTCTCGCGCCGCTCCCGCGGCATCGACCTGAGACGCTCCCAGTTGGAAGCCTCATCCGCCGCGGCGCACGCCGGCGCGAGCGCGAAACTGACGGCGAACAGCCGGAGCCAGCGACGGGACGCACGTGCCCGGGTTTTCCGCGGGGCAGTTTCCGATCGGTCGTCAATCACGGTCTGAGTTGAACTCCGGCGATTCGGCCAACGCTTCAAGGTAGTCAAACGTCCCGACGTCGCGGTACTCGTCGAGGTGCTCGATCAGCGGGAGGTCGCGTGCAAGCCGTGCCGTCGGGTTCGGCCAGACCCACTGCGTCAGAGCGAAGCCAAACAAGCACGCCACCAACGAAGCCGCCACGGCCGCGACCACACGCCCTACCCGCAACGCGACGCGCCGAAATGCCGACTCGATCTGGCCGCCGTGCTCGGCGATCGAACGCATTTGCGTGAGAGTTCGCGTCGTGAGCTGCTCCGACGCCTTGGGGCGAGGAAGCTGATCGAGCAGATCCCAGGTCTTCTCCAGCAGTTCCAGCTCGCGGCGCGCGGTGGGACTGTTGGTCAGCTTGGTGGCGATCGCGCGGGCTTCGGCGTCGTTCAGCTCGCCGTCGAGGTATGCGACTAAGTTCGCACGTTCCGTCGGCGACAGACGCATTTGTTCCTGGGCCATCAGGCGAACCCTAATCGACTGATCGAAAGACGGGGGCAGGTGGCGGTCCTGCTTCTTCTCACGCCCCTGCACCGTTTCTTTAAAGGAACAAACCCCGCGCGGCCCCCGAAGTCTCGCTCAGCGTGGCCCAGGCATCCCGCCGCCCGGCACACCGCCCCCCGCGCCCATACCGCCACCCATGCCCATGCCGCGAGGTGAACGCAACACGGCCACGTTCCGGTTCGGACCGTGACCCGCGCGAAGCGTCGGGAAGTAACGGCCGGTCCGGCTATAGTAAAGCGCAGGGCCGGTGCCACGGACATTGCCGGCGAAGGGGCTCGACGCCACCCCACCCCCGCCACCGCCCTGCGGTCGTCCTCGTGAACCCTTCGGGGCGTAACGACCGAGCTCGTCTTCGTCGGACAGGTCGAATCGGGAGCGAGTGTCGAAGAGGCTGTCCCGCTCGGCAATCGCGTTGCGCTGACGGACCACCGTAATGGCGTTGATCGTATCTTCAACGCGCGGCTGAGACGCCTGGTATGCCTGGTTCGGAAGATACCAACCAAAATATGTTGCGAACGGGTCGCTTCCAAGCGTCCCCAACGATGTGGTCTGCGCCCAGCCGGAACCTGGGGCCAGCAACACGAAGGCGGAGACCAGCACGAAACCGAGTAGCGGACGGCGCATGATTCGCAACCCTCCCTGCAAGCCCGAGGCAAACGTGGCACCAAGGACCCGAGAAGCGGGCCCGAGGCCACCTCTTCAGTCATCCACGTCGTCAAGGGGCGTCGCTAAACTTCAGATTATACCCTGTCCCGTCGTCCGAACAAGCGAGCCTGACCGATCCCAACGGCGTGGAAGGCAAAACCCGCCTGGAAATCGTGTCAACTTTTACCCACAATACACTTTAGTGCGCGGTTCGCGGCGCGGGGCGACCTGGCCGTGCTCATTCCTCCGGCCACTCGAGAGTCGCGACACCCGTGACCAATCTCATTCCCAAACTGCTGGCGAACCTACCGGTCATCCTGCTGTCGGTGGCCCTGGTGGTCGGAGCTCTCTGGGCCTACCGCGCCTGGCGCGAAGCGCACGGCGAAGGTGACGACTCGAGCGAGACGCCCGAGGATCTCCTCCAGCAGTTTCGGGAAGCCCACGACGCGGGCGAGTTGGACGACGCGGAGTTCGCGCGCATCCGCCTGCTTCTCACCGGTGCCGGGGTTCCGGCGACGAAGGCCAAGGCCATGGGGAAGCTCGACGTGGTACCGGACCCCGATTCGTTGTCAGCCGGTGGGGCGCCCGGACCAGACCCGGCTGTCCCGGCCGATGAGGCATTCCCGCCGCCGCACGCGGGTTCGGGACCGTGCTAGCGTCGCCGGCGGGTCATCCCTTTGGCGCTTCCCCGCGCGTCGCCTTCCAGGGGTAATCGGTCGTCTGCTCCCCCTCCTTGACGCTGACGGTCCCGTTAATCGTGCTCGCGTCGGCCAAAACCCCGCGGTATTCCGCTCGCCGGTCGCCGCGAACGGCCGTCAGTCGGACGTTTTTTCCCTCGCGTTTCACGTCCGAGACCTTGACCGGGTCCTGGTCGTCGAAGCGCTCGCGCGCGGCAAGCACCGAACCGATGCCCTCGACTTCGAGGACGTGCCGGTGAAGCCGCCCGGCGGCATCCGTCCACGTCCAGCTCCAGGTGCCGGAGAGATCGGTCGGGCCGTCGGCTCGAGACGGCGGACCCGAAAACACACAAAGGAGCAGAGAGGCACCGATGAGCGGGATGCGTCGAACTGCGGTCATGGCTGAAGCTCTCAGAAGCGCGGACCGAGCACGGCTCGCGCACTCGCCGAACAAACGCGCTCGCGTCAACGATCAGGATGCAAGACGCGCGCCGGCGTCAATACGAGCGGTCTTCGCGCTCGCCGCCGCGCGACGGATTGATCCCGAGCGTCGTTTCCCGGATGAATGCCACGAACTCGGTTACTTCCGCCACGCCCGGCAAGTCCGCCTCGATCCGGTCGAGCGCATTGCCGCGGGTGCGTCCTTCCTTGTACAGGATCCGGAAGGCCTCGCGCAGCGCGGCGATCGCTTCGGCCGTGACGCCGGCTCGCCGCAGGCCGACGATGTTCAGCCCTGAGACCGAGTTATAACCCTGCTGGAGGATGAACGGGGGGATGTCCTTCGTCGTGGAACCCAGGCCGCCGAGCATCGCCAGTCGCCCGATCCTGACCCGCTGCTGAACCGCCGAGTGCCCCGAAAGGATGCAGCCGTCGTGAAGCGTCACGTGCCCGGCCACGAGCGCACCGTTAACCAACGTACAGTAGTTCCCCACCTGGCAATCGTGCCCGACGTGCGATCCTATCATAAACATATTATTATCACCGATACACGTCTCGCCCCCCCCGGCGACGGTACCCCGGTGAACGGTGACGTGCTCGCGGATCACGTTACCGTCGCCAATGCGCAGCCAGGTCGACTCACCGCGATAGCCGCGGTGCTGGGGGCTCTTCCCGAGCACGGCGCCGTGCCCGACAAAATTGTCTTTCCCCATCATCATCGGGCCGCTCAGGCAGGCGTGACTCTCGATGATGGAACCGGGGCCGATCTGGACGTGCCCGTCGATGACCGCATAGGGCCCCACCTGGACGTCCGGGGCGAGTTCCGCCTGGGGATCGATGACGGCCGTCGGGTGGATCAACTCCGACAAAATCAGCGACATGTGCCTTCTCCTCCCTGTTCCGGCGGTTCCGTGCGGTCCATCCCGGTCCGCTCTGTCGGCATCGGAAAGAATCAGCGCTCCCCTTGAGGGAAAACCCCCTCGGGGTACTCAAAAGAAATCGTCAAGCCGCCACAAAGGTGCGATCAGGGCCGATGTGTCGAAAGATCCGGCCGCTTTCAAGAAATGGCGACGGCAGTCCCGGACCGCACGCTCTCGATCTCGGCGTGGCACAGCATGAGCGCACGGCGGGCCAGTTCGCCCGAGAGCCGGGGTGGTTCCGCACCCGTGGCGACCCCGTCCACGGCGAGACCCAGCTCGGCCGCAAAGGCGTCGATCGGATCACCCGATCCGAGCGCGGGCCGTTCGACGCTGCCGTCCGGCAAGATCACGGAGAGCGGCGTCGCCACGTGCCCCTCGCCCCCCAGAGTGGCGAACTCAAACGCCAAGGTGGCTCGGTCCAGGTAGATCTCGAAGCCGTGAGTAAACGGCCGCCCAGCCTGGCTCAGCGCGCCCGAGACGGCCGACACCGCAAGGTTCGCGTCGTCGTACAGGTACTGTGTCGTCAGATGAACCACCGCGTTCCGCTCGACGACCCCTCGCGAGTGGACAGCGCGCGGCACGCCGCAAACCAGGCCGATGTAGTGCGTGTCGTGAATGTGTAGATCGATCGCCGGTCCGCCGCTACGGTCGGCATCGGCCATCCCGGCCGACCAATCGGGCTTGGAAATGACCCGGCTGAAGTGCGCAGCCCGCAGCGCACCATAGCGACCGGACTGCACCGCCTCCGCGGCGAAAGCGAACTCAGGAAAAAACGGCAGGACGTGCGCGACCATCAGCAAGCGTCCGTTCGCGCGGGCCGCGGCGACCATCGCGTCGGCGTCGGCCGTCGTCAGCGCGATCGGCTTCTCGACCAGCACGTGTTTCCCCGCCTCGAGCGCCCGGATCGCGAGCTGAGCATGCTCGTCGTTCGGAACGCACAGGTCGACGAGGTCGACCTTCGGATCGTCCAGCAGTCCGGCGACATCGGTATAGGTCGCCAGCCCCGAGAGATCCATCTGGGTGCCGCGCGGGCCGAAGTTTCCCTGAATGCCCGTCCAGTCACCCGCCAGCTTCTTCGTGTCTCGGCTACAGAGGGCCACCACACGGCCCCGCCCCAGCTTCTGGGCCGCGAGGTAGTGGATCATGCCCATGAAACCGATGCCGACGACACCGATGCCGACCATCGACGACTGCCTCGAAGGAAGGAAAACGAGCGGAGTGGAAGCCTGCACGGCGGAGACGTCCACGGCGGGCCAAAATAGCGAATCGGCGACCGTCCGGCAAGGTCGAGTCGGGGAAGGCGGCTTGCCGGCTCGGCTTGCGGCCCAGAAGAGATTCGCATAGCTTGGACCTTGCCGCGACGGAGTCTCTTCACCCGCCGCACGATCACGAGTGGCTCATCCGGGAGCATTGACGCACCAAGGAGGCTGCGCATGGACTCACGCCCTCGCTGGCCGCGGCGGGCCTGGAAGACAGGTCGACTGCTAGCGCTCGTCGGTCTCGTTCTCGTTGTTGCGGCATACCTTGCCATTTCCCTGCTCACCGCCGACCAGCTCACGCGGGCGAAGAACCGCCGGTCCTACCTCGATCCGCGCCTTGTCGGGCCAAACGCGACGCCCTGGTCCCGCCGAACCGCCGACGGGCTCACGTTGCGTGGTTGGTACTACCCGACTTCCGAGCGACGGCACCTGATCGTCCTGGTGCACGGCATGGGCGGATCCTGGCCCGAAATGGCCGGCCTCGGCCGCGACCTGGTCCGGCGGACCTACGATGTCTTGCTGTTCGACCTGCGCGGCCATGGCCAGAGCGACCCCTCACGGCTCTCGATGGGCCGGCGCGAACGCGTGGACATCCGCGCTGTGCAGACGTGGGCCTACGAGCAGGGGTACACGGCCAACCGAATCGGTTGGCTCGGCCAGTCGATGGGCGCGTCCACCTTGCTGATGGAAGCTGCGCGCAACCCTGATATCCAAGTGGCTGTGCTCGACAGCCCTTACGGCAATCTGCCCGAACTCCTTCGGACCGAGCTGCCAAAACACAGCCACTTGCCGAGCTGGTTCAACCCAGGAATCCAGATGGCCGCTCACTTTGCGTACGGCGTGCGGACAGACGACATCATGCCGATCCGCGATGCGCGCCGGTGGGGGCGGCGACCGTTGTTGCTGATTCACGGCGAGGCCGATTCGATCGTCCCCGTGAGCCAGGCCCTGCAACTTGCCCGGGCGGCGGGACCGTCGTGCCGCGCGGTCACGCTGCCGGGAGTCGAGCACGTGCAGGCCTACGACGTCGATCCCGAGAGTTACGTCGCCGGCGTCGACTCGTTTTTCTCCGAGAACCTGAGCCCCTGACGCGCGCTCCGCGCGCGGAAAAGCCGGACGAGGGCATCCCCTGGTCCGGCCGTGTCGTCGAGTCGGTTACGCGTCGGCGCGAAACGTCTTCCTCGCTCAGGGACCGAGACCGCCGTGGGTCCGGAACGGTGTCAGGTGGGATGGCTGGTCGAGGAACCAGAAGCGCTCCCACTCATCGCCGATCATCCGAAGGTTCTCGGAGTCGACGAGCAGTTCGTCCGCCCGTCTTGGTCCCCAAGCCGCGTAGTGCGGTAGGGGGACGGGGGCACATCCCTCGCTCAGCGCGAGGATCGCGACCAGGAGGGCCATGGCCGCCAACGTTTTCCGCATTTCGGGATCCTCCCGCTTTCGGTCACCCCAGCAGCCGGCGCCGCCGCGCGCTCCAGCACGCGGACTCGACCTGGGGAGCTTGCGCCTCGGGCTCCGCCCGGGCACTCGCTGGAATCCGTTCGCACGGCAGTTCGATCGGACGTGGACCCACGACCCCGTCCGACAACCCCAAGGCGGAACGCCAAGGGTGCGACCGGGCTCAGTCCGATGCGTCGGCCGCTGCAGGCGATTCCGCCCGCGGCTCGGCGGCCGGCTCGATGGGTCCGTTGCTTTCTACATCGGCTTCCGGGTCGTCTTCCAATAAGGGAAGTTTTTCCGGATTCATCTTTCGGACCAGTTCTTCCATCTCTTTGCCGGGCTTGAATGTCACGACGTTCTTCGACGGAACGTACACCTTGTCGCCGGTCCGCGGGTTGCGCGCCTTGCGGGGCGCCCGGCGCTTCACTTCGAAGACGCCGAAGTTGCGCAATTCGATCCGCCCCTCGGACACCAGGGTGTGAATGATCGCATCGAGGGTGCGCTGGACGATGTCCTTGGTCTTGAGCTGGGTCAGACCAATATCCTCGGAGATCTTCTTGACAATCTCTTTCTTCGTCACGATGGCGGTCTCCCTGGTAGGTCAGGCCCGGTCCGAGCGTGGGTTGGCTCAACTGTATTGGTGGCTTGGAGTAGTGTCAAGAAAAAACCCCAGCCGGAAGGCGGCCGATGAGGTCGCGCTCGTCCGGATCCGCATCCCCGCGGCGGGCGCGCCCGGGCTCGGCCGATCGTCACGGTGCTCCCCAGACCGGGAGCACGCCGGCGGCCTCGGCGTAGCGCAGGTGCCGGTGGAGCGGAGCGTAGTTCCACGGCAAATCCAGGGCCTCGGACAGCCGTTTGAGCCGGGCGATATAGGCCTCGCTCACCTCGGCGGCATGCGGCTCATAGTCGGGGTCGCAGTAGTAGACCCGGCACCCCAGCGGCCGTGCGCTGCGGGCTGTGCACCGCCCCTGCCCGTCCTGCCAGGGACACGTCGCGCCGTCGTCGAGCGGCCGCACCGGCGGCGGGGCGTCGGCAAGCAACAGCGCTGCCTCGAGGGCGGAAAGAAACAGCGTATGGCCGTACTCCTCGAACCGGCAGCACCGCCCGCTCAACGCACACACGGGACCGAGCCGTGCGATCTCGGCGTCAAGGGCGTCGTAAAGGCCGTGGAGCGCCTCCCGGAACAACGCAGGATCCGGCAGAGGCCGACCGTCGGACACGTTCATGTGTGAACTTTCGCCGCCGAAGCCCGGATTTCGTCGACCGTGAACAATTGCCCGCGCCCGGCTCCCGGGCAACCGCGCTGAACCTGGTGCCAGTCAGCCGCCGACTCGATGTTCTCCGGCCAGAACGGCCAGGTCTGACACTGCACCGGGCGCGCGGGATAAACGGTGCAGCCGGCCCGCTGGTCCCAGAAGATGCAGTCCCCCCCCGGCTTTTCGATCAGACTGTAGCGCGTGCCGACGCGACGGACATAGCGGCCGGAGAATTGCTCGAAGGACTCGCCCCGAAATGACGCCAGTCGCGCGATCTCTTGTTCGTCGACCCAGACATATCCCGGCGCCCCCGTGCAGCACGCGCCGCAACGCGTGCACTCGAACGCGAGACCGTCTCGGTACCAGGGTTCGGTCGGTTCCGGTGCATCCATCAAGGCGTCCCAGCGGGCGTTCGCGGTGATCCGTCTGCTGCGAGCAGTGTAGCAATCCCCCTCCTCCATGGCAACCATCCTGTTCCCGAAGGCAAAGCTAATTCACGGCTTGTGGAATTAACGCGGGACGGTTCCGGTCTCGCGCGCGGTCCCGAGGGGCCGTACCCGGCTTGCGGGGCGGGCACCAGGGCTTATCATGAGAAGGACCAGCACGTCCCGCGGAGGCGCTTCCATGACGGGCACAATCAAACGTGTGGCATTAACACACATTCAAATTCCTCTAAAAGAACCTTTCCGCATCTCCGGGGGCGAAGTCGCAATCAAGGACGCGATCAGCGTGGCGCTCGAAACGGACGCGGCGGTCGGCCTGGGCGAGAGCGCGCCCATGCCCGCGAGCTTCGGGTACTCGGGGGACACGCCCGAGGGCTGCTGGGACGACCTTTGCGAGCGCATCGTGCCGGGCCTCCTCGGCTGGTCGTTCGGTTCCATCGAAGAGATCGCCGCACGGGCCGAGAAGGCGGGCGGCAGCCGGTTCGCCGTGGCCGGGGTCGAGACCGCGTGCTGGGATTTGCTTGCACAGTCGCGCCACGAGACGATCGCCGAGCTCCTCGGCGCGGCGCATTCCTTTGTCAATCACCAGATTGAGTCCGGGCTCGCGGTCGGGCTCTACCCAACCGTCGTCGAGCTCCTCAAGACGATCGAGACGCACCTGGCCGAGGGCTACCGGCGGGTCAAAATCAAGATTGCGCCGGGGCGAGACATCGAGCTCGTGCGCGCGGTCCGGCAGCACTTCGGCGACGAACTGCCGCTGATGGTCGACGCCAACGGCGCGTACACGCGCGAGGACATCGGGCTCTTCCGGCAGCTCGATGCCCTCGACCTGCTCATGTTCGAGCAACCGATGGCGGCCAACGACCTCGACGGCCTGGCTGCGCTTCAGGCCGCGGTGACGACTCCCGTCTGCCTGGATGAGACCGCCGATACCCTCGAGCACACGGCCGACGCGCTCCGGCGCGGCGCGGGGCGAATCGTGAACATCAAGATCCAGCGCGCCGGGGGGTTCGGCCCCGCGCTGGCGATGCACGACCTCTGCCAGGCGCACGGCGCGGCGTGCTGGGTCGGGACGATGCCCGAGCTCGGAATTGGGCAGGCTCAGGGCATCCACCTCGCCACGCTGGCCAACTGCAAGTACCCTACGGATATCGAGCCGAGCGCGCGTTGGTTCGTCGACGACTACGTCGTCCCCCGCCTCGAGCTCACCGGACCCGGGCTCTTCAGCGTTCCGACCCGACCCGGGCTCGGCTTCCAGGTCGACCCGGCCAAGCTCCGCCGCTACCAGGTTCGTCAACGCGAGTTCACCACGCATACCAGCGCATGACGCTCGCTCCCCCTCCCAGAAGGACCCGCTCTATGGATCGCCGCTCGTTCTTGAAAGGGACCTCGGCTGTGTTGGCGGCGAGACTTACGGACTCGAGTATGCCCACCACCCACGCCGCGGCGAACACGCCATCGCCAATCATCGACACGCACCAACACCTCTGGGACCTCGGCAAGTTCCGGCTTCCCTGGCTCAAGGGGGCCCCTGGCCTGGCCCACAGCTACCTGATGGACGACTACCTCAAGGCCACGCAGGGGCTGAACGTCATCAAGTCGATTTACATGGAAGTGGACGTCGACCCCGCGCAGCACCTGGAAGAAGCCGACTGGGTGGTCCACGTGTGCCAGCGCGGCGATAGCCCGATGGTCGGAGCGGTGATCGGCGGGCGTCCCGCGTCGGAGGGCTTCGCCGAGTACATCAAGCGCTTCCACGGAAGCGCTTACGTCAAAGGCCTCCGCCAGGTCCTGCACACCCCCGAGACTCCTGCGGGTTTTTGCCTGTCCGACCGCTTCGTGAACGGGATCCGGCTTCTGGGCGAGCACGGCCTGAACTACGACCTCTGCATGCGGCCCACCGAGCTGCACGACGCTGCAAAGTTGATCGACCTCTGCCCGGACACGTCGTTCATCCTCGACCACTGCGGCAATGCCGACGTGCTCGACAAGGACCGCACCGCCTGGCGCGCAGCGATCGCCGAGGTGGCGCGCCGGCAGCGGGTCGTCTGCAAGGTGTCGGGAATCGTCGCCTCCACCAAAGGCCGGCCCTGGGTCGCCGACGACCTGGCGCCGATCGTCAACCACGTTTACGACGTTTTCGGCCCCGACCGCGTTTTGTTCGGCGGCGATTGGCCCGTTTGCACGCTCGGGGCCACGTACCGCCAGTGGGTCCAGGCACTCCGAACGATCGTCCACGAGCGCAGTGCCGCGGAACAGCGCAAGCTCTTCCACGACAATGCGATTCGCGTATATAGGATCGTGTAATCAAAAGATCGAACAACGGGGGATTGGATAGGTCTTACGTCGTGTTGCTGTATCTTCACCACGTCGTGGCGCCGGTGATCGTGTTAATCTCGTTCCCACGCTCCCTGCGGGAACGAGGTGACCACATTTCTATATTTTATATAAAACAGGATAAGTTCAACCCCCGATTGAATGCATCAGCCGCTCGGGCTTGATGAACCGTGCGGTGTTGATCTGATGCCCCTCCCACTTCCCGGCGACGCTCTCGCGCAGGGCGAGTGCGATGGCCTCGTCGGAAGCACCGCCGCGCAAGAGTGCGCGAATGTCCGTTTCGTCGAGCGCGAACAGGCAGTTCCGCAGTTTCCCTTCGGCGGTCAGGCGCACGCGATTACAGCTCATGCAGAAGGGCCGGCTGACGGAGGCGATGAGACCGACCCGGCCGTGGCCGTCGACATAATCGAAATCGACCGCGGGCGCTCGCGGATCCTGGTCGGGGGCCGGGGCAAGTGGACCGAGGCCGCGAGTCAGCAGGTCGAGGATCTCCTCGGCGTAGAGCACCTTATCGCGCTCCCAGCGGTCGCCAGCGTCGAGCGGCATGTACTCGATGAAGCGAAGCTCCAGCCCGTGCTTCCTCGCGAACTGGCCGAGCGGCACGACGTCATCCTCGGTCATCCCCTTGATGGCCACCGCGTTCACTTTCACCGGGTCGAATCCGGCTGTCTTCGCGGCCAGGATCCCCTCGATAACCTGCGCGAAGCCGGTCCGGCGCGTGAGGATTTCGAACTTGGCGGGGTCCATCGTGTCGAGGCTGACGTTGATCCGTCTGAGGCCGGCGTCCCAGAGCGCTATGGCCATCGGGGCGAGCAAGATGCCGTTCGTCGTCAGCCCGATGTCCTTGATTCCCGGTACGGCCGCGATTTGCTCGACCAGAGCCGGTAAGTCGCGGCGTACCAGCGGCTCGCCACCCGTCAGCCGAATCTTATCGATGCCCAGCGTGACTGCGACGCGCGCAAAGCGCGTGATCTCCTCGAAATTGAGCAGGTCCTGGCGCGGCAGGAACTGCACGACTTCGGGCATGCAGTACACGCACCGGATGTTGCAGCGGTCGGTCACGCTGATCCGGAGATTGTTGTGGACCCGGCCGAAGCGATCGACAAGGGGATCGGGGGCGTTCATCAAATCGAGACACCGCCAAGCTTGGAGATTCTCTTGATCGGTCTTTCTCACATTCTACCGCGGTCTCCGCGCCAAGGGGAGGATGGCCTCAGGGGAGCCCGCCCGCGGGCGGAACCATGCCGGGATGCACCCACTCCTCCGTCCCGTCGGCCCAGATCTCTTTCTTCCAGATGGGAACGACCTCTTTCAAGGTGTCGATCAACCATCGGCAGGCGTCGAACGCCTGGTGCCGATGCGGGCAACTGACGGCGACGACGACGCTGATTTCGCCGAGTTCCAGGGGGCCGACACGGTGAACGAGCGCTACGTCGAGGATCGGCCAGCGGCGGCGGGCTTCGGCCTCGAGCTCGGCCATCTTCTTCTCGGCCATGCCGGGGTACGCCTCGTAGTCGAGCGACGCGGTCCGGCGGTCTCCCGTCATCTCGCGAACGGTGCCGAGGAACGAGCAGACCGCCCCCGCGAGGTTCGAGCGGACGCGGTCGGTGACCCCGGCGTGGTCGATCGGTTTGGTCGTGATCTCGATCATCGGACGGGCGCTCCGCCGCTCACGGGGGGGATCAGGGCGACCTCCGCCCCGGGAGGGATCACGAGGTCGTCGGACGCGTACTCCGCGTCGACGGCGATCATCACGTTCGGCATCAACGGACAAAGCGCGGGGAACCGCTCGGCCAGGCCGGCGCGCAGGTCCGCGACCGTAGCGCCCTCGCCGAGCGCGAGTAAGACCTCACCCGCGCCGGCGCGTTCCCGGGCAACTGCGAAAAGACGGACGCGGATGGACACGGGTGGTACCTCGGTACGACAACGATTCTGCCATCGTAGTGACTGGAGCAAAAAGCCGGTAGATTGTACGCATGCCGTCCTCAAAACCGGAGGCATGGGTCATGTTCAAGCCGAATACGGCAACACGGTTCAAGCGGAGACTCTCGCTCCCGGACCTGAGGGCTTTGACCGCGGTCTACGCGCTAGACTTTG
Organism: Isosphaeraceae bacterium; assembly: GCA_031291845.1. Lineage (GTDB taxonomy): Bacteria > Planctomycetota > Planctomycetia > Isosphaerales > Isosphaeraceae > DAIDJG01. The sequence goes on along the minus strand of JARLIH010000224.1, from coordinate 25,756 downwards.
CCCTGCTCGTGGCGTCGAGTCCCGGCCTCTACCTGGTTGGGAGCTGGGCCTTCCTGGTGATCAACCTGGCGGTCATTATCCTGTACGCGCCTCAGGGCTCGGAGTTCGTGCTCTTTTTCTTCCTGGTCGCCTCGTGCCTTGCGGCGGTGCTCTTCGCCGCGCCGATCGCCCCGAGTCAACCGTCGTCGGGCTCAGTCCAGCGTTGGTAATCCTCAGGAGTATCGAGGTCCGCAACGGCCCCCGGTTCGTTGACGGGTAATTCGACCACGGCCGATGCCTGCAGCTTGATCAGCGTGTTGATTCCCACGCCCAGCGGAAGCGACCGGACCTCCTCCGCAATCGAACGCGGAAGGGCGACCGGGTGCCCTCGCAGGCCTTGTACGACGGGCACGACGAGAGCATCCGGGCATTGTCGAGCACACGCAACGACCCGCGCGACGAGTTCGGCGGTAACGCCGACGCTGTCGCCGGGGGCCAGCAGGAGTGTCGTCACGTCGGGGACGCCGGCCAGGGCATCCAGGCCGCGCTCGAACGAGGCGCGCATGTCGATCGGGCGTTCGGCCGGCACGACGACGAGCGCACCGGCCTTCTCGGCTTCGCGAGCGAGGATTACCGAGCCGGGGGCGTCGGACGGGGGCGTGACGACAACGACGCGACCCGCGCCCCCCTGGAGGAGGGCCTGCGTGACTCGCGCGATCACCGTTTGGCCGCCCACGGGCAGAATGAGCTTCGGACGGCCCATCCGCTCGCTGTGGCCCGCCGCGGGGACGATCGCAACGATCATGAAGGCTCCGGTACGGTGACCACGTTCGTTCTCTTCTGAGCACCAAGGTTCCGGCGGGCGATCAGCTCCGCGACGATGCTGACCGCGATCTCCGGGACTGATTGCGAACCGATATCGAGGCCGACGGGAGCCGAAACTCGCCCCAGCGCCTCGGCCGGAACGCCCATCTCGGCGAGGTTTTCGAAGATGAGTCGAATCTTGCGCCGGCTGCCGATCAGACCGACATACGCGGCCTGGGTCGGGGCCAGGTGGTAGAGTGCCTCTTGATCGTGGCCGTGCCCACGCGTCACGATCAGCGCGTAGGTCTGCGGCGTCACGTCGAGGCGAGGGAGCACCTCCTCGAACGAACCGACGATTACCCGTTGCGCGGTCGGAAACCGTTCGACGGTTGCGTACAGACTACGGTCATCGACGACCCAGACATCGAAATCCGCCTGGCTCGCGAGCGCTCCGACGGCCTGGCCGACGTGCCCCGCTCCGACAATCATCAGGCGGATGCGCGGCAAGGTGGGCAGGTACGCCACGCCACCGCGCACTGCGGGCTTGGGGCGATCGGAAAGCGCGATTGGGTTCGCCCGCGGCGCAGCGACGGCCCGGCCGGGGGGCCAGCACGCCGCCAATTCGCCGGCGGAGTCGAACAAATAACGTGCTCCGGCGACATCCTCCGCGCGGTCGGCCTCGGTGACCACGGCCTCGGTGAAACCCTCGCCCGCCTCGAGCAGGCGCTGGTACGTCCGGAAATAGGCGAGCGGCTCGCCGCCTCGCACGGCCTCGGAGACGATGGTCATCTTACCGCCGCAGACGAGCCCGTCGGCCCACGCGTAGTCATGGTCCAGGACGAACGCGTGGACGTCCGCCCCGGTCTGGCCGATCCGGCGGATCGCTTTCTGTTTCACCTCGGCCTCGACGCACCCGCCGCCAAGCGTGCCGAGCTGCCCGCCGTCGGGGTCGACGACCATCAGGGCGCCGGCCTTCTGCGGCGTCGAGCCGCGTGTTTCGACGACCTGGCAGACGACCTGTTCCCGCCCTTGTTCCAGCGCGGCGGTCAGACGCCGCAACAACTCTCGCATCGAGGAGCGCCCCTCTCGGCCCAGTCGCCGCACGACGAAAAGCAACGAACACCAGGCTATCCCGGCGAACACCCTTCGGCAATCCGGTCGCGTGGCCTAACGGAGCGCGACCCCCGTCGTCGGGTCGAACGCGACCAAGGCGGAGGGGTCGAATCCGACGTGCGGCCGGTCCCCGATCGCAACCCGAGTGTGTGCCGGCAAGCGCGCGAAGATCCGGTGCGGTCCGAGGGAGAGCTCCGCGATCGTCTCGTGCCCCTGCGGTTCCAGCCGCCGGACTTCCATCGCGATTGTGATCGAGGCAGAACTGGACGCTTCCGGGCCCACCGAAAGCTGTTCGGGTCGCACGCCCAAGTCGACCCGCGTCGGCCCATCGCTCCAGGGAAATCGTCCCTCCGAAGTCCAGCTCGCCTGCCGGGGCCCGTCGATGACGGTGACCCGGACCGAGTCACCCGCGCGTTCGACGGCGCACGGCAAGACGTTCATCGGCGGGCTGCCGAGAAACTCGGCCACGAAGCGAGTCGCCGGCCGGTCGTACACGTCCCGCGGGACGCCGACCTGGACGATGCGGCCGCGGTCCATCACGGCGATCCGTTGGCCCAGCGCAAGCCCCTCGGCCTGGTCGTGCGTCACGTGGATCATCGTCGCGCCGAGCTCGCCGTGCAAGCGAGTCAGCTCTGCCCGCAGGGCCACACGAAGAGGCGCGTCCAGGCTCGAGAACGGCTCGTCGAACAACGAGACGGCCGGCCGACGGGCGATCGCGCGCCCAAGCGCCACGCGCTGGCGTTCGCCGCCGGAGAGCGTTTCCGGACGCCGATCGAGTAACCCATCCAGCCGCAGTTGGACCGCGGTCCGCTTCACTCGCTCGTCGATCTCAGCCCCGGGCACGCCCCGCGCACGCAGGCCGAACGCCAGGTTTTCGAACACCGAGAGATGCGGGAACAACGCGGGGTTTTGAAAGACCATCGCCACGTCGCGCTCGCGCGGCGGCAGCGGATCGACCCGCCGTCCGCCGATCCAGACCTCGCCCGCCGTCGGAGACTCGAGCCCCGCGATCAAGCGGAGCAGCGTGCTCTTCCCCGAGCCCGACGGGCCGATCAGGACGAACAACTCGCCGCGCTGAACGTCCAGGTCGACACCGGAGACCGCCCCGACGCCAACCCCGTAGTCCTTGGATAGCCCGCGTAGCACGACACCACTCAAGAGCACCCCCGCAGAAACTTGCCGTCCCGGCGACTCGGCGCCCGCCAGGACACGGAATCCACTTGCAATTTCCGCAAACTCAATGTTAAACTTTCCTTCAAAGCCAGTGCGATAGACATCCTACCTGCCATACACGCGACCTGCCCAGCCGGGTCGTCTCGCCTTCAAAGTTCGCTGGAAAGGGGTGGTTCAATGTTCCAGTGGAGCCTCGGGTCGAACCGGAGCTGCGACGGCATCACCCGGCGCAATTTCCTCCGGGTCGGATCGCTGACGGCGTTCGGCCTGTCTCTGCCCCAATACTTGAGCGCCCGCACGGCCGAGACCGGGAAAGATGTCTCCTGCATCCTCCTGTGGCTGCAAGGGGGGATCAGCCACATCGACAGCTTCGACCCCAAACCCGAGGCGCCGGTGGAGATCCGGGGCGAGTTCGGGGTCATCGACACGAACGTGCCCGGCATTCAGCTCTGCGACCCCCTGCCGATGCTCGCCCGGCACCAGGACAAGTACTCGATCCTGCGGTCCCTCAACCCGCGCAACGGGTCGCACGGCGTGGCCGACGCATACATGATGACCGGCCACCCATTCAACCCCGCGCTAACCTATCCGGCGTTCGGCGCGGTCGTGTCCAAGGAAAAGGGGGACCGCGAAAGCATGCCCCCCTATATCCAGGTGGGCACCGCCATCGACCAGCGCTTCGGCGGCGGCATCGCCGGATTCCTTGGCGACCAGTACAACCCGTTCGTGCTGCCGGGCGACGCGTCGAGCCCCGCGTTCACCGTCCGCGACGTCACGCTTCCCGGCGGCGTGGACACCGCCCGTTTCCAGCGCAGGATGAAGGTGCTCGACGCCGTCGACACTTGGCAGGCGAAGGTCGAGTCGAGTCCGACCGCCCTCGATGCCGCGGAGAGCTTCTCCAAGAAGGCGTACAGCCTGATTACGGCTCCTCGTGCGAAGAAGGCGTTCGACATCGCCTCTGAAGACCCGCGCATGCGCGACCGCTACGGCCGGCACTCGCTCGGCCAGGGGTGCCTGCTCGCCCGGCGACTGGTCGAGTCGGGCGTCCGGTTCGTCACCGTCACCGATGGCGGTTGGGACACCCATGTGAACAACTTCGAGTCGCTGAAGACCCGGCTGCTTCCCCGCCTGGACACGGCCCTGGCAGCCTTGCTTCAGGACTTGACGGACCGCGGCCAGATCGACTCAACGCTCGTCGTCGTACTGAGCGACTTCGGACGGACCCCAAAAGTCAACCCGTCCGCCGGCCGCGACCACTGGTCCACTGCGGGTATCGCCCTGCTGGCCGGCGGCGGTATCCGCCCCGCGACGGCCGTCGGGCAAACCAACGCCCTGGCCGAGCAGCCGACCGAGGCGCCCTACTACACCGAGGATCTCGCGGCCACGATCTACCATTGCCTCGGGATTCCGCTCAACACCACACATCAGACGCCGGATGGAAGGCCCGTTCAGGTCACGTACGAAGGACGGGTGATTCGCGAACTGGTCTGAGCGGCCGCGGCACTCATCGGCGAGAACGCCACCTTCGGTAGGGCCGGCATTGGCCGGCTTTACATCAGTGAGGCACTCGGCCACTCCTGGCTTCTTTGCTGACCACGTGTCGGTCTGGTTGCCACGCAACTCCTGTTGCGGCAGAATGACTTGGTCGGACCACTCCCGATGGCCTGGCGGAGTTCCTTGATGCCCCGCGTCGAGCACACACTGCCGCTCACATTCCTTACGGCGTTAGTCGTGACCGCCGGCACAACGGCCGTTGAACCCGCGCCGCTCGAGTCGTTCACTCCCGAGCAACGGGCCCACTGGGCCTACCAGGTCCCCGCGAGACCCATGCCGCCGGCCGTGAAGGAGCTCGGTTGGGTCCGCAATCCGATCGATCGTTTCGTCCTCGCCGGATTGCAAGAGATGGGCCTGCCCCATGCTCGCGAAGCAGACCGGGTGGCATTGTTGCGCCGGGTGACGTTCGACCTGACGGGACTTCCGCCCACTGCCGAGCAAGCGGAGTCGTTCCTGAATGACTCGCGTCCGGACGCCTACGAGCGACTCGTTGACCGGTTGCTTGACAGCCCGGCGTACGGCGAGCGGTGGGCCCAGCACTGGCTCGACCTGGCGCACTACGCCGACTCCAACGGTTTCGAGCTGGACGCGGAACGTCCTGACGCCTGGCGCTACCGCGACTGGGTCGTCGCGGCGCTCAACGCCGATATGCCTTACGACCGTTTCCTGACCCTCCAGCTCGCCGGGGACGAGGCGGCTCCAGGCGACCCGGGCGCACTGGTCGCCACCGGATTCGGCCGCTGCGGTCCCCGCGAAGTGGTCGGCGGCAATGCCGACCCGGCCGTGAAGCGGCAATCGGAACTCACGGAAATTACCGGCACCGTCGGCTCGGTCTTCCTCGGACTGACGGTGGCCTGCGCCCGCTGCCACGACCACAAGTTCGATGCGCTGCCGACGACCGACTACTACCGGCTCCAGTCGTTCTTCGCCGCCGCAGAGCTCGTCGACAAGCCGATCGCATCGCCGGCCGAGCAGGCGTCGTACGAAGCGGCCAAGAAAGACATCGATGCGAAGACCGCGCCGTTGCGTCAAGCGATCGCGCAGCTCGAGGTGCCGTATCGAAACCGGCTGGCCGAGCAGAAAAAGGCCCTTCTGACCCCCGCCGAGCGGGCGCTCATGGCAATCCCGGAGAAGGACAGGACGCCCGCCCAGAAGCGACTCGCCGAGGGATTCGCCTCCACGCTGAAGATCTCGTGGGAGGAGGTGGCGGAAGCCGTCGCCGCCAACGCGGTGGACCACGCGGAGCGAGAGCGGCTCAAACGCGCGATCTACGAAATCGAGCGCACGCTCCCGCGTCCCCCAGCCCACGCGATGGCGCTCGTCGATGACGGCAAGGGCGCCCCGGACGTGTTCGTGTACAAGCGCGGCGACCCGAAGAACCGAGGCCCGAAAGTGGGCCCGCACCCGCCCGGCATTGTCCTGGCGTCATTGAGCAAGCCCGCTTTTCCGGAACAGATCGAGCCGACTCCCGCCTCGACCGGACGCCGTCTGGCGCTCGCCCGCTGGCTCGTGCGGGCCGACAACCCGCTGACGGCCCGGGTGATCGTCAACCGCCTCTGGCAACACCATTTCGGGCGCGGGATCGTCGCCACGCCTAGTGACTTCGGCGTCCGAGGCGAACCGCCGACGCATCCCGAACTGCTCGACTGGCTCGCCACCGAACTGGTCGCGCAGGGTTGGCGGCTCAAGCCGCTGCACCGGTTGATGGTGACGTCCGCCGTCTACCGCCAGTCGCACGTCGCGGACCCCAAACTCGTGGCGGACGACCCGGAAAATGCGCTGCTCGGTCGCATGAACCGCCGTCGGCTGGAAGCGGAAAGTCTGCGCGACGCGCTGTTGGCCGTCACCAGCGAGTTGAGTCCGAGAGCGGGCGGCCCCGGCGTCCTGGTGCCGATCGAAAAGGAAGTCGAGGACCTGATCTTCACCGAGGCCGAAGTCGTCGACCTCTGGCCCGAGACCCCCGACTCGATCGAGCACCTCAGGCGGTCGCTCTACCTATTCCGCAAGCGGAACGTGCGTTACCCGCTGTTCGAAGCGTTCGACGCGCCCGACACCCAAACCGCCTGCCCCCAGCGGGGCGTGAGTACGCATGCTCTCCAGGCCCTCGTACTCATCAACAGCGATTTCGTCAGCGCTCGCGCCAAGGCGCTTGCGGGCCGGGTGCTCTATGAGACCGCCGGCGGAAACGACGCACGGGTGCTGAGAGCGTACAAGCTCGTCCTCGCACGGGAGCCGAACCAACGGGAACTCGAGCAGGCTCGGGCATTTATCGCAGCGCAGGCGGATCTGCTGCGACGCGAGGCCCGGCAGGGGCAAAAGCTCGCGAGACCGAGCTTCAAGCCGGCCTCCGTCGACGATGCAGAGGCCGCCGCGTGGGTCGATTTCGCGCTGGCGATGCTGAACCGAAACGAGTTTATTTACATCCCGTAATGTAGGGCCGGCCATTGCCGGGCGTACAGCAGAACGGGATTCGTCCGCGGCGAGAGGAACCGATGCAACCCACGTCGTGCCCCGGTCCGCAGCCCCTGTTGGCCTCCAACCGTCGCGACTTTCTCCGCCGCACGGGCAACGGCTTCGGCCTGCTTGGGCTGTCTTACCTGCTTCAGAACGAAGCGCGTGCCGCCGAGCTCGCCAACCCGCTCGCGGACCGGCCGGGCCATCATCCCGCGAAGGCGAAGCGGTGCATCTTCTTGTTCATGACGGGTGGCCCGAGCCACATGGACATGTTCGACCCGAAGCCGTTGCTCAACCGACTCGACGGCCAGCCGGTCCCGGGGAGCTTCGGGCGAGTCGACGGCCAGTTCATCGAGAACGACCCGCTCCTGCTGGGGAGTCACCGGCGCTGGGGGAAATACGGGCAGTCGGGCCTCGACATGTCCGACCTCGTGCCGCACCTGCACAAGCATGCGGATGATATCGCGCTCATCCGTTCGTGTGTCGCCGATAGCGTGGTCCACGCGCCGGCGATGTACCAGATGAACACCGGCCGCATCTTCATGGGTTATCCGAGCCTCGGAAGCTGGGTCACGTACGGACTCGGCTCCGAGAGCGACGACCTCCCCGCGTTCGTCGTGATGACCCAGCCCGAAGGGACGCCGGAAGGGGGGGCGCCGTGCTGGGGCGCGGGGTTCCTGCCCGCGAACTACCAGGGGACGTTGTTCCGGAGCGGACCGAAGCCGATCGTCAACTTGCAGCCGCCCGCCGAGTTCTCCACGCGTCAACAGCGGAAGACCCTCGACCTGCTCCGCGAGATGAACCAGGAGACGCTCGACCCGGCCGACGGTGAGCTCTCGGCCCGGATCGCCAGCTACGAGCTCGCGTTTCGCATGCAGAGCGCTGCGCCCGAGGCGGTCGACCTCGCGCGCGAGTCGGACGAGACGAAGCGACTTTACGGTCTCGACGACCCCAAGACGGCCGAATTCGGGACCCGCTGCCTGCTGGCGCGGCGGCTCGTCGAGCGCGGCGTCCGCTTCGTCCAGCTCTACTCCGGCGGCGGGCCGGTCGCAATGCAGTGGGACGCGCACGATGACGTCGACGCCAACCACGAGAAGATGTCCGGCATGACCGACAAGCCCGTGGCCGCGCTGTTGACCGACCTGAAGCGGACCGGCCTGCTCGATGACACGCTCGTCGTGTGGGGGGCGGAGTTCGGCCGCACCCCCGCCAGCCAGAAAGGGGGCCGCGGGCGGGACCACAACGCGATGGGCTTTACGATGTGGATGGCCGGGGGCGGCGTCAAAGGCGGCACCGTGCTCGGCGCGACTGATGAGATCGGCCTCCGCGCGGTGGAGGAGCGGGCCCACGTCAACGACATCCATGCGACGATCCTGCATCTGATGGGCCTCGACCATAAGCAGCTCACCCACCTCCACAACGGCCGCGACGAGCGCCTGACCGATGTTGGCGGGCGCGTGCTCAAGAAGCTGTGGTCCTGAGCAACCGTCCGGAGGGTCCGACCGATGCTGAGCCTGTTAGGCGAGCCGATCCGATTGTGCGACGGGGTCTCGCGGCGCGAGGCGATGCGGATCGGCGGTCTTGGCCTGCTCGGCCTCTCGCACCCCGGCCTGTTGCGCGCCCGAGCCGCCGCAAGCGCCGGCACGACGGCTGGGTTCGGTCGCGCGAAGTCGTGCATCGTGTTGTTCATGCTCGGCGGGCCCCCGCAGCACGAGACGTGGGATCCGAAGCCGGACGCTCCCGAGACGATCAAGGGAGACTGGAAGCCGATCGCCTCGCGCGTGCCGGGCGTGCTCGTCGGCGAGCTGATGCCCCGAGTCGCCCAGCGACTCGACAAATTGTGTGTCCTGCGGGCCGTGTCGACCGGCGACAACGCGCACATGAGCAGCGGGTACGCGATGCTGACGGGGTTCGAGCACGCGCTCGGGAAAAACCGCGAGGATTTCACCGTCAGCGCTGAAGACCGGCCATCGCTGGCGGGGCTGGTCAGACATCTGCGTCACGGCCCTCCGGGGCTCCCCTCAGCAGTGGTGCTGCCGGAAACGATCTACAACAATCCGCACGTCGTCTGGCCGGGCCAGAACGGCGGCTTCCTGGGTCGGTTGAACGACCCGTGGCTCGTCGAGTGCGACGTGCACAGGACGGAATTCGAGGTGCCGCAGCTTCGCCTTTCCGACAACCTACCTGCCCTCCGGATGAGCCGCCGGCGCGACTTGCTGAGCGAGGTTGACCGCCACCTCGCAGCGCTCGCCGGTTCGCCGGCCGTCTTGCGGCACGACCAGCAGTTCGTGCAGGCGTTCGACCTGTTGCGCGGCACCCGCGTGCGCCGGGCGTTCGACCTGGAGCGCGAGGACCCACGGCTCCGCGACCGCTACGGACACCACAAGTGGGGCCAGTGCTGCCTGCTGGCGCGGCGGCTGGTGGAGTCGGGCGTCTCGCTGGTGCAGGTCAACTGGCCCCGCGACCAGGCCGCGAACACGGGGAACCCCGGCTGGGACATCCACAACGACGGCACGAACCGGCTCAAAGACCACCTGATGCCCCCGATGGACCAGGGATTCTCTGCGCTGCTCGACGACCTCGATGCTCGGGGGCTGCTCGACGAGACACTGGTGGTCTGGATGGGCGAGTTCGGCCGGACTCCCCGGATCAATGCCGGAGGAAGCCGAGACCACTGGGGCTCGGTGTTCTCCGTTGCGCTGGCAGGGGCCGGCATTCGTGGTGGACACGTCCACGGCGCCAGCGACCGTATCGGCGGTCAGCCTAAGGACGGGCGCGTCGTTCCCGCGGACCTCGCGGCAACGATTCTCTCGTGCCTCGGCATCGCGCCCGAAACCGAAGTGCGCGACACTCTCGGACGTCCCCTCGCGGTGAACCGAGGGTCAGCCCTGCAATCGCTCTTCTGAGCGGTTGAATCGTGCGCTGCGCAAATCGCACCGCCCGCTACCTGTGGGCAATTGAAGACAAACTCGTGGGCAATGCGCTTCCGCAAGCGAACCGGAGTTCCAGCGATCGCGGCTGGTCCAGAACGCGCGGGCATGTTGGCGCAGGCTTTGCCCGGAATCTTCTCGTAAATGCGCGGGGCCCCGACGGCGGTGTGCTTCGACCGGGTTTCCGTGCCGGACATTTCAGAACAGGACCAATCTCATGCGAAACATCGTCGGCTTGTTCGAGACACGGGAAGAAGCCGAGAGCGCGATCAACCGCCTCAAGGCCCAGGGGATCGCGACGGACGGGATAGGCGTGGCGATGAAGGACACGACCAAACAGCACAACCTTGCCGAAGCGACAGGAGCGGAAGACCTTAGCAGCGAGGGAGCGACGGCGGGTGTGGTCTCGGGAGCCGCGATCGGCGCGCTCGTCGGTCTTGCGGTCGCGGGCGCGACGTTCGCGCTTCCGGGCATCGGCACCTTCCTGGTGTGGGGACCCTTTGCGTCCGCCCTTTCCGGCGCGGGCATCGGCGCGGCATCGGGAGGCATCCTGGGCGCCTTGATCGGCTCGGGAATTCCGGAGCCGGAAGCGCACCATTATCTCACCGGTCTTGAATCCGGGCACGTCGTCGTCACGGCTTCGGTGCCGGACGCTCGCGCTGACGACGTCCGCGTGATCTTCAACGAGGAAGGCTCGCACCGCACACACGTTGCTTGACGCGACTGGCGACCTCGCGTGGGCCCCTCCGAGCACGGGCCCACCCGGCGCTTGCGGCGTCACGAAATCGCGGTATCGAAGCCGTGCTGCCTCCGATGCACCGGCCCGTCGAAGAGCTTCGACGACTTGAACAGCTCGAAGCGACCGTCGCCCGCCAGCTTGACCGTCGATTGCTCGATCCGGGCCATTTCATCGGGCGTCGCGGGCGTGAATTCGCGGACGATCTTCAGGTTCTGGTCGAGCACTTTTTCCGAGTCGATCCCGGAAACAAGCGACGAGATCGGCAGCGACAGCACGTACCGCAGCGCGTCCTCGACGGGAACGCCCGCCTTGGAAACGATCTCGCCGCGGCCCCCCAGGCTTTTCATTCCGAGCGCGCCGATGCCGCGTTGAAGCAGGAGGGGGAGCACCTGGGACTGGAAGCTGCGGTAGTGGACGTCCATCACGTTGAGGGGCATCTGAACGGCGGCCCAATCGTAGGGCTTCGAGAGCATTTTCAAGTGAATGATGGGGTCCTTGTGCCCCGTGAAGCCGAGGTAGCGGACCTTCCCTTCCTTGATCGCGTTCAGGCCGGCGGTCAGCGCGCCACCGTCGTCGAACACCCAGTCCGGGTCGTTGTCGTACACGATCTCGTGCAACTGCCAGAGGTCGATGCGGTCCGTTTTCAACCGCCGCAGGCTGTCGTCGAGGTTCGAGGCGGCCTCCTTCGCCGTCCGCCCGCAGACCTTGGTCATGAGGAAGACCTTGTCGCGGCGTCCCCCCTCGGCGAGGGCCTTCCCCATCCATTCCTCGGCACCACCGTCGTGGTAGTCCCAGCAGTTATCCATGAAGGTAATGCCCTCATCGACGGCGCGCTGGATCAGCTTCAGGCTTTGTTTCTCGGTCAACTTCTTGGGGTTGGTGCTCGAATGTCCGCCCAGGCACATGAGCGACACCATTTCGCCCGTCTTCCCGAGCGGTCGCAACGGGATCCCGCCCGCGTTCTTCCGCTCCTGGAACGCGGCCGCGCCGCTCAGCGCGACGGCCGCTAGCCCGGCGGCGCCGGCTTGCATGAACTCGCGACGGCTTGGATCGGGGGCAGTCATGGGAGTGGACCTCCTTTGCGAAGATGACAGCGAGCGCGCGTACGCAGTGGAAGCCTATCAGCAAGCAATCCGCGCGCCCAGGATGAGCCCCCCGGCACGCGGTTCGCTACCACCGTTCGGTTCAGGCCCGTTTGTCGTTCATGCATCACACGACAGAAAATGGGATTTCCGAGACCGTCCGCAAGGGAGCGAGCGTCATGCCCGAGCGTCGTGGAATGGTGACGACGAGCCATCCGATTGTCCTCACGTTCTTAATCCTGGCCATCATCGCGTTCATGTCGTATGCGGCCGAGGTATTGAAGCCGCTCGCGTTCGCGGTGCTCCTCAGCTTCGCGCTAGCCCCGTTGTCGAGGTTCTTCCACCGCTGGGGGATTCCGCGGACGCCTGCCGCTGCTCTCACCGTCCTGATCGCGCTGGCCCTGCTCGGCGTGCTGGGCTACCAGGTCGGCCAACAGCTCACGACGATGATGGAGAAGCTTCCCACGTACGAAAGGAACTTGATCGCCCGACTCAAACGCGTGCAACCCAAGACCGAGGGGGTGTTCGAGAAGACCACGAAGGTCGTGCACGATGTCACCCAAACGTTGAGCAATCCGGAGGCGCCCAAGGATCAGAGCGCGGCCCCTGAGGACGAATCCAGGGAGAAAACCGTCCCCGTCCGGATCGTCTCAGAACGCTCGCTGGATGTCTGGCTCGGTGAACTCTTCGGGCCGACACTCGAATACATTGGCTCGGGAGCATTCGTTCTGATTCTCGTCTTCTTCTTGCTCATTAATCGGGAAGATCTCACCGAGCGCTTGATCCGGCTCGCGGGAACACGACGGATAAGCGTCACCACCAAGACCATGGAAGAGGTGGACCAGCGGATCAGCCGGTATCTCATGACCTTCGCCACGGTCAACTCGACGGTCGGCCTTGTGGTCGCGATCGGCTTGCGGCTGATCGGAGTCGAGTACGCCGTCCTCTGGGGTGTGCTGGCCGCGCTGTTGCGTTTCATCCCGTACGTCGGGCCGGGCACGGCATTCTTGTTGCCGTTCGCGTTCTCGATCGCCAGCGCTCCCGGCGCGGACTGGCGGCAGCCGCTGCTGGTCTTGGGGCTGTTCGCGTCAATCGAAGTCCTGGCGAACAGCTACCTCGAGCCCGTCATTTACGGCAAGACTACGGGAGTGTCGTCGTTCGGCCTGCTCGTCGCCGCGATGTTCTGGACCTGGCTCTGGGGGGCGATCGGGCTCTTGCTCTCGACACCCCTCACGGTCTGCCTGGCCGTGATCGGGAAGTATGTTCCCGGGTTGCAGGCGTTCGCCATACTCCTCGGCGAAGACCCGCCGCTCACACCCGGCATCCAGTTCTACCAGCGCCTGATGGCCATGGACCAAGACGGCGCAACCGAGCTGATCGACGAAATGCTGAAGAAACGTCCGCGCGCCGAGGTCTTCGACGAGGTCCTGGTCCCTACCCTCTCCCGCGCCGAGCGAGACTTCAGCCGGGGTGATATCGACGAGCGCGAGCAGGCCTTCATCTGGCGCGTCATCGACGACCTCCTGACGGAGCTGGCGGAAACGCCGACGTACGATCTCAAGTCGACCGCAACCGCGGAAGACACCAAAAACAACCCGGGCGCGCCCGCGGTGGTCGATCATGGCGACGTCAAAATTCTCGGCATTCCGGCTAACGACCTTTCCGACACCCTGGCGCTCCGCATGCTCAGCGTTCTGCTGAAGCCCGCGGGATTGACCCTCACGATCCTGGAGGACCTCGGCACACCGCTCAAACTGGCCGACCACGTGGCCGAGTGCAAGCCGGCGCTCGTTGTTCTGTCCCACGTGCCGCCGGGCGGTTTGACGAAGGCCCGTTACGTCGTCCGCCGTATCCGGTCCCAGTCGAACGACCTGCCGCTGATCGTTGGGCGCTGGGGAATACCGTCGAACGTGGGTAAAGTCACCGACCAACTGAAAGCCGGCGGTGCAACCGGCGCGGTCTTCCGACTGAGCGAAGCCCGCGACCGCATCGCGGCACAGTTCCACGTGCAGGATAACACGATCGGAGCACCAGCCGTCGCCAGCATGCCCACCAGCGCCGCGGTCGCCGCGCGGCGCTGAAGCGCACAGGGCCGCCCGCCGCGCGATCTGTTGCCCCCCTACCGGACTAACCTCTTGCGATCGCGCTGCGGTCCCTTCATCCTGGGGCAAAATATTCGGCTGGGCTGCCGCGGCGGCCCCGTTGCCCGAACCGGAGTCCACTGGCCATGTCTGCAAGGCCTCGCCGTTTTGCCTGTGTTGCCGGAATATCGGTGACCCTTGCGTGGCTCGCGCCGATGGTCGCCCGAGCCGCCGACGCGCCGAGCGCCGAGGGATGGCGACCGTTGTTCGACGGGAAGGGATTGTCAGGCTGGAAGTTTCGCAACCCCGACGCGAAAAAGGTCTGGGTCGCCTGCGACGACGTCCGGCTCGACCCGGCAGACCCTGCTCGTTTGCTGCCGGTCGGTTCGGGAGGAGGGCCGGACGCCGTGCTGCTCTGCGGCGAGGACGGACGCGGTTCCGACATCATGACGGAACAGAACTTCAACGACTACGAGCTGCACCTGGAGTTCACCGTTCCGAAGGGGAGCAACTCCGGGGTCTACAATCGCGGCCTCTTCGAGATCCAGGTGTTCGACAGCTTTGGTGCTTCCAAGCTCGCCTTCCACGACTGCGGCGCGCTCTACGAGCGAGCCATTCCGAGGGAGAACCACGCGAAGCCGCCCGGGGAGTGGCAGTCGTTCGACATCACGCTCAAGGGGAAACGCCTCAGCCTGGTCTGGAATGGCAAATCCGTCTACGACAAGATCGATGTCCGCTACGGCGAGACCGACAAGGCGGCGTTCGAGCGACTGAATCAGGAAAACGCCGGCAAGCCGGTGGAGCTGCGCGTGAAGCTCGAAGCGAAGGATGGCAAGTACCTCGGCTATTTCGGCGAAGGGGGCACGCGTTCGAGCCTCCCGGGTCCGGACCGGCCCGGACCGATCCTGCTGCAAGGGGACCACGGACCGGTTGCCTATCGGAACATCCGCATCCGGCCGCTCTGACGCGAAACGACCCGTCGAGCACGAGCAAAGGGGCTGGCCGCGAGCGCCATCCGGCGAGTAAGTTGGTGGGTATCAAACCGGGCCGACCCAACCCTTGCCGTGGCGCCTTTGTTGATGAAAACGCTCCGCGTCACTCTGGATTACGGCCGCACCGGCCTCTCCGTCGAACTGCCGGCCGATCGCGTGGTCGGCCCGCTCGCGATCCGGGACGTTCCCCACCTCCCCTACCCCGAGCTCGCCGTCGCCGAGGCGCTGGAGCACCCGATCCATAGCGCGCCGCTGCGCGTCCTGGCGCGCGGCCGGCGCAACGCCTGCATCCTCGTCTGCGACATCACCCGGCCCGTCCCGAACGCGACGATCTTGAGGCCGATGCTCTCCGCCCTGCACGACGCGGGGCTAGCCGCCGAGCAGATTCGCATCCTCGTTGCCACCGGCCTGCACCGGGCGAGCACGGCAGCCGAGAAGATCGACATGCTGAGCGCGGAGATCGCGGCGACCTATCGCGTCGAGGACCACGACGGCACACGCCTGGACGAGCATAGCCACCTCGGCACGACGCCGCGCGGCGTCCCCGCGTGGATCGATACGCGCTACGTCTCGGCCGACCTCAAGATCGCCACCGGACTGATCGAGCCGCATTTGATGGCCGGTTACTCCGGGGGACGCAAGCTGATCTGCCCCGGAGTCGCCGCGCTCGAGACGGTCAAGCGCTGGCACAGTCCGGCGTTCCTGGAGCACCCCAACGCGGATTGCGGCATCCTCGAAGGTAACCCGGTCCACGAGGAGAACACGCGGATCGCGCGCATGGCGGGCTGCGACTTTATCGCCAATGTCACGCTCGACAGCCTGCGCAGGGTTACCTCGGTCGTCGCAGGGGATATGGAAGAAGCGTTCCTGGCCGGCGTGAAGTTCGTCGAGGGGATCGTCCAGGCACCCGTCGCGCGGCCGGTGGATATTGTGGTCACGAGCGCGGCCGGGTTTCCGCTCGACGCGACGTTCTATCAGTCGATCAAGGGCCTGACCGGTTGCCTGCCGATCGTCAAGCAAGGGGGCACGATCATCCTCGCCGCGCGGCTCGATGAGGGAATCGGCAGCCCGGAGTTCGCCAGCCTTTTCCGCGAACACACGACGCTCGAGGGATTCATGGAACGGATCCTCGGCAAGGATTACTTCGTCATGGACCAGTGGCAGCTCGAAGAGCTGGCCAAGGTCCGGCGCAAGGCACGCGTGAAGTACGTCTCGGATGGGCTCTCATCCGAGATTCTCTCTGGCCTGTTCGTCGAACCGGCGCTGAGCGTGGAATCGGCATTGGCCGAGGCGCTGGCGCAGCACGGGTCGGATGCCCGGGTCGCGGTCATCCCGAAAGGGCCATATGTACTTCCGACACTCGCGGGATGATTTGCTGATTTCGAGGGTGCGTGGAACGCGCCGGTGCATTTCATGCACCCTACAAAGCCAAGGGACCTGCCGCGATTGACTAGAAACGGACGGGGTGGCAGTCGACAACGGTTCGCCCGCTACCGACGGGAACGCCCGGGGGAGCCGGGGCCGGGCGGCGCAGACGGTCCGCCGAAACAGCGTTCTCTTGGACGTCTCTATCGCGAGCTAAGCCACGCACTCGAAGGGAACCGAATCGCGATCGCGGCGGCCCTGGCGATCCTGTCGGCCGTTACGCTCCTGAAACTCGTTCCTCCCGCCGCGACCAAGTTCGTCATCGACAACGTGCTCCTCGGCCGGCCGTTGCCCGCAGGCACGCCGGCCTGGCTGCCGATTCCGCCGCAGCCGCGCGAGAGGCTGTTCGCGCTGGTCGCGATCGTGTTCGTGGTGTCGGTCGTGGGGACCCTGACCGGCTTGTGGAGCCGCTGGCTCGCTACCCTGGCGAGTAAGCGCGTGCAAATCGCGGTCCGGCGCCGGGTTTTCGAGCACGCGTCGCGCCTGCCGCTTCACCGCGTCTACCAGCTCAAGGCAGGCGGCGCGGCCAGCCTGCTGCGCGAGGACGCGGGAGGAGTGGGCGAGCTCGTGTTCAGCATGCTCTACAATCCCTGGCGGGCCGTGGTGCAGTTTGTAGGAGGCCTGGTCGTTCTGGCCTGGGTTGACTGGCGCTTGCTCCTGGGCTCGCTCCTGCTCGTCCCGGGCGTCTACGGCTCGGACCGCCTCTGGAACCGCCGCCTGCGACCGCTCTACCGCGACGTGCGCAAGCAGAGGCAGGAAATCGACGCCAAGACGGCCGAAGCCTTCGGCGGCATGCGGGTCGTCCGCGCCTTCGGTCGCCAGCGCACGGAGTCGGCGCGGTTCGTCGGCGAAAACCACTACATGGCGCGGCAGGAGTTCTTCGCCTGGCGGTGGTCTCGCATCGTGGAAGTGGTCTGGGACCTTCTGCTCCCCGGCGCCTCGGGCGTGCTTTTGCTGTATGGCGGGCTCGAAGTGCTGAACGGCCGCCTCTCGCCGGGCGACCTGATGATGTTCCTCGTTTACCTGGCCATGCTGCTGGAGCCGGTCACGGTGATCGCGACCAGCGTGACTCAGCTTCAAAACAACCTGTCGGGATTCGAACGCGTACTCGACCTGCTCGCCGAGCCGCGCGAGATGGTTTCGCGAGCCGGCGCGGTCAAAACAGCGAAGGCCGCGGTCGCCGGTCGCATGACGCTGCGCAACGTCTCCTTCCAGTACCCGAAGACCGAGACGCTCGTGCTCCGAGACATCAATCTCGACGTCGAGCCCGGGGAAGTCGTCGCGCTGGTCGGCCGTAGCGGCGCAGGGAAAACGACCCTCTGCAACCTGATCGCCCGGTTCTACGATCCGACCCTCGGCGCTGTGGAGCTCGATGGCACCGATCTCCGCGACATCGACGTCGAGAGCTACCGGCGGTTGCTCGGGATCGTCGAGCAGGACGTCTTCCTGTTCGACGGGACGGTCGCGGAGAACATCGCCTATGCGAGCCGGAGCGCCGGCCGCGCTGATGTCGAGCGGGCCGCGCGAGTCGCCAACGCGGCGGAGTTCATCGAGCGGTTCCCAGACGGCTACGATACAGTCATCGGTGAACGCGGCGTCCGCATCAGCGGCGGCCAACGACAACGCCTCGCGATCGCCCGCGCCGTGCTCGCCGATCCGCGCATCTTCATCCTCGACGAGGCGACCAGCAACCTCGACAGCGAGAGCGAGCAGCTCATCCAGCGCAGTCTTTCCACGCTCCTGCGCGGCCGCACGTCCTTTGTGATCGCGCACCGTCTGAGCACCATCCGCCACGCCGATCGCATCGTCGTGATGGAAGGGGGAACCATCATCGAGGCCGGTAGCCACACCCAGCTCCTCGAGCGGAACGGCCGCTACCGTGACATGGTCGAGCTCCAGCGAATGGCAGGCGGCGACTGAGACCCGACTGATCGTCTCGTGACGCGGGAGCCGTCAGTCCGATGGCAGCACATCGCCGCGAAAGTAGGCGATCACGCGAGTCAGGATGTCGTCGAGCGGGACACTGGGACAAAAGCCGACCAGCGCGCTGATCTTCGAGACGTCGGGAACGCGCCGGGGCATGTCTTCGAACCCCTCCTCGTACGCCTCCGCGTACGGGACGAAGACGATTTCCGAGCGGGAACCCGTGAGCGCCTTGACGCGTCCGGCGAGCGCCCGCATGGTAACTTCTTCGGTCGATCCGATATTGAAAACCTGTCCGACGGCCCCCTCGTGGTCCATCAGGGCGATCAGCGCGCGGACGACGTCACCGACGTACGCGAAGCAGCGCGACTGCGTGCCGTCGCCGTAGACCGTGATCGGCCGTCCGGTGAGCGCCTGCTTCACGAACGTCGGAATCACCATTCCGTACTGGCCGGTCTGCCGCGGGCCGACGGTGTTGAACAGGCGAACGACCACCGTCGGCAGCTTCTTTTCGCGCCAGTACGCCAGCGCGAGGAACTCATCGATCGCCTTCGAGCACGCGTAGCTCCAGCGCCCTTTTGTGGTCGCCCCCATGACGAGGTTGCCGTCCTCGCGAAACGGGACCTGATTCGAGAGGCCGTACACCTCCGAAGTCGAGGCGATCAGGACCTTTTTCTTTTTCTTGTTCGCCTGGGCGAGCACCACCTCGGTCCCGTGGACGTTCGTCTCGATGGTCCGGACCGGGCTTTCGACGATCAGCTTCACGCCGACGGCGGCCGCGAGATGAAAGACCACGTCGCACTGGTCCACCAGCTCCGCAACGGCGGCACGGTGGTGCACGCTCTCGATCGTGTAGTGGAACCGGGGGTTCCCCTTGAGGTGGTGAATATTGTCGATGCTCCCGGTGGAAAGGTCATCGAGCACGAACACTTCGTCCCCCCGCGCCAGGTAGGCGTCCGAGAGGTGCGAGCCGATGAAGCCGGCCCCGCCCGTGATCAATACGCGCATTGCAGAATCTCTCTCCGATCTCTAGGGGCCGGCGGCGATTCGAGGGGCACCACGAGTATCAAGTACGGGGGAGGAAGGATGGTCCGCGCGAACAGGACACAGTCCCGGTGCTGGTCATCCGAGTTTACTCGACGGGACGCGGGCCGTCGCGGATCTTCGGCCTTTCGTTCAGCAGTCGTGGCCGCCATGATGGCCTGCGGAAGGAGAGCACCCGAATGTTCGATCAACCACTTGTGTTCGTTGACATCGACACCCAGCGCGATTTCCTCGATCCCTCGGGAGCGCTCTATGTGCCCGGTTCCCAGGCGATTCTTGGCAATCTCGGCCGATTGACGGCACACGCTCGCACCCACGCGATTCCTGTCCTCGCCACAGCCTGCGCGCACCGGCCCGAGGATGCCGAGCTGCGGCTCTTCCCCCCGCACTGCATGGCTGGCACACCCGGTCAGCTCCGCATTGCGGCCACCACGTGGACCGGCGGGGTGGTGCTCGCCCCCGAGCAGGCGTTCGACGGACCCGTCCCTCAGCATCTGACCGTCGAGAAGCGCACGCTCGACTTTTTTGAGCGTCCGGACGCGGACCGGCTTCTGGCCCTGTACCAACGGACCAACCCGCAGTTCGTCGTCTACGGGGTCGCTACCGAGTATTGCGTTCGTTACGCGGTGCTCGGTCTGCTGGCACGCGACTGCCGGGTGCTTGTCGTCGCGGACGCCGTGCGCGCGATCGACCTTGGGAGCGAACCCGAAGTGTTGGGCGAGTTTGTGAGCGCGGGGGCCATCTTGAGCGTCGTCGCCCGGGTCACGCAGCCGGATGGGTCGCGGGCGAAGGCGTGAGCTAACGGGTCGTCGTCGAGTCGTCGGTTATCCCACCGGTGACGCGGGTCGTGGCGACGCCGGCCTCCGGATCAGACCGGCGCCAGGAGAGCCGGGGTCCGCTCGGCTCGCTGACGACGACGCGCGGCGTGGGGCCGACGGCCGACGAACGAGTGCCGTTCTGAACCAGCGCCGCACCACCGGAGGCGGCCGGCACCTCACAGCTCGAGCCGTACTGGACGGCGCCGGGCGTGCCCGGAGCGCACTGTGGCACCCCGCCATAATAGTAGTTGTGCGTGCAGCCGGCCAACCCGGCGGAAGCGGCCAAGACGAAGAGCAGGCCTCCGTGCAAGAATCGTGATTGTCGCATGGCGAAACTCCTTTTGCCGCGACGACGCATCGGCCTCTCGATAGCGCCGAGACTCAGGCCTCAACGGGAGAAGCTGGCGGGAAAACCGCGGTTGGAACGGAGGTGTCGGGTCGAGTGGCGGCGACGACGGCCGGAGGTCCGATCGGATTCTCCGCATCGTGGCGGGCGGAATCTAGTCGATATCGCGATTTTCTCCAAGCGGAGTTTCTTGCTTGATTTGCCAACCACTCCCCGCACACGCAGTGACGCCCCAAGTTTTGACAGTGGTAATGAAGCGACCTACGGTTGTCTCGACTCGCCCGTCAGCCGAGAGTACACACCAAATCCCGGGCTCACAGGACAACCCATGGCCACCCAAGTCCGCGCAACGGAAATTCCTTCGACGAAGTTCCAGCCACAGCCCGCACCGGGCTCCGTGACGGAGCCCGCGGGCCCCAAGTCGGCGGATGAGAAGCACTTCAACACGCTCGCGCTTGCCGGCGTGAGCTTCGGGCTGATTTCTTGCGTGTTCCAGGCGCTCGGCGTGATGCCGATCCTGGGGATCGTCTTCAGCACGCTGGGGCTCGTGTCGTTCGACGACCGAACCGAGAAGATGCGCTGGATGGCCGGGTTCGGCCTGGGCCTGAGCATCCTGATTACGATGCTGAGCTTCCGCTGAGACGGGCAAGTGCGCGCCGGGCCTCATCCTGGGCTTCGAGAAGGCGGTCGCGCATGAGTGCAAGGATCACCTCGGGTGCGGCACCCGCGATGTCCTCGGGAGCAATCGGCCGGCCGAAGTGGACCCAGATTGGGTGCGGGCGGGGCACAGACCGGTGACGCGGCCATGCTTCGAAGGTACCGGCGATCCCGGCAGGCAGAATCGGCACCCGCGCTCTCTCCGCGAGGGCGGCGATCCCGGGCTTCAGCGGACCGAGCTCGCCGTTTGGGCTGCGCGTTCCCTCGGGAAAGAACGTCACGACACCACCGTCTCGTAGCCTGCGAAGCGTTTCCTTCACCCCGGAAGTCCCTTTCCCCTCGCGCTGAATTGGGAAGCCGCCCACCGACCGGATCAAGAACCCGAGGATCGGCACGAAAAGCGTCGAGCGAGCCACGTAGTTCAGCATGCGAGGCATCGGCAGGCCCAGCACGAACACGTCCAGGTGGCTCAGGTGATTGCAGATGAGCAGCACTCCCCCCTTCCGCGGTAGGTTCATTGTCCCACTCGCACGAAGGCCGCCCGTCGCCGCCAAGAGCGTCGCCGTCGAGTAGCGTACGAACCCATACCAGGCCGCTCCCAGCGCCGACCGATCTTGGGCTGGTCGGCGCCTGGCAGCGGGACGTCCGGGGGCAGGTCGGTTGTTCTCCGGCTCAGTCAGCGTCGCCATTCTGGTCCCTCACGTCGATCCTCTTCCTGGGCTGGCTGGCCGACCAGTCCCCTGCGTACGTCCGCTTCCATATCGTCGAGGATCTCTTCGAGGGCCCGGCCGGTCGTGTCAATTACGCGGGCACCCCGGGCGGGCTTCATCGGCGCAATGGCCCGGGCCGCATCGCGGGCGTCGCGCTCCTCCAGGTCCCGCAGCACGACGTCCAAAGCGACGGCCTCACCCCGCTGCGCGAACTCGGCGTGCCGCCGTCGCGCCCGTTCCTCCAGGCTCGCGGTCAGGAAGAACTTGCGGAACGCGTCGGGGAAGACGACTGTCCCCTGATCGCGTCCTTCGGCGATCACGTCATTTTCGCGGCCAAAGGCGCGCTGCCAGTCGACGAGCCGTCGCCGCACATGCGGGCTGTCCGCCACGAACCGCGAGGCACGCGTGACATCGACGCCGCGCACGAGCGCCGAGACGTCCTCGCCATTGAGCAGGACTTTCCCCGGAGGCAACTCGACCGCCACATTCTCGGCCAAGACGCCGAGAGCCTGGTCACTTTCCAGGTCGACTCCGGCCCGCAATGCGGCCAGCGTCACAGCGCGGTACATCGCGCCGGTGTCGAGCAGGCGCCACGAAAGTCGCTCGGCCAACCGCCGCGCCACGGTGCTCTTCCCAGCGCCGGCGGGGCCGTCAATCGTCACCACCCGCATACGTATCGTTACCACCCGACGGCCGGCGGCCAAGCGTAACGCATGTCCGCGGCCGATCGCCCTCGCGCCACGTCTTGACCCCGTTGCATCTTTCCAAGACTGTACCAGAAAAAACAACGGCCCGACACCTGGCGCGACGGTGGCCACTCGCTCGCACTTCGAGCGAGCCCTGGAGCCGCTCGCAAGCGCGTTGTCGGTGGCCATTAGACTCAAACGAGCGTCTGGCCCGTCGAGGAGTCACCTCGTCGACGGGCCGGACGCTCTCGCGCAATCGCGCCGTATGACCTGGAGTCGAGTTGCCAAAGACGTCGATTCAGTCGACGGCCGTGGCGAGACGGCTTTAGAGCGAGCGTGGGCCCGACCGCACCGGAGCGCCGGCGGCGAGCGGCTTGCGGCCCGCGACCCCCGCGTTGAGCTCGTGCCAGTGCATCACCTGCGGTTCGCCAAGGCGCCAGCAGAGGTACACATCCCGGCCATCCATCCGGCTGTAGAAGTCGCAAAGACCGTCGGGTCCCTTCAGCTCCACGCCGAGCTTCGTCAGCTCGTCGATATACGCGGCGAGCTTCCCCTCCTCCGCTTCCATCTCGCTTTGACTTTGGGCGAACTCTTCCGAATAGGGATCGCCGTCGCGCCGACGGCGCTCGTTCGTGACGGCGTCGAGGCGTTGCCTCAGCTCATTGACAGTGTGATATTGGCGGACGATATCGCCAACGATCGCACGGACCAGCGGAAGCGTCTTGTTCGCTTCCTCTACCGTGTAGTACCTGCGTTCCACCTCAGGCGACTTGGGAGGGGCCATGATGTCATACCCTTATTCTCGATGAGAGCGACGAACCTCCGCTCCGCGGAGAGAACCGCGACCCAGCACGATGAATGCGAACGCCGGGCCACGTGACCCTGTGCTTCCCGAACAACCGCGACGGTGTGTTCCCCGGCGGCGGCGACCATCGGCACCCCTGTTCGATCGAGCACGCATCCCACCCGCACCTCAAATTATAGGGGCGGCCCCACCCCCCGCAAGAGCGGGCGAGCGACGCTTACCGCTTTCCGCTCAGGAGCTTCGCTGCCGGCGCTCGTCCAGGATCCTGGCCACGCGCTCGGGCGCGAACGTGTTAAACACGCATTCCGGTCCCAGGCCGGCCCGGCGCGCGACACCAATTCCGTACTCGAGATTGTCGAGACCGCCCATCGAGTGGGCATCCGGATTGACGACAATTTGGACACCGCGCTGCCGCGCACGGCGGCAGTGCGCGTCGTCGAGGTCGAGCCGGTGGGGATCGGCGTTGATCTCGATCATTGTGCCCGCCCGGGCAGCCGCGTCGATGACCGCGTCCAGGTCCACGGCGTAGGCATCGCGAGTCAGCAGCAGCCGGCCCGACGGATGCCCCAGCATCGTGACCCGGGGGTTGGACACAGCCCGGACGATCCGGGCGGTCATGTCCGTGCGCGCCATGCCAAACAAGGAATGAACGCTGGCAACCACGTAATCGAACCCCTGCAAGAGTGTGTCGGGGTAGTCGAGCGAGCCGTCGGCGAGGATATCGCACTCGGTCCCTTTGTAAAGGTGAAATGTACCGCCGTACTTGGTGTTGAGCCGGTCGATCTCCTCCCACTGCGCGCGTACGCGCTCGACCGAGAGACCTCCGGCGTAGCCCGCCGAACGCGAATGGTCCGCGATGCCGAGATACTTGAGCCCCCGCGTCCGCGCGGCCTCGGCCATCTCTTCGAGCGTCGCGGCGC
Source organism: Isosphaeraceae bacterium (assembly GCA_031291845.1). Classification (GTDB taxonomy): domain Bacteria; phylum Planctomycetota; class Planctomycetia; order Isosphaerales; family Isosphaeraceae; genus DAIDJG01. The sequence goes on along the minus strand of JARLIH010000224.1, from coordinate 1,521 downwards.
CGTCGCTCCAGTCGGTATGGCAGTGAAACGTGCCCGTCAACTGCGACCGTTCCACGAGCGGAGGCAACGGTCCTCGCTCCGCGAGTTCGATCTCGCCGACGTCCTCGCGCAGCTCGGGCGGGATCTCCGCCAGCCCGAGCGCCGCGTAGAGGTCGGCCTCGGTCTGGCAAGGAACCGCCCCGTCAGGCCCCGTCAGGCTGTATTCATTGAGCGTGTAGCCGCGCGCGATCGCCCGCCGGCGCATGGCGATATTGTGCTCCTTCGAGCCCGTAAAGTAGTGAAGCGCGAACGGGAACTGCTCGTCCGAGACCCCCCTCACGTCGCACTGCACTCCCTCCGCCAGCCGTACGCTCGCCTTCGTCGGCCCATGCGCCAGCACCTGAGCTACGTCTGGCAGCGCGACGAAATGGTCCAGAACCGGCACGGGGTCGGGAGCGCTGAAAACGATATCGAGGTCGCCGATCGTCTCCTTCCAGCGCCGGACGCTCCCGCACGCTTCCGCTCGGATCACCCCCGGAAACGTCCGCACCGCCGCGAGCACCGGCGCGACCAGCCGCCGGGCCTTGCTCAACAAGATGCGGTCGCCGACGTTCTCGATGAACGTAATCCCCTCGAGGATCTTGGCCTCGGTCTTCGCCCCGAATCCCTTGAGTGCGGCGATCTTGCCGGCCTCACCCGCCGCGCGGAGGTCGGCCAGGCTCTCGATCTTCAGCTCGTCGTGAAGCGCTTTGATCTTCTTCGGTCCCAGCCCCGGCACGCGCAAGAGCGCGACGAGACCGGGCGGCGTCGATTGCCGGAGCTCGTCGTAGGCGGGAAGGTGACCCGTGGTCGCGAGCCGGACGATCTTGGAGAGCATCGTCTCGCCGATGCCGGGCACCTCCGCGAGTGCGCCGCTGGTGATCATTTCCGACAGGTCGGACGGCAAGGCCCGGAGCGCCTGGGACACGTTGTGGTAGGCCCGGCAGCGGAAGGGATTCTCGCCCCGCACTTCCAGGAGGGTTCCCATTTCGTCCAGGATCTGGGCGATCCGCGCGGTTTCCATTCGCTTCACTCCGTGTGGCAGTCACCGTCGAGACCGTTGAGCCAGGTCCGCATCTCGCGAGGGTCCTCGTTGAACATGAGCGACCCGGGCACGATCCAGTCAGCGCCGGCGCGCTGAAGCTGCGGCACCGTCCCGCGCCGGATGCCGCCGTCGACCTGGATCTCGGCGTGCGCGCCGTTGGCTCGCAGTCGCGACCGCAGCCGGCGCACCTTTTCCGGCAGCGACGGGTCCATCGAGGCCCCCTTGATGCCCAAGTCCGTGCCCAGCAGCGTCACCTGATCGAGCGTTCGCAAGTACGGCTCCAGCCGTTCGACGGGCTCGGCGAGCGACAGGGAAATGCCGGCGAAAACGCCCAGAGCCCGCGCGGCCGCAAGCGCTTCGGCCGGATCGTCGAGCGTGTCCAGGCAGAAGATGACGCCGTCCGCCCCCGCCGCACGGAAGGGCTCGAGCCAGTCCAGGGGGTCCGTCGTCATCAAGTG
>JARLIH010000223.1 GCA_031291845.1 Isosphaeraceae bacterium | reverse complement strand
GGGTGTGGGGCCACCCCCCCCCCCCCCGCCCCCCCGGCCAGCGGGGGGTTTATTTACACACCCCCCCCCCCTTCCGGGGGGGGGCCCGGGGGGGGTCGCGCCGCGAAAGGCGTGCGCAACCCTTAGGAAAACTGCTTTAGGCCACGTCCCTCCCCTTGCCGCAGGCCGGCCCGTCACGCTCGAGCCGGTCGTTTCTGCGCGCCAGTGGGGTGCATGGTCCCCCTCAAGCCGCCTCTGGAATCAGGTATACGGATTTCGTGGATTTCCGTTATGACTGGAAAAACTGTGACGTGCTGCGGGTATGCAACGCGGACGGGCGAGGTCCGAACACCGGTCGGTGCGCGGCCGAAGGAATAAGGACCGAGGAGGTCGGGATCGATTGGCGTTGGGGCGGTTTCCGCTTGCGCGTCCGGGGCGGGTCGAGTCTGGCCCGGCACTCAATCGGGTGAACCGGGAGAGGCTCGGACCGTTGGACAGTCAAGAAAGCCGAGTTCCGCATGGATCTTGGTCGGATTGGACGCTTGAGCACCGAAGATTCCGACCGGGATACCGGCGCTCTTCAAGCCGCATACAGCCCCTAGCTGGTCGCTGTCACACGATCTTGGATCGCAGCGTCCCGCGCGATACCATCGCGCTGAAGAGGAGTTGCCATGCCGCTTCGCGATCACTTCCGGCCGCCGGTCGAAACACGCCATTCCTGGGACGAATTGCACGGGATGTGGCCCGCGGTCATCGTTCAGAAGTTGTTTGCACACCTGCCGGACGAATACGTCGCGGCCCCCGGTGTGCGCCTGGGAGCCATGTTTGAGATCGATGTTTCGGCCGATGAACAAGACGAGCCCGTCGCGGCGCCGATGTCGGGTCTCAGCGGCGGCGTGGCCGTGGCGCCCCTTGCGCCACCGCAACCCACGCTGACCATCGAAACCGAACTGCCCGACCAGGACGAATACGAGGTGCGAATCTACGACGACCGTCACGGCCGGCGGTTGGTCGCGGCGATCGAGCTGATCAGCCCCGGCAACAAAGATCGTCCCGAGAGCCGGCGCGCCTTCGTCGGCAAGGTCGCGGCCCTCTTGCAGCGCAACGTCTGCGTGTCGCTCGTCGACGTCGTCACGATTCGCGATTTCAACCTCTACGCCGACGTCCTGGAATTCATCGGCGGCAATGATCCCTCGCTCCAGAGCAAGCCGCCCGGTCTGTACGCGGTCACGCTGCGCGGCCGCAAGCGCCCTCGTCAGCGATCGTTGCTGGAGAGTTGGTTTTACCCGATGCAAATCGGACAACCGTTGCCGACTCTGCCGATCTGGCTGGACGTCGACCTGAGCATCGACCTGGAACTGGAATCGAGCTACGAGGAAACCTGCCGCTTCCTCCGTATATCCTGAGCGTGGACTTCTGGGTCGCGCGGCGGGAAGTCTCGGTACTGGGCCGGGTCGCCCCTCGGGAGTAGCCCCTGGGGCGACCCGGCCCAATTTGTTAATTCCCCACGAACTCGAGATCCGAACGCACGTGGCTGCCCGATTTACTGTACGTCGGTCGATCAAGCCGAGGCGCGCGGGTAGAATGCGAATGAGAGCCCCCGCGAGGGTGTGACATGGTGATGTTCGTCGGGTCGATAAGTTTATATGATGCTGATATTTTGACTCAGTAATTCTTCTAGCCAAGCAGTCCGAACGCGATGCTGCTACGGCAGGACTGGCCGAGCGGGTTGACCAGAAGGCAAGACTCGCAGTTCGAGTGCACCATCCTCGTAGGCAATCGCCAGTTGCGTGGCGTCTTGAGAGAACCGGAGCCGGTCAACGCCCGACGAGGAAGTGAAAGCCGTCACGATGCGACTGGAATGGGGCTCGTAGACCAGCACGGCGGTCGGCGATTCCGAGTGACCTAGCCACATCGACGCCGCGTAACGGCTACCGTCTGGACTGAACGTGACCGCCGAGATCGTTACCGGGTGGCCGGTAAAGTCCTTCGCGGCTATCAGGTTCAATGAGCGACGGTCATAGACGTACAGCCCGAGGTGAAAGTATTTGCCGCCCGGTACCAAGCCGAAGGGCCCATTGACGGAGCGATCAATTCTACCGAGTTCCGCTGTTTGAAAGGTCTGTAAGTCGATTTGTTCGACCGTGTCAGGCGGACCACTCTTGCCACCACCACGGATCACAAATAAATACTTGCCGTCCTCGGTAACCTCGGCAGCATCGCGCAAGTCTCCGTTTTTGAGTTCCAGATCCTGTTCAACCTCCTGCACAGGAATTAAAATAGGATCATGGTGTGTAATTCCAATTTCTATTTGATAGTTAAGCCGATACCAGTCTTCGGAGGCCCCGCTGTGGCGGCCCAGATTCCGTTCGGTGCACTGGAGCTCTGAATCGCCGAGCCAGTAAACGTTCCCCGCATGTGCCAATGAGCTCACTCCCACAGGACCATTCCACGCGAAAGGCAGACGTGCCTGGCAGATGGGCTTGCCGTTTTCCAAGTCAATAACCTGCACGGGTCGTGTCGGATCACGTGTATCGTAGCAAAGCGCGAACCGACCATCGGACGGACGGATGCTGCCCACAGCGTAACCCGCTGGAATCGAAACGTTCCGCAGAAACGCGAGGTCGCTCGCACCCCAATAGCACACGGCGCCGTCGTCGACTGTGCGCAACTCTCGACCGTCGGCCGAGAATCGTAGATCCCGGATTCGGTTACCTTTGTTGAGGATCAACTCCTTGGCGGCCGCCGCGTCGACCATCCGTGGCGTTGGTCGCCCCATTGATCTGATGGGCGCAGGCGATCTCGCATCGACCTTGGCACCCAACTCAAGGGTTTCCGCGAGACCGCGAGAATCGATCACGGGCACGGGAGGATTGCCAGCGACAAGAGGGTAGATAACAACGAGCCCTGCACCAAAGACGCCGAACTGAATCAGACGCCGCGAGGCAGAAACGCGGGATGGGAGCGCTCCGAATTCCTTTGCGATCGGTTCGATGTCGCACCATTTTGCGGTGCAGGCAAACCGGCCCGCAGCAGCGCGGCGGACCGTTCCAACGAAAATGCCCGCGAGACTCCCGAGGAGAGCCAAAATCATTGCTCCCATCCAGACGTTCTGCCAATCGACGATACCAACGCCGTTCGCTTGCAGGCGGGCGATGTCGTGTTCATTGAGGATGAAGCCTACCACGAAGCCAGCGAGCAGCCCGATCGCACCATGGTCGAGGACCGCATTGGGCCGGCAGGCGTCCAGGGAGCGGAGGCTCACGCAGACGAATCCCAAGAACAGCAGTAATGTCGTCGCGAGTGGGTTTCCCCCCAAATACCCTCGCGGGATTGCGATTTGCAGCAGGAAAACGACGGCACCAACAATCGCGGCGGCACAGATCGGTTTGACAACAGTGAGGCAGGCTTTTCTTAGCTGCATGGCGTCGGTCCTGTCAATCGTGGTCTCTTGACCGGCCGCTTCAAGTTGCTGCCGACATGAGTTCCCAGAAAGCGCGTTCGGAGACGCTGATTCCTTGGAATGGATCAGCCATCACGTGCCTAGCAATTGTAGTCTTCCTCGGACAGGCGTCAAACCCATCCCCCTGAAGATGCCTGGGAGAAAACGGCCACGCACAAAAATGACGAGGGTTGCGCATTCTGGCGAAGAGCGGTTGTCCTGGACAAAGTCACGACCGGTAACCGAGCACTACGCAAACTACACAACCTAGCCACTTTTAGTGCCCTAGCCACATTTAGTGCCTGGCCCGAATTGAATGCTCACGTGCTGGCCTACAACCTGATCCGCACGGTAATGGCACAGGCGGCGGCCATCGAAGGTGTGGAACCGCGCTCGATCAGCTTCAAAGCGACGCTCCAGATTCTCGAAGCGTTCCGGCCGCTGATCGCCTACCGGTCGCACAGCGGCGCGGACGACCAGGAGAAACTCTACGAGCAACTGCTCGGGGCCATCGCCGTCCACCGCGTCGCCGACCGGCCCGACCGGTTCGAGCCTCGCATGACCAAGAAGAAGCCGAGGGGATACGTGAGCCTGAAGCGGCCGCGGAAAGAGATCAAACTCCAAATGCTCAAACGAGCTAGCAAAATCTAAGTGCCATTCGTCGACCACACCGAAGCAGCCAAGCCACCTTGTGAACCGCTACGCCTCCTGGATCGCTCAGACACCGGCTGAGCATTTGGCCATCGCGCGGGCCCCTGGCGTCGGGCGGGAGCGGCTGGCCGTTCAGGTCCATCGCCTCCAGCGTTGGTCGGCGCTTGTTCCTCGTTGGATAAGCGTCATCACTTTTAATAGACAGACCGCAAACGCGTTGAACGCCAGCCTAGACGACACGTGCGATTCCGCCTTTGACACGCCCGCCGAAGTTCGATGGCCGTGACCGGTATTTCCCTCTTCAGGGGAGACACACCGCCATTTCAATCTCGACCTTGATTTCCGGCGTATAGAGAGCCTGGACGCCAATCGTCGTGATGCTGGGCATCGCGTCCCCGAGCAGTTCACGTAGAGGGGTGAAGACCTGCTGGAACGCTTCCGTGGTCGCATTCACGACGTAGACTCGCAGCATGACAATGTCTTGCGCAGACGCCACCAGTTCCTTGAGTGCGGCAGCGAGGCTGGCGGTCGCAAGCTTTGCCTGGCCAGCGAGGTCCTTGGGCACGTCCTCGCTGCCGGGCGTCGCTGCGATCTGGCCGGACAGGAAGGCGAGGCGGCCCGGTGTCGCGACACTGATCTGCGAGAACCCGCCCGACGCCATATCCCACATTGTTGGAGGGTTGCGGCGGCTCACCGACGATGATGTGCGAGACGGAATGCGCGCGATGACCTTGATCTCGAAGTCGAAGCCCGCAAGCCAGTTGACCCCAAGCGCGGTCCAGCTCGGGTAAGGGGCGCGGTTGAATACCTCGCCCTTTACGGCCATGATGGTGTCGAGCTGCTTCTCGAGAGAGTCTGGGGTCAAACTTAATTCTTCGTTTTTCGTTGGCTTCGCCGGGTCTGACGCCCTATTCTCGATGCATGCCACGACGACTGCGGATCGAATACGAGGGGGCGATCTACCACGTCATGACGCGGGGCAATGCGCGCCAAGACATCGTCCACGACGATGGCGATCGCCGCAGGCTCCTCGACGACCTGGAGCGCGTGGGCGCGCGCTCGGGCTGGCGGGTGCTGTGTTTCGTGGTGATGAGCAACCACTTCCACCTCTTACTGAAGACGCCTCGGCCCAACCTGTCGCGGGGGATGCAGGGGTTTCTCTCCTCCTATGCGCACTGGTGTCTCCGCCGGCGCGGGCGGCCGGGGCATCTGCTCCAAGGGAGGTTCAAGGCGGAGCTGATTGAGGATGAAAGCTACTACTGGACGGTCAGCCGTTACATCCACTTGAACCCGGTTCGGGCCAGGTTAGTCAACCACCCGGCGGAGTGGGCATGGTCGAGTTACCCGGGCTATGCCGAGCCGTCACGGCGTGTGTGCTGGGTGGACCACGAGGAGCTGCTGCGTGCGTGGAGTGGCGAGTACGGCGGTTCCGACCCCTCAGCGGCTTACCGCGGGTTTGTTGAGGCCGGCATCGCGGACCCGCCCTCCTCGCCGTTTCGCGGGGCGTTTGGCGGCTGGGTTCTCGGTTCCGAAACGTTCGTGGAGCGATTGCGCGGCCTGGCCGGTCCGCCAGCGGCTGAGCCCGACGCGTCCGAAGCGCGGCAACTTGCCGGCCTGAGCGTGGAGAGGATCTGTGCGGCCGTGGCGGCCCACTACGGTTTAGACCCGTCGGACCTGGCGTGTCGACGCTGGATTGAGGCACGGTCGGCCGCAGCCTGGCTTTGCCGGCGTTACACCGAAGCCTCGCTCCGCGAGCTTGCCGAGCCGTTCGGTCTGACACGGGCAGGGAGCGTCTCCAACTTGACTCGCCGTGCCGAGACGGCTCTGGCCGAGAATCCGCGGTTGGCCGCCGAGTTTGCGAAGATCGTTCACAAAGTTGCAGGGGAGACTGACGTGTGTGGCATGATCGGTGAGGGCCGGAAAACGAAAAATTAAGTTTGACCCCGGGCTCTTCGTGTGAAGGCCGTTTCTAAATGCTCTCTGTCAACCACCAGGTTGTACTGGTACGGAATGCCCGCGAGATTGAGAAACGAGCAAAGGGAGTTGCCTTCAGTGCGACCATCCAGCAAATCATCCGCGGACGGTGATTCAATAATGTGCACGTAAAATTTCGGTGCTGCCACCAGAATTTCCCCATGTTACAACGGAAACGCGGACTCGGTTGGTTCGGCTGAGGCTACTCCCTCTCCGAAATGTCCGCCTGGAACACGTGCCCGTTGTCGCACTTGAATTCGTACCAGCGAGGGACGTGAACCTTTTCGCCCGGGCGAACCAAGCCAGCGATCACCGACGCGGGGCGCACGCATTGCCCCTGCACCGTTACTGCTCGGCTCTGACACGTCGGACACACGACCGTTCGGTGATTCATCGACATCTCCCTATCCAAATCGCGACCAGTGGATAGTGTACGATCTGACAGGACGATGTGCAAGGGTATAGGATGGTGGCCCGAAGGTGCGTCACCACAGTTGGCAACGGCGCCGTCGGTTCAGTCGGACCAAAGGGGAGGAGATAAGGGCCGGAGATAAGAGAGCAGAAAAGGGGTCAGGAGCCGATAACTCGCTATCGGTTCCTGACCCCTTTTTTGGGCTGGACGCTCGTCCCGGCGTTCCGGTTTCGGCAAGACCGTTCGCGTAGTACGAACTCTCGCCTTGACAGTTCGCGATTTGCGAACTACCGTGACTTCTGATGCCGATTCGAGGAGTAGCTGATGCGGGTCATCTCGAAGGCTCGCCTGAAGCAGTTCTGGCAGCTTCCGGGCCACGAGGACGCCGAGGGGCCGCTCCGGGCGTGGTATACGCACGTCAACAGCAGGACCGTCTCCTGGCAAGCTTGGGGAGACGTGAAGGCTTCGTTCCCCAGTGCAAGCACCGTAGGCGACTGCGTCGTGTTCAATATCGGCGGCAACAAGTACCGGCTGATCAGCCGCGTTCGCTACGTGACCCAGAAGGTCTTCGTCCTGAAGATGATGACTCACGGCGAATACGACGAGGACAAGTGGAAGGGCGAATGCGGTTGCTTTGAGCCTCCTCCGCCACCGAAGAAGGCAGCACCTGCCAAGCGGCCCAAGAGAGGGAGATGACGGTGAAGAGCAAGTTCAGCCTGAAAGGGGCAGGCCGGGATGCCTACTTGAAGCTCGTGACCGCCTTTCCGCTCGCTTCGGTCAAGTCCGACGAGCAGCTTCGGGAGGCGCAGAAAGTCATGGACCAGCTTCTCGCTCGGGGCGAACTCAACGGCGGAGAGGAGATGTACCTCGACGCGCTCAGCGACCTTGTCGCCGCCTACGAGGACGAGCACTACGCCATCGAGCCCGCCTCGGACGCGGACATGCTTCGTCACTTGATGGAAGCCAAGGGCGTCACGCAGGCGCAACTGAGCCGGGACACCGCGCTCCCCAAGTCCACGATCTCCGAGGTTCTGGCGGGGAAGAAGCACCTGAGCAGGCAGATGATTCGCAAGTTCGCGGACTATTTTCGAGTGGACGCGAGCGTGCTTGCGGCCAACTTTTGACGCCGGAAAGCACGTGTCGTCCGAGTCCCCGGCGTTCGCCGAGCTTCCCGATCGTCCAGTATCGAAGAACCGTTCGGCTATTCGCATCCCTCTCAAAAGTACCGGGCAAACCTTGGGGAAGGTCACCTACGCTCCCCGGAGCGCATCGCCTGTCCCTTGCCCCCACACTCTGCCATTATTGCGTACCGATGCCAGTGTCGCAAATTGGCTGGAATCGAACATACAAGGGATCGCACGCCGGGGTTCGGAACGCGATGCCTTTCCTCTTCCTTGTCCGTCCCGCTCGGCCCGCCGAGTGTAACGGATTGACGACCGACGCATAATAGAGCGAAGATCGAAAAATTGTCCTGGGCCGTGACGACAGGGTGATCGGGCAAATCCCATGGAGGCCGAGGCATTGGCAACGCTTGACTACGTTCATGAGCTCGCGTTCCCAACGCTGACCGATTCCGAGATGGAACACCTGGCCGCGCTGGCGACGATCTGCTCGTTCAAGGACGGCGAGCTCATCTTCCAGGCCGGGCAGCGCGGCGTGCCGCTCTACGTCATCGACTCGGGCGCGATCGCGATCGTGGACGAATCGACCGAGGTCTCGAAGACGATCGTCGTCCACGGCCCGCGCCAATTCACGGGTGACGTCTCGCTGCTCACCGACCGACCCGCCGCCATCTCGGCGTATGCGCAGGGCGAGACCCGGGCCTACTGCGTCAGCCAGACTGAGCTGCGCCGGGTCATCCAGGAGATCCCCGACCTCAGCGACAAACTGCTCGAGGCGTTCCAGACGCGCCGGAGCATGCTCGAACGGTCGGGGTTTATCGGCGTGCGCGTCTTCGGGCACATCGGCGACCCGGACTTGACGGAGATCCGTGAGTTCTTCGACAAGAACAAGGTGCCGCACACGTGGGTCGACGCCGACGAGCCGGACGGCCAGACCGCCATGAGGTCACTGGGAGTTACCCGGGATCAATTGCCGTTCGTGTCCTGCAACCGGGGCACACGCGCGCCGCGCCCGACGGTCACGCGCCTGGCCGAGTGCCTGGGGCTGAAGCGTCAGATCCGCACCGAGCCATTCGACCTGGTGATTGTCGGGGCCGGGCCGGCTGGCCTGGCGGCGGCCGTCTATGGCGCCTCGGAGGGGCTGTCCACCATCGTGCTCGACCGGTTCGGACCCGGCGGCCAGGCGGGGACCAGCTCGCGGATCGAGAATTACATGGGGTTCCCGTCCGGATTGAGCGGGGCGGACCTGGCCAACCGCGGTTACCTCCAGGCGTTGAAATTCGGGGCCGAGCTGGTCGCGCCGGTCGAGGTCCGCTCGATGACCTGCGAGGACAAGCTGCACCGGCTCGTGCTCAACGACGGGCAGGTCGTCAGCGGCCGGACGGTCCTCATCGCGACTGGCGCGACCTATCGGCGCCTCCCCGTGGCCGGGTGCGAGCGCTGGGATGGGGCGGGGATCTACTATTCCTGCACCTCGGTGCACGCCCGCTCGTGCAAGGACGGCCGCGCCGCCGTACTGGGAGGAGGCAACTCGGCCGGCCAGGCCGCGATGTTCCTCGCCGAGCACACGGCCGGGGCCTCGCTCCTGCTGCGCGGAGGCGACATTCGCAAGAGCATGTCCGACTACCTCGCCCGTCGGATCGAGCGGCACGAGAAGATCGAGGTCTTCCGGCACGTCGAGGTGGCTGCCGTCCACGGCGACGGTGCACTCACGGGGCTTCGGCTCCGCGACGTCCGCGACGACGGTTCCCGCGACCTCGATTGCTCGGCGGTCTTCGTCTTCATCGGGGCTCAGCCGCGTACCGGCTGGCTGCCTGCGAGCATCGCCGTCGATTCCAAGGGATTTATCCTGACCGGGGCTGAAGCGGCTCACTCGAACCGCTGGCCCCTATCGGACCGCGAGCCCTGTTTGGTCGAAACGACGTGCCCCGGTGTCTTCGCCGCGGGCGACGTCCGGAGCAATACCACCAAGCGGGTCGCGTTCGCCGTCGGCGACGGTGCGCTCGCAGTCACGTGCGCGCACCGGGTGCTCTCGGAGCTATGATCTGTTGGCCCCGTTTCGCTCCAGAAGAGTCGCACGGGCGCGGTCGACCATAATCCCGAGGATCGCGGCGCCGGGCTTCAGACCACCGGAAAGCGGGACGGGTCGGAATGGCACTAAGCTAAGCAGCAACATCTTGTGCCATCAAGCGTTCGCGTAATACCGAGCGTGGTTGGTTCAGGAGGTCGTACTGCTTGGGCCGGCGTTTTTTGGGACGGGGCTCGACCTGATTCGGGCGGTCGGGGTTCACGACCAACTCTAGCAAAGAGCAGAAAAGGGGTCAGGTGCCGATAGCGAGTTAAAGGGTCCTGACCCCTTTTATGGGCCCCAACACGATCCACAAGCTCGCTCCCTGACCGTGGGCTGGCCGCTGGCGGTCATCGTCGAGCACCCGCCTGACACGGGTGGCTGGAGTCGCGCCCGCGAGGGCGATGCCTCGGGTCGGCGTGACGCGACCTTGCGCTGTGCGGGGCATCTGGGAATCGGCCAGCGTCGCTTCATTGACGCGCCGAGGTCTTGAATTCCGAGTCCTCGCGGAACAGCGGCTTCGCCGGCTCTCGTTCAACGTCCAACGTATAAGACTTACCGTCCGAGATGACGCTGACACGGCCGTGAGTACCGGTGACGAAGACGCGCGAGCCGAGACCGCCGTAAACCTTTGGCGTGGCGCTCCAAGTCGCGTAGCGCCCCGAGGCGCTTGCGATCGTGACCTCGGGGTGCGTGGCCTGCGCGAATTCGGGCGCGGCATCGATCCCGTGTGCAGGAGCCACGAGAATGTTGCAACGAAGTTTTTCCGGAGCGATCCGGGGTAGGAGCACCTCGACCTGTTCGGTGACCTGGACGTCGCCAGGGAGAAGGAAGACCACGTCTCCGTGTGTGATCCGGATGCCGAGTGAATTCGCATTCGGGAGATAATGCTCCGGGGTATCCTTCTTGTGCGTTCTCAAGGGGTTCCCCTGAAAGTACTCGTGCGGCGGGAAGAGGACTTCCACCTTGAGCGCCGGGTCGAGCTGCACCATGTCGCCGGTGTGGGCTTCGACATAGGCTCCCGGAACCTTCTTGAATCGGTTGCGAAGGTTCTCGTAGGCGGCAAGTTCCGAGCTGTGCCCCCCTCGAAAGGAATAGCCCGAGTCAATGAGCTTGGGAATTGTCGCATGGTCGACGAGCCACAAGAGACCACCGAAATGATCGAAATGGCCGTGGCTTATCAGAACACCGTCGATAGACGTGATCCCTTTCGCCCTCAGAAACGGGAGAATCGCGTCGCGGCCGGCGTTGTAGTTTCCTTCCCACCCCTTGCCGTCTTTCGTGGGATAACCGCTGCCGGAATCGTACAGAAACGTTTTCCCGCCCGGCGTCTGAATTACGACAGCCAGGCCGGCACCTCGACCGTAATCCGGGATCTCGAGGCAAGTCAGCGTGAGTCTCCCGCGGGTCGAGCCGGTGGACAGATTATCCCCGGCCAAAGTCGGTGTCGTAAGAATCGCGCTGATCGCGAATGCCAGACCCGGAAAGATGCTGTTACGGTGTCGCATGCGTGTCTCAGGGGTCGGAAGAATGGAAAAACAGACGTGGTTCAAAAAACAGGGGATGCGGGTAATCCTTTGTGACGCACACGCAGTCGAATTGTTGGAGTATCGGCTTGAGCCGGAATGGTTTACCGCCTGAAGGCGGTACTCCAACTAAGCCGATTCACCGCTCCGATGGCGCATCCCTTGTATTGAACCACACCGAAAAACCGCAGGCTTCGGCCGCGCTCGCGGCGAGCGCAGGCCGATCGTCTTCAGGCGACTCAAACTATCGGCGCCTGGCCACGGCGGAGTCGGGCTTACTCGTGAGATCGAAGGGAAAGGTGTTGGAGCCGCCACGCGTAACCTCAGCCCGAAGCGTGGTCTCCTGGTTGTAGCGCACGGGGATCGGGTCCCTCACTCCCGGCCTGCCCAGGTCCATGTCGGGCGCCATTCCCGCGCGGACGGCGGATCCGCCCTGGGCGCTGATGCTCACCCGATAGCGGCCGGGAGCCAATCCCGGCGGGTTCGGTAGGCGGTACGCCCCATCCTGAATCAGAGTCCCAACCGCCAGCCCTTGTCCCTCTTCGGGCGTGAACTGGACCGCCCCGCTCGCGAGCGGCTTCGCGTCGAGAGTCACGCTTCCAGATACCGACTCCTGTTTTGGCTCGCCGCCACACCCCAGAACACAGTTCGCGAGCACGGCCAGCGAGAGGCTTCTCAAGGCCCGAAGCCCAGCCGTGATGCGAGCGTTTTCGGCTTGTCGCTGCAGCGAAGACGGTGGCTGTACCATGGACAACTCCGCGACCGACCCGTTCTCGGTTCGATCAAGTGATGAATCTCTGAGATTCCACGAGGTTGAAAAGAGCCTTCACTGCGCGAGGCCGGCGTTCGCAATCAGTAGGAATCGGCGCTCAGCACTTCGCCGCCGGCTCGGGTTCCGAGGCCCTTCCAGACGTTCAGGGCGATCGATCCCTTGATGAAATGGACGCTGCCGTCGGCGAAGGCAATGTTGACGCCGCCGGAGTGATAGCTGCGCGCGGCGACGTGCGCGTCGTTGTTGGGATTCATGCAGTCGCCGGAGGGACTGTTGGGCACGGCGGTATGCGTGTAACACGATGTGAAGCCGGGGTGGTCTCGGTAGTAGGCGTCACCCGCGTAGTAGGCCGAGGTGAGATTGGCGTTGCAGTTGGCTGGAGGGACCAGCAATCCAATCGGAACGGGGGTCGTCGACGATGGGGCACCTCCCCAGTCGCTCCAGGTTGTGTTCAGGTAGCGAACGTGATACGGCTTCGTCGGAGTACCCTTGTAGTTGCCGGCGATCGAGTTCTCGCCGCGCTTGATCTCGCCGAACATGGCCGTGTTGCTCGTTCCGTCGGTGAAGGTTGCCACGCTCAGGCCGACGGGCAATGTGCTCGTCGACAGGATGAAGTTGAACGCGCCGGCGGTGGCCGGGTCGTTATTCTGGTCGTTGATATTGCACCCGAGGTTCATGAAGTAGTTGTTATCGCCGCCCTGCGACGTCGCGCCTCCCGAACCGTCGATCGTCGGATCGGAGGGACACAGATACGTGCGGACGGAAACCTCCTGCGCGGTTGCATTCGGGGCTGTGAGCATGTCCACGCTGATGTTGAACAGGTTGTACTTGTTCGTCTCCTCCAGGTATGAGAGGACGTGGACGAGCCCCGTCGCGTAGTAATAGGGGGTCGCCACGCCGGTGATGGGGGCGGGCTTTGGCCCATGGCCGGGCGGAAACGTCCCTTGCGCGGTCTCGAAGTTGTGGGCGGAGAGCGCCATCTGCTTCAGGTTGTTGACGCACTGTGAGCGCCGGGCCGCCTCACGCGCGGCTTGCACGGCCGGCAACAGCAGTGCGATCAACACGGCGATGATCGCGATGACGACCAGCAGCTCAATCAGCGTGAATCCGCGTCGTGGTCCATGCATTCGTAAATCCTCGGGATTGAGAGACCATCAGCGATGAATTCAAGGCGCGGAGCGATCGCAAGGCTCCGGGTGCCCGCTCGCGGGCTAAACCATCGCCTGAAGCGGTCAAAAAGGTGAAAGTTCGATTTTCCGTCTCGGCTGTGGCAAGAACGTCGTTCGTCGTGGACTGGCGGGAACTATTCGTACTGTCTGCGCGCAACCCCCAGGGGCTCACGTGCGCTTTGATTCGGCTTATGCGATGCTCGTGGGAGAATGTGTTGCCCTGAGCGTCGAGCTATCCTTGGGGAGTTACCCGAACGTCAGGGTGTGGTGCGCCGACGGTCCGCGACGGCTCGGAAAGATCGCGAAGTCCGGGACTTCGCATGCTTGACCCAGGCGTGAAACGGTGCGTTGGTTTCGTCGTACACTTCCGGATCCCAGGCATCCCTTCGTTCGGCCATCCATCGCAGCCCAGCAAGCGAACCCATGGGAGCCGGATTCCGCGCTGAGGTGGTGGCGGTCAATGCCTCTTGGCTTTCGACGGAGTCGGAGGATCGCCAGACGAGCAAGCTGCCCGATGCGGCCACGACCGCAATGATCCCCAACACGAGCTTGGGCCAGGCGATGGTCAAACCGTGCGAAACGCGTCTCGCCTGTTCGAGGATCGGGGGGGTGACAATCGCGGTGGCCGCCGCCGCCCCTCCCGACGAGTATTTCAAGGCCGCGCGGACAGTCGATCGGGTCAAATCCGGAGGCGCAGCCACCGCCGAACGCTTTTCAGCAGCGAGGAGCGCGACGAGGGCTCCGGCGGAAAGGGCCAGACCGCGGCGGCTCAATCGCCCTCGGAGTTGCTCGCGGGCACGGATTTGCCGGCTCTTGACGGTACCGACCGGCCAGCCAAGGGCCTTCGCCGCTTCAGCGTGCGTGCGCCCTTGAAGGTCACAGAAAACGACCGCCGCGCGGTGGACTTCGGAGAGCCTCGCAATTTCCTCGTGCAAGGCGGCCGCTGCTTCCGCCCGATCGTTCGAGTCCGCCATCTCCCACGCGTTGTCTGGACTCATCGCCGGTGCCTTCCGTTCGAGCGACTGCCTGCGCGACGCCATCTTGCGCGTGTCGCGGGCGACCTTACAGGCAACGCCATGGAGCCAGGGACCGAGCGAATCTCCGACCCAGATCCGGCGCGCCTTCCGCGCCAGCACGAGAAACGTGGTCTGGAACAAGTCGTTCGCTTCGTGTTCGTCGCGGAGCAGGCTACGGCCCACGCGAAGAACCATGGGACCATGACGTTTCACCAGGGTCGCGAACGCGTCTTCCGCCAGCTCGCCGCCTTCGCTGAAAAGGGCGAGCAAGCGACGGTCTCCGGCGTCGGCGAGCGACTCAGACGCGGCTCTGGATGTCGTCGGTGCGGCAAGAGTAATCGCCATAACCTCGTCCTTGCTTCCTGTTGCCTCACACCACGGGAATGGACGCTCGACCCGGCGCGGTTCCGAGAAAATGGATCCGCCGCCGAATTTTTTAAGCGGAGACCGGCGAGGACGAGTGCGGCGAGGGTTCAGAACACGTCGTCAGCTACCGGTTCTCCGCCGGCGATGGTGCCGATGGCCATCCAGGAGTGATAGTCGATGTCGTCGCTGACAAAACGGGTCGAGCCGTCCAGAAACAGGACGTTCACCCCCCGGGGATGAAAGGAGCTGGCGCCCACCCAGCCGTAACGGAAGAATCCTCCGTTACACGACTTGGTGTTGGGCGTGTTGGTGTGGAAATAGCCGCCCCCTCGGCCCTGGTCGTGGTGTGACCAAAACTCTCCTTTGTAGTTCCCCTGGATCTGCGTCGCCTGCTGGCAGATTCGTGAGTCACCCAGAGGGGTGCCGGTTTCCGTGCGCCAGGAGATGCGAAAGATCGTCCCCAGTCGGCCTTGGGCCGAGCCTGGGGCTTCGCCTTGCGCGCCGCTCTTGACGAACTCGCTGAACATCGCCGTGTGCGAGGCCCCGTCGCGGACGTCGCCAAATCCCAGCACGTTTGGACCATGGCGGCTCGAGGCGAGGAGATAAGCCGGCCCGTTTAGCACTCGTCCCGTGTAGGTGGGGGTCACCCCGAGGTTGTTCGGATAATTCGTTGAAGCGATCGAAAAATCCACCCCATTAAGCCTCGCAAACGCCGCCGAGACCCCCGGATTGACGTCGCTCGGACAAAGGAAGACATCGAGTTGCGTTGAACTGGCGGTCACGTTTTCGAAAAAAGTCTCCTGAAGCTGATACGGATTCACCGGAACGGCGAAGTTCATCGAATCATAAAGCGCCGATTGATCCAGAAATCCGAGCAACCGTGCCTTCATGGAGTGGTCAGTCGGCGGAATCAAGGGACTTCGATTGAGCACATCGGCCCCGGCGGGAGGCAGCGCATCGAACGTCGAAACATATGCATGAATCGCCAACCCGATCTGCTTCAAGTTGCTGGCGCAACGAGCGCGCCGGGCCGCTTCACGCGCCGACTGAACTGCGGGCAACAACAGTGCAACCAAGCTGCCGATAATCGCGATCGACACCAGCAGTTCAACCAGCGTGAACCCGCATCGGCGGTCTGTTCCCGACAATGGCCCCTCCCTGCGAGTCTTCGAGGGAACCGCGAGGGACATTCGAGCCATTAGATCACCATCGCGGAAAACGAAGACCCCTTGACAAAGGCGCTTGAGGCGCGCACACGTGGCCACATTATCTCCGGACAAGATGAGGGTTTGATTAAGCTCGCCTGAGCGTTCGATGATTCGGATGGGCGGCTATGTCACCTCGACCGTTGGTCCTATGGACGCTTCTCCCTCTTGGCCTTCCTGACTCCATTGGACGAACGAAGCCAAGCTTAACTTGCTCCTCGACCACACTCACCCGCCCAGTCTTCCCGAAGTACCTCCAGTCTCGGGCGATGCCGTCCGCGACGTCGATGGCAACGTTCGTTGCGGAACGGCGGTCGCGAAGGTGATTCCCGCTGTTCGCTCAGTCCCGACACCGATCCACCTTAGCCCATAAAAGCGATGGCACAATTTTTTGTTAAAAGTGATGTGCAATTAATTTCACGTTGACACAAATCTCCCTTCCTCCGACGCTTGTCCGCCAATTTCCTCGGCCGCTTCGGCGCGGAGGCCAAGGACGCGCTCCCGGCATTCAAGGAACGCATGGACGACCGTGATGAACGCGTCCGACGCGCTGCCGTCCATGCGAAAGCGACCGAGCGCTGACGAGGTGGCGCGCGGCGAATATAAGCCAGGAGATTTTTGTGCCTGGCCGGTTCCGTCCCCACCCAGACGCCGCACCTCGATCGGCCACAAAAGTGTCAGGCGGCCAGCCACAAGCGGATTGGGGCTGGCCGGCCAACAACAACAAACGAGCTCACTCGGGCTTCGATCGGCGGTGATCGCGTACGAGCTTCCTGAGCTGACGGATCGTCTGTGCATCGGACGGTTCCAGCGCGATTGCCTGATCGAACAGGCGCAGCGATTCCTCGTCCCGCCCCTGGGCCAGGGCCAGATACGAGAGCCCGCAGTAGCCCTCCGAAGCTTTCGGCGCGAGCTCGATGCAACGCTCGAAATCCTTCTTGGCCTCGTCGTCTCGCGTTTGGAGCACGCGCACCACACCGTGCCCCATGTAGCCCAGCGGCTGGTTGGGCGCGAGCTCAATCACCTTGGAGAACGCGGCCGCCGCATCATCAAGGTTTCCCGCGGCGCGCTCAATAACTCCCAGAAGGTTGTACGGCACGAAGTCGTTCGGTGTCAGCTCGATGATGCGCTGCACGTCGAGACGTGCGAGGTCCAGCTCGTTCGCGCGCCGATAGCCCCACGCGCGCCGCAGTAAGAGCTTGGGGTCGTCCAGTTTGCGAGGATTGAGACTGGTCACCAACGCGTTGGACGCGAGCATGGGCAAAAACGTGTTCCCGCCTTCCTCCTGGATGCTGGAGCGGTCCCAGTAATCGACCGCCTCGACAAGCTGCCCATGCCGCGCCAGGAAACACGCGACGAAATAGGCGAGGAAGCACCGGTGGAGCGGATCGGTCGACTTCAGCACGGCGTCGAACGCCTGCCGGTCGAACTCCTTGCGCGGTTCGGCCTTGAGCGTGCGGCGTAGCAGGCCCAGGGTCGTGGTGACCGCCGGATCATCCAGTTTTTCGAGCCGGACCCAGGTTTCATCACGTAGCTTCTTCTCACCGCTCGCATCAGCAAAGTGTGCCAGAAACAGCAGCTCGAGCCAGCGTGAGAACCGCTCGCCGGGGGTGCCCTGCAACGGCGCGGGCGTGGGCACCGCACGCAGGATCGCCACCCCCTCGGCCGGCTCGTTCGCCAGATCAAACAGCAATGTGGCGAGCGAAATCTCGGTCTCGCTCAGCCGGCCGGCCGACTGCTTGATGTAACGCACCGCCAG
The DNA here is from genome assembly GCA_031291845.1 of Isosphaeraceae bacterium. GTDB lineage: Bacteria > Planctomycetota > Planctomycetia > Isosphaerales > Isosphaeraceae > DAIDJG01. The sequence continues at coordinate 34,310 of JARLIH010000223.1, read as the reverse complement.
GTCGGTGGCCGCGGCGACGTCGCCGCGATGAGTGCGTTTGCAGCATAAAAACCATGTCATGTACATGTTCGCGTAGCGTTCCGACATGTTACGGGACCAGAACTCGACCCTCCCGTAGTCGGCCAGTCCCTCGTTGCAACTGGCGGCGCATTCCATCGCCCATGCGGCCCAGGTCTCCGCGGCGGCCTCGGCGTACGGTAGGGCTTCGTCCCAGCGCTGGATGCTCTTGAGGTAGTCTGCGATATCAACGCGGGCCCGCGCCGCATCCAAGCCGCTATCAGCGCCTTTCTCGATGAATTCCTCGAGCGTTTGCCGCCAACCATCCACATTGCCGCGATCCTTCTCGTTCTGGGCCAGCATCTGGTATGCCCAGAACTCCGGCAAGAGCGCGACGTAACGCCGCAGGGCCTTCTGCGCGTCGTCAATCCGTCCCGCCATCATGTCGCGCTTCGCGAACGCGGCGAGCATCGTCGGCGAGTCGCCCGAGGCGTCCTTCTTCCACGCGTCCGCACGCTCCTTGACGGCCTCCCAGTCCCGCTCGATCAGCGACGCGCGCGCGTAGGGCGAGAACGGACTGATCTGGAGCACCGCCTTGGCCTGCCAAGGAGCTCCGGCCAGGGAGAACAAAAAACGCGTCGCGTCGTAGACCACCTGATCCGCGTGTCCTGCGGCGAAGCTCTGCGGAGCCATGCGCCGTCGGAACTGCTCAACATGGTTTGAAACCTCGGCCACGGCAGGTTCTTCTTTACTCTCAACGTGGCTCAGGTCGATCGTGCGTGCAAATTCGCCGATCACTTCGTCCGCCTGCGCTGGGTCGAGCGTCAACGACTCGAGATAGGGCCGGAACGGGTGACCAGAGACGAGTAGGCGCGACTCATTCCAGTATTCATCGACCGGCACACCCCAACTGAAGCGCATGAAGGACAAACGCCGCCAGACGTGAACGAAGCGCGTCTCGGCGATGAGATGCCCGAATACGCCCCACGATGGCTCCCCGGCGTCACTGCGAGGGTCGCCAGCCTTGCGCAACGCGGCTACGAGCGCGGGTTCACCGCCCGAGCGCGTGATGACAGCGCGCACTTCGGCCGGGATGCCCTCGATGGCCACCAGTTTGGCCGGAACAACTTTCTCGAGGATCAACGGCCCGGCCTGGGTGGCGGCGTGCAGATCATCGATCCCGCCGACCTGACAGATCGCGTCCATGGCGCGGAAACAGTCGGGGTCCGTCTTCAGCAAGGGCTGCGCTGACTCCAGTGTCTGGATTCGGGACCAGGGAAACTCCACCGCGAAGAGTTGCAAGATTGATGCAAGCGGTTTCAGCGAGGGGAGGTCCGTGGCGATCGCTTTTACATCGTAGTGGACGAACGCGTCGATCAGCGGAATCCACGCGGGCGGTGATTCACTCTTTTCGCGCGCGAGCCTCCCGGCCTCCGCAAGATCGTCCAGCGCCTCGGCGTGCAATCCCACGAGCGCCCGCACGAAGGCCCGGTTCCAGAGACCCAAGGGGGCCTTGGGGTCCTGGACGACCAGTCGCTCCGCGTACAAGAGCGCCCTGGCTTTGAACGCCTTGTGGCTGGTATTCCAGAGATGTTCCGTGAGCACGCCGAGCAGCGCGTAGCACCGCGCGACGGCGCCGAGCCGAACGGGCGACTCGCCGTCTTTGCGGATCACCTCGTGGAGCGTGCGCAGCGCCGCGAGCTGATCGACGTAGCTCATCCGCGACATGCGGTCCTCGACCCCTGTGGGCAAGGGGGCATCGGCGCGCTGCGCGTGGCGCTTCCCCTCGGCGCCCAGTTTCCGAAGCACGGCGGGGAACTCGTTGCGCGACATGCCTTCTGCGGTCTTAGCCACGCGGACGATTTCAAACTCCCGGACCGCCGTGTCAAGGAGCGCGTCCCGCTTCTTCCCGTCCGCCTCACGCTGAATCGAGATCTGGCTGTTCCCTTTGTCTCGAAAGACGGAGCACACCGTGGCATCAGGCCCCCTCGGCGCGCTGGGAGCCGGCTCGCCCAGCTCCGCATCGCACGTCGCAAGTCCCAGCTCGTCGCGCGCGGCAATCAGCATCGCCTGACGGATCAACTCGCGCAGGATCAGTCCTCGCTTCGTGGACTCGATCCGAAGTGTACTGTCGTCCGCGTAAGCCGCGTGCCCAAGCACCGCGACCGCTCGATCCTTCTCCGGCACGCGAATGATCGCCAGAGGGCTACATGCTGTTGCGGGCTCGACCGCGGCGCCGGCATCCCTGCGCGCGGAACCGGCCGCGGGAGGCGCTGCGCCCCCGCCCAGAACGGTGAGGGTTGCCGCGAGAATGAACATTCCGCTTGGCTTCAGCCCGGAGCAATGGCGTGCAGTGCCCGCCTGGTTCGACACGGCGGCCGCCGTCGCTCCGCAGCCGCTCGGAGAATGATCCGCATCAGCGCACTGAATCGGCATCGCGTGATCCTCGGAGGTATTCGAGGTCGACCGACCGGACGTCACTCGTCCGGTCGTCGACCACTATCATAGTCACGCGATGCTTATAGACTCCAGTACCCGAGTCGACGAACATAACCTGAACGGGTATCCCACGGTCGAAAGTCTCGTGAACCAACGACCGCGGAAAACGGGCGCGTTTATCATCGAACCAGCGAGGCCCGGCCCGAGCCTCGCCATCGGCCAGGCTCATCAATACCTCGCGTGGCCCGATCGTTGACGAGCCGGCGCTCATCGCGCTTTTGCGAGAACGCCATATTGCCGGCGCGGCGCTCAACGTGTTCGACGTCGAACCGTTGCCGGCGGATCACCCCTTCCGGTCGCTGGATAACGTCCTGGCCACGCCGCATATCGGTTTCGTCGCCCGAGAACTCTACAGGACCTTCTACGCCGACACGGCCGAGAACATCACGCGCTGGCTAGCCCAGCAGGCCTGAATGATGCGTGACACTCTAGCGCCGCGGCGGTCAGTATACGCACGACCATGTATCGGGTAGAGTGAAGGCCGGAGGCATCGGCGACTTGCGCGGGCATTTAAGCGGTTGAACGGCACTGATCGACCGCTCGTGGTTGCCGCCGAAGTCGAGGTGAGAGACGAGGGAGGCCTCGCGGCCTGTGGTGCGATGCAGGTGCCGGAGAGCGAGCGACCGGAGCGAGCGAACACCACACTTGACCAAAGGGGCGTGGTCGAGCCCGCGCGACAGCGTAAGATAATTCATATCGACATGGATGCTTTTTATGCGTCGGTCGAGCAACGTGATGATCCAGCGCTCCGCGGCAAGCCCGTCGCGGTGGGCGGCTCAGGCGAGCGCGGTGTCGTGGCAGCCGCAAGCTACGAGGCCCGCAGATTCGGCGTCAGGTCCGCCATGCCGTCAGTGACCGCCAAGCGAAAGTGCTCGGAGCTGATCTTCGTGAAACCGCGGTTCGACGTTTATCGGGCGGTGTCGCAGCAAATCCGCGCGATTTTTGCCGCGTACACACCGGTCGTCGAGCCGCTTTCACTCGATGAGGCCTATCTCGACGTCACCGAAAATCTGAAGGCCATGTCCTCGGCGACCGAAATCGCTGAGCAGATCCGAGCGCGAATCCGCTCTGAAACCGAGCTGACCGCGTCCGCGGGCGTCTCGTACAACAAGTTCCTCGCCAAGATGGCGTCCGACGAGCGCAAGCCCGACGGCTTGTTCGTCATCACTCCGAGGATGGGCCCAGCGTTTGTTGAGAACCTGCCGGTCGGCAGGTTTCACGGGATTGGCCCCGCGACGCGTGCCAAGATGGAGCGGCTCGGGATCCGTAACGGTAGCGACCTCAAGGCCCAGACGTTGTTGTTCCTCCGGCAGCAGTTCGGAAAGGCGGGCCTTTACTATTACACCGCTGCGCGCGGTATCGACGAACGCCCAGTATGCGCAGGTCGCATTCGCAAATCAATAGGCGCTGAAACGACATTTAATACAGATATATTCGCTTTCGACGAGGCATGGGTGGTTCTTGGGCCACTCATTGCCAAGGTCTGGGCTTACTGTGAAGAATCGTCCATTCGGGGGCGCACGGTGACGCTCAAGGCCAAGTACGCCGATTTCCAGCAGGTTACCCGCAGCCGGACAGGTGAGGCGGTAATTGCAACGCAAGCAGCGATTGAGGCAATTGTGTACGCGCTTCTCGAGTCCTTCTTTCCTGTCAGCAAGGGCATTCGGCTCCTGGGCGTGACGCTGTCGTCGCTCTCGGCCGAGACCGGCGGCGAGCATCAACTGCGCTTGCCGATCTAAGGCACGATGACGTGCCTGAGGTGGCCCGGATCGGGCTGAGCGAACGGGAGGCCAACGAGCGCGGCGTCGGGTACCGCCTGGTCAAGATCCCGTTGGAACACGTGCTGCGGGCTCGGACACTCGCCGAGACGCGGGGGTTCTTGAAGGCGCTCATCGAGAGAGGGGGCGACTGCATCCTCGGCTTCACGGCCTTCGGGGTCGAGGCCGGCGAAGTCATGGCCGTCGCCCAGGTCGCGATGGCGGCCGGCCTGTCGTACACGGCGCTGCGGGACATGATCCTGACCCATCCGACGATGGCCCAGGGACTTGCCGACCTGTTCTCGTCCGTGCCTCGGGGATGATGTCAGAATGGCTGAAAGGGTCATCCTCCGCACCGCTGGGTCTCCGGGACGACCCGCTCGTCCGAGGGGCGGAGCCGCCAGAGGTTAGCGAGTTTCTTGGCTTGCCGAAAAGGGCCGCACAGGATAATTTGCAGAACCAAATTTGAAAAACCAAACCCAACGGGCCAAGGGAGGGCCACTCATGGGACGACCGCCGGCGAAGGATTTGACAGAGCGCGAGCTGGAGGTCATGCACGTCTTCTGGGCGCAAGGCGAGGCGACCGCTGCCGAGGCGCGCGAGCGCCTGGCGGCGACGGGGCTCGACCGGACGTACACCACGATCGCCAACCTCGTGCGCATCTTGTACGAGAAGGGGTTCTTGCAGCAGGTCAACGACGAGCGGCCGTTTATCTATCGGGCCGTGCGGTCGTATGAGGACGTCTCGGGCCGGCTGCTCGGCGACTTGGTTCAGCGCGTCTTTCGGGGGTCGCGGGCGCAGTTGCTTTGCCGGCTCGTCGCCCAGCGCAAGCTGACGGCCGAGGAGCGGGCGGTGCTCGAACGGATCTTGAAGGAGCAAGGACGATGAACGACCTGGGAGTGACGCTGGCATGGCTCGCCGTGCAGGTTGCCCTCGTGCTGGCACCGGCCCTGGCGCTGCAAACGTTGGCCGCACGGAAGGGACCGGCTGCGGGGGCGTGGGTCGCCGCGCTGAGCCTCGGGCTGGTCGTGGTTCTGAGCGTCTGGGCCCTTCTGCCTGTGCGGGAACGCCCCGGCGCAATACCGGCCGCCCGGCGCGCACCGTTCCACACCGAGGCTGGCGCCGTGATGGTTGCCGAGGCCGCCGGTCGAGCGGATGCAGGGCCCCATGCCGGCCTGGGGCTGGACCTGGCGGCGCTAGCGCGGGCCTGGGCGCGGCTTGAGCGTGGTGCCTCAGCGCCGGCCGCGCGGTGCCGGCCGTGGGGGAGCGCGCTGGCGGGACTGGCGCTGGCAGGGACGGGCGCGGGCCTGCTCCACCTGGCGCTCGGGCTCTGGGCCATCGGCCTCTGCCGACGGAGAGGGAGGCCGGTCGACGACCCGGGAATGACTGCGTTGCTGGAAGAGCTTCGCAGCACGATGGAATGTCGCCCGCGTGTCGCGCTGATCGAAGTGCGCGACCTGGCCACGCCGGCGACGGCCGGCTGGCGGCGGCCGGTGATCTTGTTGCCGGACGGCTGGCGGTCGTGGGACGACGGTGCACGCCGCGCGGTGCTCGCGCACGAGCTGGCGCATGTGGTGCGCGGTGACTACGCGGCCGGTTTAGTGGCGCGGCTCGCGCTGGCCTTGAATGCCTTTCATCCACTCGTGCGCTGGATGGCCGGGCGGTTGCAGTTGCAGCAGGAGCTCGCGGCCGACGCGCTCGGCGCGCGGTACGCCGGGGGGAGGGCGCGCTATCTCGTGGCGCTCTCGCAGTTGGTGCTGGAACAGGACGGACGGTCTCCGAGCTGGCCGGTGAGGGCGTTCCTCCCGCGGCGCGGGGCGTTGATCAGGAGGATCGCGATGTTGCGTGACGAAGGCAAAACGGCAGCGTTCGGACGGGCGTGGCGCATCGTTTCGGCCGCCGGCCTGCTCGGGCTGACGGTCGCGGTGGGACTGCTCCGAGGGCCGGCCCGAGGCGATGAACCCGCACCGCTGGATACGGCCACAGCACAGATCAAACAGACCACAGCCGAAACGCGTACCGCGCCGCTCTATGTTCGAGACGGCAAGGACGGTGTCGTCGTCATCCGGCCCGCGGCAACGGTCCGCCGTGCGGGAATGACCCTGCTGATGCCGTTTCTCGACCCCTTGGACGTCGAGCTCGCCCGCCTCGCCAAGGAGCTCAAGATCGACGCCACGCGTCCTGGTCTCCTGAAGCTCCAGTGCTCGGACATCGAATGGGTGACCGGCAACATCGGCTTCGGCCGCACCAAGAACACGGAACAAGAGGAGCTGCACAGCGTCATGCTCGGCAATCCGGCGATCCGCACCGTCGCGCCGTTCGACTGGCTGGCGTTCCTCCGCCAGTGGCGCTGCGAGCTTGAGGAAGTGCACATTGAGAAGGGTGTTTACTTCAAGGTCAAGGGGCCGATCGCAGCGCTCGTGGGCCCCAACCCTTGCGTGTACCTGCCCGACGATCGAACGCTCGTGTTCGACGATGAGTCGACGATCCGCGCGCTCGTCGGCGACCCGATGAAGACGCCGGCCTATCTGCGCAACGCCGACTGGGAGCAAGCCAGCCGGGGTCTCGTCGCCGTCGCCATCAAGAACCAGGACGAGATGTTCGCCAAGCACTACGACCTCGGACGGACGGACGACGCGCTCGTCCTCTCGCTGTTCAAGGGTGTTGACCGCTGGATTTTCAGCGTCGACGACGCCGACCCGATCATCCTGAACGCCGTCGCTGCTTGTCGCAGCGCCGATGCAGGCGACGCGTTGACCCGCGCGATCGCCTCGTTGCGCTCGCTGGGCCAGGTCGCGCTCGAGCATCCTGATCCCGAAGCGCTCAAGGTCGAGGCCGGTGAGCGCGCCTATCGCATGGCCAAGGCCCTGCTGGCGAACCTCGGTGTCGTGAAGAAGAACGGTACCGTGCAGGTCCATGCGAACGGCTTCGGGACCATCGCCGACTACGCCGCGGTCCTCGAGGCCGAGGTGCGCGAGGCGAACGCGCAGAGCAAGGACGACAAGAATGAGCCGAAGGGCGTGAAGCGGTAGGCCGGGCCGAGAAACGGTCGCCCTTTCAGGACGACCGTATAAGGTGGGTCAGCCCACAAGGGCGCTAACCCACCAACCGCACTGGGGTGGCACGCCCAGAGTCTTTGATGGGCGTGGCGCACGTTATTGGCGGCTCGACCACGCCCGTCGCAGACGCCGGGCGTGCCACCCAGCTACATGGGCTACCAATCGAAGGTGGAAGCACGACTACAGGGAAGCGACTCTCACTCGAACACGAGCGTCCCGAACTTTGCGAACTCGTGGAAGCTCGGGCCGACCCGGGCCCAGTCCCACTGGCTCGTCTTGCCGTCATCATAATCCACGCGGTAGAAGTTCGCCCGCCAGCGCATGCCGGGCTCGGGCGCAATATTCCGGAGCGGGATCAGCAGCGCGTAAGGGATGAACACCTCGGCCTTCCAGCCGGTAATGGTTGCGCCCGACTTCCTTTCCCCGCCTCTGGTCGACGTGGCCCTGCGCGTGCGCCGGGTTTCGTCGTCGTGCCACGGGCGCCAGCCCAGGAACTTGCCCCCCAGGTTCGGTACGAGGATCGGCAGCTCGCGGCCCAACGGGGAGATCTCATACTCGAAGTAGACGGGGTCCCGCTCGTCGGGCCAGAGGAAGACCTCGAACACGTCCTCGGTCCAAAGGTCGCGGAAGTCCTCAGTGAACGCGGCCGTGACCTTGCGGTCCGCCGCGTCCATCAAAACATAAAGTCCCTTGTTCGAGTAAAGCACCTTCACCCGCGTCTCGTCCGTGCGGCTCCCCGTCCCTCGCGCCATGAGCGGCTCCCACTCCGCCCGCCGCCACGCCGGTGCGGAGCCGTCGCCCGTGAGCTCGAAGTCGTCAGTCCGGCGCACGCGCAACTCCTTCAGGGCCGGCGATTGCGGCGTCAGCCCGGACAGAATCCGTTCGGCGTTGGTGCGGTATACCTTCTCCAGCACCGCGTCGGGGAGGAAGATGCCGTAGATGTTCCAGAACCCCTGGAGGTGGTGGCTGGCCGAGCAGTCGAAGTACTCGTCGTCCGTCTCGAGGAAGCGGTAATAGATGCGGTAGGCATCGCGGTTCGGCGGGGTGTCGGTGCCGAACAGGATGCGATCCTGGTACTTCAGGAAGAACTTGCGCGCGGTGTACGGCTGGCGCCCCAGCTCCGAGATGCGGGCGTCGATATCGACGTACATGTTCGGATACTTGTCCAGGTTCTCGGCGACGGCCGCCAGGTCCTCGGCGTTGTTGCCGAAGTGAGTATTGATGAACGTCGTCGCGGGATGCTTGGCGATCACCCGGTGCAACTGGTCGAGCAGATCCTGGCGCTTGGGGAACTTCTCGCCGAAGAAGAGCCAGCCGGGGTTTGAGTTCAATTCATGCCAGCGCTCGTTGTAGCCGTCGAGCGGGGTGAAGAACGCGGCCGGGTCGGCCGTGTGGATGACGACCGGCCGCTTGTGTTTTGCGCACGTTTCCCAGATGGGGTCGAGCTTCGGGTCATCGACGGGGACGAGGCGGCCGTCCTTGTAGCGGTAGCCCAGGCCGAGGGTCTTGTGAAACTTGAGCCCCTTGGCGCCGGCCTTGAAGCTTGCGTCGAGCCGCTCGGCCTCGCGCTGGCTCCAGTCCGCATCGTCGATGCCGTCGAAGTTAACCAGGGCGAAGGTGAGGAACCGCCCGGGGTGCGCGTTGTCGAGCGCGGCGAGGGTTTCGCTCAGCCGGTCGCCCCAGCCGCCGTCGAGGTTCACGACGGTCCGGACGCCCGCCGCGTCCATCTCGGCGAGGTACTGCTTCACCACCTCCGGCGTGAGCCTTCCTTTGCCGCCGCCCAGGTGGTTGTGCACGTCAACGACCGGGAACTTTGGCCGCTCGACGGTGCTCGTCTTCGTGACCATCATCGAGCGCGGGTGCCAGTCGCGGAGCTTCAGGTCGCGGATGTCGTCGGGGGGGTCAGCGGCCCATCCCTGACTGGACGCTACAAGCAAGATCGAGCCCATGAGGAGAGCGCGTGCGTTCATTCCAAGCACTCCTTGATCGCGATAGATACGGGTGGGAGCCCGGCGGAAGGTTGCGTACGAACCGCCATCATAGCCGACGGGAAGCGGTTCGGGTGGTACGCCCGGAGTCTTCAGTGGCGTGGGTGACCCGCCAAGGGACGTGCGCCACGCCCGTCGAAGACTCGGGCGTGCCACCCAGATTGATCGACGACGATGTGCCGGCTCCAGGGCCAACCACAAAACAACGCGACCCTGGCCCGGTGCCAGGGTCGCGGAGGAAGCCGGCTGTGTCGGAATGTCGTGGGTAGCACGCCCCCCCGACGGGAGGGCACGTGGGCTGCGGTTAGTCGCCCAGGAGTTTGGGGATATCGTTCAGAATGGAACGGACGTTGTCCGCGGTCAGCGCACCCTTGTAGGCGCGGTTGACCTGGACCTTGCCGCCCTTCCACATCAGGATCGTGACGTCCGCGTCCTTGGCGACTTCATAGTCGGGGGGCCCGTCGGGAGACTCGCCGACGGTTAAGGGGACGTGCTGGATACCGGCTTCTTGCGCCAATGTCTTGAGGTCATCGGCCGGCTTCTCGCCTTTTTTCGGCGTGATCACGACAAAGCTCTTGAGCTTGCCGTTTTCGCCGATCTTCTCGTCGATCTGCTTGACCAAACTGGCCAAGGGTTCGGAGGTCTTGCGGGCGAAGACGCAGACCACCGGAGCATCGCCGTAGGCTCACCGGTAACAGAGGGTCTTCCCCTTGTTCGGGCCGGTGATGTCGTCGACCAGGAAGGCGTTGACGGGCTCGCCGACCGACAGGCCGGACTTGACGGCATCCCCCGCGAGGCTGGTCCCGATCGTTACCAGGGAAACCAGCAAGGCGGAGATGCCCATTGCGCTATTCGATTGCATTGAGCGTCTCCAAAGGTAATCGACGCAACCAGGATCCTCGCGTTCCAGTTTGGGCCCGGCCGCGGTGTTGTCAAGCGGAACCCTGTATCGCGACTTGGGTTCAATGCGCGCGCCGTTCGTCTCTTGACATGAGATGACGATCGTAATACAACTCACCTCATGCGATATCCGGCCGACCACAAACAGAAGACCCGGCAGCGCATCCTCGACGCGGCGGCGGTCGTGTTCCGGCGCGAGGGGCTGCAAGCCGGGAGCGTGGACAAGGTCATGGGTGAGGCGGGGCTGACCGCGGGGGGGTTCTACACCCACTTCACCTCCAAGGAAGCGCTCTTCGCGGAGATGTTGACCGAGGCCTTGCGGCAGGGACGCGTCATTTTCGGCAAGGAGGATGAGGGCCTGACGGGCAGCGAGCGGATCCGCGCGATCGTCGGTAAGTACCTCAGCCCCGCACATCGCCGTATGATCGATCGGGGATGCCCGATGCCCCCCTTGCTTCCCGAGCTGCCGCGCGCGGGCGAGCCCGCCCGCCGTGCGTTTGAGGAAGCACTCGGCGCAATCGTCGCCGCCCTGGAACCGCACCTGGAGGAGGACGGCGGCGCCACGCGGTCCGACCGGGCGCTGGCACTCGTCGCGCTTCTGGTCGGGGGCATGACCCTGTCGCGCGCCGTGGCGGACGATGCGCTCGCGAATCGCATCCTGGCCGCCTGCCGCGATCAGATCGATGCAAGCCTGGGGGCCAAGTCCGATTGACCGGCACTCCCGGCGTCGTCAGCGCCATGGTTGATGGTTCGCTGCTCAGCCCGCCGTCGGCCCTGCGACGACTCCGCCCCGCGCGGGGGGAATGAAACGGAGACCCAGTGAGAAGGACGGCGCCGTTTCTCTGTCCCGGAGACCAATTCTCCCGTGCACCGCTCTATATCAACTCGAAAAAGCTCTCGCGGTCGAGGTGCTTCGCATATTCCGCGACCAGCTTGGTAAGTGGCCCCTTCTGGTGCAGGCTGATCCAGTGATCGATCGACCCGCGAAAGCACCACCGCTCGACGCCGGACTACCGCTTGTCGGGGTCGATCAGCGCAAACCGCAACATCTTCACGTACTGGCTTCTCTTGAGCATCTCTTCACGAAACGCATCGACCGCCGCGGAGTTTCGGGCGAACATGGGGCCAGCGAGCCTCTGGATAAGATCGTCGGTCTCCGCCCGGGTCGTCGACGGTGTGTAGACGACCAGAGCGCTGTCCTCGATCGCGACGATAACGTGCTCCAGCCCGCTGGCCCGCCGCACGGCGTCCTCGGCCTGCCTGCGCTCGAACTCAGTGATGAGTGACGGCTTGACCTTGCGGAAGACCACCTGCGCATTCTCGGGCCGCTCGTAGATCTCGTACCCTTCCGGCACAGCGGCCAGGGGTGTGCCCGACAGCTTGCGCCCCGCGTAATATTTCGGCTTGCCGGTCGGGGTCTTTCCCTCCTGCAGGTAATAGACATCCCCCATCCGGTTCTCGTACGGGAAAGCTTTCGGCGTCGTCATATGAACCGCTCCCGCTGGACTGCGCCCCAGCCGGCACGGACCGCTTGCACCAGCTTAACCGGTCGCGAACGCGCGATCACCAAGCCGTCGTCCTCGATCCGCTACGGCTCCCTTCCCTCCGCCGTCCGCATTAGCTGCGTCCCTGTTTCGGGCCGTCGGCTGGGACGTCACGGGCTGGTGCCGTCTTCCCCTGACTGCCCCTCGGTCTTACACTCCGGCCTTCGTTTCACACCTTGAAGCAGATTGCCGGAGGGGGGCCTCGTGTTCGACTTCATCACGCGCGAGCTGAGCGGCCGAGGCGTCGCGGCCCTGGCGGCCTTTGTCTTGGGTGGCCTCGCGAGCTGGGCCATTGGCCGCTGGCGGCGGATGCGCCAGAAACAGAGCATTCTGCGGGGCGATGCGCGCGACACCGTCGTGATCGAGCACCACATCGTCGAGCGGGCCGAAGTCGCTGACCCCGCGCAGCCGGACCAGGCGCGCCCGGTGGCGGCGACCTTGCGGGTGCGCGCCTTGGGCCAGGCGGAGGTGAGCTGGGTCGTGCCGAACGGCCACCTTGCCGCGGAGCTCCACGCCAGGGCCTTGAAGGCGACCGCGCGCCAAACCTTGATCTCGATGGAAGGCGCCGAGGGCTCGTTCCTGCTCGAGACGCTCAGCGGCTTCGTCGGCGATCGCCTCGGCACCGCCCCCTTCGAGCACGACCTCTACGTCATGGCCCCTTGCTGCGAGCCGGTGGAGCTGGCGCACCACCAGCCGGTCGTCATCGTGCTGATCGCCGCCGCCGACCTCGCCCTGTTCAACTCCTGGCCCGCCTGCCGGAACATCCAGGTCGAGCACGGCAGCGACGGCGCACGCGTCTTGACGCTCCTCGAGCTCGCCAGACGCCACCGGGAAGAGCAAGCCAAGATTGCCCAGCTCCGCCGCGAGGGGAAGCGGACGCTCTACGCTGAGACGATGTACGTCCTCGACCTTGCCCTCGACCGCCGCACCGCTCCGATTCGCACCAAGCCGGTCCCCTGGGGCCGATTCGAGGACGTCCTCAAAGGGATGGGCCTGGAGTAGATCGAAGATCACGGCCACGCCCCAAATAGGGATAATCAGCGAGAAACTCTCGATATTCAGTATTAGACTAAACCACTGCGCGGTAGAGCCTTGAATCGTCGGCTTCTGGACAACGACAGCCGATCTGGTTATCGAGGGGGACGACATCGACGGCAAGCCGATGAAACGCTCCGACTACCGGAGCAAGGTTGTCGTGCTCTCGTTCTGGGCGACCTGGTGCAATCCGTGCATGGAACTCGTGCCCCACGAGAAGGCCCTCGTCGAAAAGATGAAGGGCCGGCCGCTTGTCCTGATCGGCGTCAACGGCGACAACGACCGCGAGAAAGCGAAAACGGTCTCCGCCAAGGAGGGCGTCAACTGGCGATCATTCCGGCCCGGTGGCGCGAAGTGAGGAATCCCGCTCGAATGGGGCGTCAGCATTTGGCCAACCGTCTACGTGATCGACGCCAACGGCGTGATTCGCGACAACGGCCTTGTTTACTTCGAAGAAGTGCACCGGAGCAAGGCACCCGACAAGGCGATCGAGAGCCTGGTCGCGGAAACGGAAAAGGCGGCGAAGCGGTAACAAGGCGGCTTCCAGGTCTTTTGAGGGTGCCCGCTGACGAACGATGAATGAGATGCAGCACAACTGGATCCGGGAGCGAGCGACGAAGCTCGAGAGCTGTCTCCCGCAGGCCGCGCTCTCGCCTCGAGAGCAGCAGGCTGTCGATCGGATCGTGGGCGACGCCGCTGTGATCGCCCTCGGGGACATGACGCACGGCTCGAAGGAAGTCCTGCATTCCCGGGAGCGGCTCCTACGCTTCCTGATACAGGAACGCCAGGTCAGCATCATCGTCATCGAAGCCTGCTTCGCCGCCACGCGGCGGCTGAACGACTATCTCGTCTTCGGAGTAGGTACCGCGATCGAGTCGCTGGCCGCCACGGAGTACTGGTCATGCCTCAACAGGGAGACCGTTGACTTCGTCAACTGGATCCGTGAGCACAATCTGTCTCGACATGGCGGCAGCCAACCCGTGAGGGTCTACGGGTGTGACCTCCAGTCGATCGACGGCCCGCGGGCGGAACTCACGCGTCTCCTGCGGGATTTCGCTCGTGCGGGCCGGCTGGCCTCGGAAGACTGCCTTGAATCGTTGGCACTTCTCGACCGCCTGCCGTCCGACCGAGAGCTGTTCGGGAGTCTCGAGCCGCTGATCAGCGAAGCGTCCTCCCCGAACCCCGACGGGGCCAAGATCGCGGATATCCAAGCACGCCGGACGGATTACATGTCCGTCGTCCGCGGGTCTGCGGAGAGGCTGGTGCTCCGACTGAGGAAGCTGCATGCCGCACTACCGTCGAGCGGGGAAGCGGAGGACGGTTTTTTCTTCGGACGATGCGTACGCCTGATCGAACAAGTGGTCGAATTCCACTCCCCCGATGGCCTCCACCTGCGAGACCGGTTCCTGGCGGAGAACATAGCTGCTCTCAGGAAACACCTCGGAGGAGCGAGGATCGCTCTTGCCTTGCATAACCTGCACGTCGCCCGGGCCCCGCTAGCGATCCGGGGAGAGCGGTTCGTCCCGATGGGCAGCCTGCTGGCGGAAGAGCTGGGGACGGGCTACAGGGTCATCGGTTCGGCTTTCCACCACGGCACGTACCTCGCCGCTCCCGGGGCACGGGAGGACCAGGAAGAGATCGCGGTCGCGCACGTCCCGAGATCTCACTCGTTTGAGTACTTCCTGCACCTGTTCGCCGACGCCGAAGGAGTGTCCGATTTGCTCCTCGATTTCAGCCCCCGGGGTTTGCACGGGGAGACATCGCCTTGGCATGCGGATCTGGAACTGAGGATCGGTGAAGCAGGCAGCGAAGCAGAGTACGAGCGGTCCTTCACGCGCCAGAGTCCTGACTCCCAGTACGACGGGTTGATCTTCCTCGGCGAGACCACTCCGATCGCGGTGCTGCCCGAGTATTACGAGCGCGCGCGGCAGAAATGGGGAGTCGAGGGTCACGCCAACTCGGCCGACCTGTCAGATTAGCGCATCAGGGCCGCTCGGCTTTTACTTTGGCGGCTTTGCGGAAGAGTGCCAAGCGTTCGTCGAAGAGCTTGAAGTAGGGATGCGTCCGAGACGTGTCCTCCGCTTCGAGTTGCTCGAGCGCCTTCTCCTCGGCCAGAATGGCTGCGGCGGGGTCGCCGGACCGGTAGAGGGCAACGGCGAGGGTGTCAAGGATCATGCTGGCTCCCTTGGACACCTTGTCGGCGCGACGGGCGGCCTTGAGGGCGAGCGGAATGAGCCGGGGGTCGGGGTCCTTCTTGAGCTTCAGGTCGACGACACCCCAGGCGACGCCGTTGAGGATTCCAAGGTCATCCGGGTGGGCGTCGACCAATTTCGTGCCGAGGGGCAGCGCCGCATCAACGTCGCCGGAGTTGGCAAGAGCGATAAATCTGGATAACTCGAACTCTCCGGCCAGTTCGGGCTCGCTGGCAGTCACTTCCTCGATGGCGGCGAGGGTTGCCTTGTAGTCGCGCGCCCGGAGGGGCTTATAAACCTTCTGGCGGATGACCCTTATTTTCTTCTCTTTGGTCTTCTTCACCAGTCGCTCGCCGGCATCGGCCTTGGGGTCCCAGTCGCCGGCCGTGATCTTGGCCAGAGGCTCGTCCATCTTCATCGGATGACCGATCCAGGCGATCGTGCCGTCGCGGACGATGAAGGCCGTCGGGATGCCGTCCTCCTCGGCCGCGTTCATCCAGGCCTTGGCCATCGCGCCGTCTTTGGGGTCGCCCTTGTCGGTGACGCTGTCGAGTGCGACGCTGTAGTCCATCTTGTCGCCCATCTCTTTGACAAAGGGCGGGACCAGCGCGGTGTCTTGCTCCCAGACGTCGACGCCGATGAAGCGGACGCCCTTGTCTTTGTACTGATGAGCCAGTTCTGTCAGGTGGGGTATGCTCTCCAGGCAGGGGCCGCACCAGGTGGCCCAGAATTCGATCACGTAGGTTTTGCCAGGCTCGAACTTCTCGACCTTGTCTCCTTTAACCCAGCTCGAAACAGCCAGCGGCGGCGCGGGATCGCCGAGATTGAGGATGTCTCCCGCATTTGCGCTCGACGTGGCGAGATAAGCCACGATCACGAACAGAGACGCTCGCATGATGAGTCTCCCGATCTTTGCACCGTGCGCCCCCGCCGATTCCGGCGTGGAGAGGTTTCTTCGACAGATGTCATCGATTCACGCTAACTGTAGCATCGAGGCTGCCAGAGATAAAGGCCACGAGAGATAGAGATAAAGGCGATAGAGATAAAGGCCATCCCCTAAATGTGGGTAATCCACGGGAAGCACTGAGCATAGAGGAATCGCATTAAGACAAGCGGTTCAAAGAACGTACACGAGCTGCATGATGGTTCCCTGCTTGAACGGATCAACCGCAGCCTCCGGCAAGCTCTCATCCGAGCATGCTGATCCTAGCTGGCTTACTGAGACTGCGCTATCCGCCCTAGATTTTTTGTGCGTGGCTTGTTCTGATCCTCCGCGGATCATCGAAAAAATTTCCTCACCGCCCGCAAAAACCTGATCGGATCGACCCCCGGCCCGGCTTAGCTATAGTGGGAACAGTTCCATCCCGAGGAGCGAAGCCACGATGGCGAGCACACGAGTCGGTGAAACCGTTCGGCATTTGCGTCTGATTTTCTCGGGCAAGTCCGTCGCCGGCCAGAGCGATGCGGCGCTGCTGCACAGGTTTGTGGCCAGCCGCGACGAAGAAGCGTTCGGTGTCCTCGTCGCGCGTCATGGTCCGATGGTCTGGGCCGTCTGCGGCGACATTCTGCGCGACCGATCCGACATCGAAGACGCCTTCCAAACCACCTTCCTCACCCTCGTCAAACGTGCCCACTCCCTCTGGGTCGACGAATCGCTCGGAGGCTGGCTCTACCGCGTCGCCTACCACTCCTCCCTCAAAATCGGCCGCAAAACCTCGCTTCGGCGCACCAAGGAACAAACCGGCGCCGAGCTCGCGAACGTTTCCCAAACCGAACCCGACCGCCAAAACGCCGCCGAACTGCACGAAGCCATCGCCCGTCTACCGGAACGCTATCGCAGGCCGCTGGTCCTGTGTGACCTCGAGGGTATGCCTCAGCTCGAAGCCGCGCAGTTGTTGCGCTACGGCGAAGCAACTCTCAGGCGCAGGCTCGCCTCGGCGCGCGAGCGTCTGAAACAGCAACTTACTCGTCAAGGAATGACCGCCCGGCTATTCTATCCCTTGCAAACCCTCACGCAAGGAACTCTGCCCGCCGGCCTCGTCGCCGCAACCACGCGCGCTGCACTGGCCGTGCGTCCGGGGTTGGCCGGCATTGCCAGATTCGCATCGATGGTTCTGATCGTCGGCACAATCACGCTGGCTGGCGTGGCATACGCCCTCAATCATACCGAGGAACCAAAGCCGCATACTCCGCCGCAGCCCAACGCGGAGGAAGCGGTCGTCAACTTCGAGGATCGTCCCGAGATTCGCGACGCCATCGCCAGGAACAAAGCCAAGATGGTGCCCGTGCACTGGGTTCATCTCAAAAGCGACCAGGGCTATGAAACCTGGATTAACTCTGACGCGGGTGTGGAACTCACCCGCAAAGGGGTGAAGGTGACACTGCTCGACGCTGCCAAACGCGAGCGGTTGACCTACAAAGCCGACGGCGCGATCGAGAAAGACGAACCCCACTGGCTCAAAGGCGACAAAGACGAGTCGGGCCGATTCACCACGCCCGGGTCGCGCGAGCTTGTCCTCAGCCCCTGGACGTTGGTGCCCCGAAACACCCCGCCGAACCTCCGGCCGGGTCCTCCGAGTCTCACTTGCGATTATAATTTCGACACACTGAATGGAAAAAACATGATACGGGAAGATCAATATGACCATGATGCGCTCGGGAAATCTCGGTTGTACATGCAAATCTGGTACGACGCCGAAACCCGGCGGTGCGTGCGCAAGAAGGATCTCTATCAACTTGGGGAGCAGCAGCGGTACGGCAAGGAATTTCAGACGATCGACTACGACTATCCCGAAACCGGTCCGGCCGACGTCCACGCGCTTGGCGTCCCGCGGGATGCCAAACTCGTCGACCTGGAAAAAACCCGGTCGCCCAAGTGGGTCAACCAGGCCCCCGAGGTGCAGCGTGCCATCAAAGCCCAGGTCGAAGCCATTCGCAAGTTCCCGCGCGCGGTTCGCGTCGTCACCAAGGACGATCGCGGCACGATTCACTTGCAGTATTCCACCGTTTCGGAATCGTATGTCGACGGGTTCTGCAAGGAGATGATCAGCGGCGCCCGCTACTCCTGGAACTACGACGACAACCGCAATTTCGAGGCCGACAATCAGGAATACGGTGACCGGCCTGATGACCTCTTCCCGCGACTCAAAGCCGCGCCCGACGGCAGCTTCGACGCCGAGAAGGTCGTCCAGTGGTTCCCGCTGGAGAAGTCGCTCAACACCAGTCTGAACGACGGGCAAATGACGTATGACATGACGAGATTTGACCCACCGCGCGTTCATGTAATGAATTCATCGTATGCTTCATTTTGCAATGCGATCGATAACCAGTGGCCCGTCGTGAGAATGCGCTGGCAGGGCCCGGAGTTCATTCCCCCCAACGCCGAGACGCCGCCGGGAATGGTGATGATCAAAGCGAACTCCAAAATCGACATGGGCGAAAAGGACGAGCCGTATCCGCACTATTACGCCCTCGACCCCGCGCATGACTGGATCGCCGTGCGCGTCACGACCTGGGAGAAGGAACACGAAAAGGAGACGTGGCAGAAGGAAGAAACCGTCGCCAAAGCCTTCAAACAACTGTCTAACGGGTCCTGGTATGTGTCGCTCTGGGAAAGGTCCCGAACCGACGGTCTGGAGTTCGAGAAGCCGACGACCCGGAAGCCCGAAAGGGTCGGATACATCCGCACACACGTAAAAAGCATGCGCCCCGAGGATTTTCCCAAGGATATCTTCAACGGCCCCTTGTTTCTCAAAAACGCGACGGCGAGCGGGGCAAAAATTGAGCCCGATTGATCCGAACGAACGGACGTGGGCGACCGCACCTTGTGCATTCCACGTCGTGGAAGCGCTTTGCCGGATGGACCACTAGGACAGCAGGAACTCCAGGTCTTCCTTCGTCAGATTCTGGATCAGGCGGTTGTCGGCGTTGAGGATGGCGTCGGCCAGGTCGCGCTTCTTCTGCTGGAGCTCGAGGATCTTCTCCTCGACCGTGTCGCGGCAGATCAGGCGGTAGGCGAAGACGTGCTGGGTCTGGCCGATCCGGTGCGAGCGGTCGATGGCCTGGGCCTCGACGGCGGGGTTCCACCAGGGGTCGAGCAGGTAGACGTACTCGGCGGCGGTCAGGTTCAGGCCGAGGCCGCCGGCCTTCAGGCTGATCAGGAAGAGCTTGCAGTCAGGGTCGGTCTGGAACCGCTCGACGCGTGCGGCGCGGTTGCGGGTCTTGCCGTCCAGATACTCGTACGTCAGCTTCTCCTGGTCGAGCCGGTCGCGCACCAGGGCGAGGAAGCTCGTGAACTGCGAGAAGACCAGCGCCTTGTGCCCTTCCTCGACGACCTCGGCGAGGCTCGGCAACAGCGCGTCGAGCTTGGCGCTCGGCTCGGCGCCGCGGGTTGGGTCGATCAGGCCCGGGTGGCAGGCGGCCTGCCGCAGGCGCAAGAGGGCTTCGAGCACCTCGATCTTCGAGCGGTTCAGCTCGGTCGACTCCTTGCGCAAGAGTGCGTTACGGTAGTGCGCCCGCAGCTCCTCGTAGACCTGGCGCTGGGCGGGCTCCATGTCGCAGTGGAGCGTCTGTTCGGTCTTCTCGGGGAGGTCCTTGACGACCTGCGACTTGGTGCGGCGGAGGATGAACGGGCGCAGCGACTTGGCCAGGAGCGTGCGGTCGCTGTCCTCGAGCGAGCCGCTGCCGGACGTGTGCCGTTTGAACACGGAGCCGGCGCCGAGCATGCCGGGGTTCAGGAACTCGAAGATCGACCAGAGCTCGCCCAGGTGGTTCTCGATGGGCGTGCCGCTCATCGCCAGCCGGTGCTTCCCGCGCAGCAGGCGCGCGGCCTTCGCGGCCTGGCTGTCGGCGTTCTTGATCGCCTGGGCTTCGTCCAGGATCAGATAGTCGAACTCGAACTGGGTCAGCTCGACGATGTCGGTGCGCAAGGTGCCGTAGGTGGTGATGATCAGGTCGTGGTCGTTGAACGTCTCGCGCAGGGCGTGGCGATTGGGGCCGGTGTAGTCGAGCACGCGCAGGCGCGGGGTGAACTTCGCGGCCTCCGCCGCCCAGTTGAACACGAGCGAGCGCGGGACGACGGCGAGCGACGGCCCTTTCGACTGCCGGCGCGACCGGCGTTTCTGCAAGAGCGCCAGGACCTGGATCGTCTTGCCCAGACCCATGTCGTCGGCCAGGATGCCGCCGAGGTCGAACTTCTGGAGGTAGTCGAGCCAGCCGAGGCCCTCGCACTGGTAAGGGCGAAGCTCGCCGTGGAAGCCGGCCGGGGTGTCGACCGGCTGGACCCCCTCGAAGCTGCCGAGGGTCTGGCGCACCTTCTGAAAGGGAGCGTCGACGCTGATCTCGGGCTGCGCGGCCAGCAGTGAGTCGAGCAAAGCGGCCTGCGACTGGCTGAAGCGCAGGTGGCCGTTCTCGCTGGTGCCCAGGTCGACGAGCAGCCCGTACTTCTTGAGCCACTCCTCGGGGAGCATGCCCATCGAGCCGTCGCTCAGGGTGATCATCGTATCGCCGCGCTGGGCGGCGGCGAGCAGGTCGGGGAGGCTGACCCCTTGGCCCCCGTAGTCGACCTGGCCCCCCAGCTCGAACCAGTCGATGCCGCTGGTGACGGCAAGCTTGAACTCGCCCGCCGGGCGGATCAGCTTTCCTTCGGCCTCGACGCGCCAGCCGGCCTGGACGAGGTCGCGGGAGACCTGGCTCATGCGCTTGGCGGGCAGCTCCATCGTGCCGGGGTCGAGCCGCGGGTCCTTGGCCTCGCGGAAGCCCAGCTCGAAGAGGAGGATGTCGGCGGCCGACTCGGTGGCCGGGTCGCGGCGGATCACCAGGCCGTGCTCGGTCGAGACGGCCAAGGGGGTCGTGCGGCCGGCCGGGATCACGGCGCCGTCGTAGTCGAAGTCGAGCTCGGCCAGCACCTTGTCGGCGGCCAGCCCCCAGTTCTGCCGGGGGGTGCGCAGGGTCAGGCAGGGGCGCGGCTTCGCGTTGATCTCCTCGAGGCGGATCGTCTCCACGAGCTCCGAGGGCTCGACGCGCGCCTCGGCCATGATGCGGCCGAGCATGAGGTCCTGCTGCGGCTCGGCGAAGACGATTTCCTTCTCGTGCCGCAGGCGGAGGATCCAGGGCATGACCCCCACGTCGTCGAACCGTGCTGCGCGGCCGACGCCGAGGACCAAGAGGCCCGGCAGAAGAACCAAGGGTTCGACCAGGTCCATGCGGTCGGCCGGGCGCCGCAAGGCACCGCGCCAGCTCCAGCGCTTGCCGACTTCGGGACGGACGTCGAGGCCGAACCGCCAGGCGGGTCCGTCGTCCCAACGCATGGTGGGGGGGTCTTCCTCACCGTCGGTGCGGCGGAGACGCAGGCGGCCGGAGCGCGCGAGCCTTTCGACGACGGCGGCCTGGTTGCGGCGCAGGATGAACCGGCGCGTGCCCATCGACTCGGTGCCGCCGATCACGGCAGGCAGCGGTCCGGCCGGCTGGGCCGAAGGGCCGTTGACCCCGTTCACCGGCAGGGCCGGGACCGGCGCGGGGACTGCGGGTGCCACGCCGGCGGCCTCTTCGAGCAGCGCAAGCAGGTCGCGGTCGTCGGGATCGTACTTGGCGTGCGGGCTCCCCGGCGAGTGCCACCAAGGTTTGAGCGGCCCCCACTCGCCGGTCGGCCGGCGCTGGCGGCGGGCCAGGTCGATGACGAACTGGTTCTGGTTGATCGTCGAGGGGACGTCGAGCACGTAGACGAGGAGGCGCTTGGACCCCCGGTTGACCGGCTTGGTACCGCCGTCCTTCTCCCAGGTGCCCGTCCGGCCGTGGCGGTCCTTGCGCCCGCGCCGGGCACGTCCCGGGGCGCCGGCGGGTGCACCGACAACGTGGGGCGGGGGCGGGCCGTGGGGGGGACCGTGCGGCTCGGGGCCGGGCACCTGCCCCTGGCGCGCCTTTGGCTTGCGCGGCGGGTCGGCGACCAGCTTCAAAGGACGCACGGGGGGCGCCTGGAGCAGGCCCCGCGCGTCGGTCATCAGGATCGTCGCCCAGAGGTGCTTACACGGCTCGCCCGTCGGCCCGTAATACGGGCAAGAGCACGAGACGTGCAGCCTCCCTCCGCGCAGGCGCAGCCGGACACGGTACTTGGCCGTACCGCGCACCCGGGCTACCACCTCGTTGGGCGCTGAGGCCGTGACGGCCACCCGCCCCTTGGCGAAGTACGACCGGCCGCGCGCACGGACCGCGTCGCTGAAGTCGCGAGAAACTTTCTGGGCGATCCCCATCATCCCGTTCCACTCGGAGGGACCATGCCGACGCGGGGAGCTGGCACCATCAACACGTGCCCATACTCCCGATTCGCCCGCCGCGGGTGACTTCGTCGTCCCATCCGGCCGGGCGTCGCGCCCATGGTAGGGCGGCCGTTTATCCCGTTTCCACTGCACTCGAAGAAAACCTCAATAATTTCTGATATCTCCCGGCTTGGCTTGCGGTCGGAGGGCGAGACGCAACGCCCCGGTCTACGACGGGTTGGTCCACCGTCCTGCTCGGACTTACCCCTCGGCCAACCCCAAACCTCTCTCCAACGTCAATGCGGGATGCTGCGGCCGCGGCGCGACGGACCAAACGGTCCCGCACCCGACTTCGGCCCCGACCTCGGCCGAAACGCACCGGACCAGACGTTGGCTCGCCGACGCCCCCTCCCAAGGAAAACGTAGCAGCGCCGGTGCCAACAGCCCGGGGCAATCGTTATCTGCGTCGCGGAAAAGCACGATCGGCACGGGCCGGATGACGCCGGGGGGTTCCTCCCGCTGCGCCCGCACGTCGAGCCAAGCACTCGCAAAACCGCTCGCTCCGAACGACCCGTCCGCGCGACCGGCGGGTCGACTTTAAGACCCCGACAACCTCACCTTCCCAGACTTCCGCCGGACCCGTTCCGACGGCAGGCAAACACGCTCACGGACACTTCAACCTCTGCGGCGATAGGGGCCGGCGGCTCCCAGCCGGCCCGCCTGGCCGCCCCTTTGTGTTCTGGAACTTTCGCGTTGGCTCTTGCGGCTCAAAGGCTCTTCCGGACGATGTCGCGTCGATCCCTCCGCAGCACGTCGCTCACCATGAACAGATGCGTCTTGGTCGCATCGCGACTCGCCGGGCTCACCGTCTTCTCCCGCCGCTCCGGGACGGGGAGAAAACCGCAGGACTCGGGTTCGAGCGTCGAGCAGCTCCGGGCTTGTGGGGCGTCAACAACGACTGGGGTGTGCGTCACCGTTTCCCCCCGGGGCGTCCATCCACGCGCCCGGGGCCGCCGGGTGGAAGGCGGTTGCCGGCTCTTCGATGCCGACTAGCCTAACAAGTTCATTCCCTTCCGCCAACGGGGATGTCAGCCGGATTGTGAAGTCTCGTTGAGTCCTGGGAGCACCCAACCAGTGCGGCAGGGTGTGATGAGAAACACGGGGGGCTTCCTCTTCTCCCCGAACACGCGCGAGGGGACCACGGAACACCTTGCCCCCACCGCTATCCAGTCAAAATAAGCTCACATCAAACATCGAGATTCTTGACCTCCAGCGCGTGCTTCTCGATGAAGTCCCGGCGCGGCTCGACGTCGTCGCCCATCAAGGTGGTGAACAGGTCGTTGGCCGCAGCGGCGTCGTCCAGGCGGACCTGCATCAAGGTGCGCCGGGTGGGGTCCATCGTGGTCTCCCAGAGCTGCTCGGCGTCCATCTCGCCCAGCCCTTTGAAGCGGGTGATCTTCATCCCCTTCTCGCCGATGTGGCGCACGGTCGGCACGAGGGTGCGGAGGTCGAGCAGCGGGTGTTCGTCGCCTTCGCGGTGGAGTATGAAGCGGGGCGGGGGCTCATCGCCGGTGACCTCGTGCGCCAGCAGGGTCTCGGCCCGCATCGCGAACTCCTGGATCAAGCGGGCGAGGTACTTGTTCAAGGCGCGCACCTCGTGCAGCTCGGTCACGCGCTCGGGCAAGCCGTCGGGGCTGGCGTCTTCGGTGATGTCGGCCTCGGCCGCGGGGGCGTGCGCGGCGAGGTAGGCGTCGCGCTCCTCGGCGTTGTAGAGCCAGTGCTCGCCCGCCTCATCCTTAACATAGTACAGCGGCAACAGGCCGGTCTCGGGATGAGCCTTCTTCAGGAAGTCGCGCACCGGCAGGTTGCGCCGGCCGAAGGCGCGGAGCCCCTGGTCCAGGTGGGTCACGATGTCGAGCAGGTGGCGCAGGCGATCGCCCAGGATCCACTGCTCTTCGCCGGCGACCCCCTCGGGCTGGAGGCGGGCGGAGGCGAGGCCGTTCTGGATCAGGATCTCCTGCATCTCGCCATCGCTCTGTACGTAGCGCCGGTCTTTCTTGTTCGCGATCATGTAGAGCGGCGGCTGCGCGACGTAGAGATGTCCTTCGGCCACCAGGCGGGGCATCTGGCGGAAGAAGAAGGTCATGAGGAGGGTGCGGATGTGCGAGCCGTCGACGTCGGCGTCGCTCATCATCACGACCTTGCCGTACCGCCGCTTGCCGGGGTCTTCCTCCTCGCCGATGCCGTTGCCGACGGCCGTGATGATGTTGCGCACTTCCTCGTTGCCGAGCACCTTGTCGAGCCGGGCGCGCTCGACGTTCAGGATCTTGCCCCGGAGGGGCAGGATGGCCTGGTACATGCGGTCGCGGCCCCCTTCGGCCGTGCCGCCGGCCGAATCACCCTCGACGAGGAACAGCTCGCTCGAGTCCTGGTCGTGCGTGGTGCAGTCCATGAGCTTGCCCGGCAGGCCGCCGCCGGAGAGGACCCCCTTGCGGTTGCGCACCAGCTCGCGCGCCTTGCGCGCGGCCTCGCGCGCCTCGGCCGCCAGCAGGGCCTTGGCGATCACCTTCTTCGCCGCGCTCGGGTTCTGCTCGAGGAACTCGCCGAGCTTCTCGTTGACGACCTTGGCGACGATCCCCTCGACCTCGCCGTTGCCGAGCTTGGTCTTGGTCTGCCCCTCGAACTGCGGGTCGGGGACGCGTACGCTCACGATCGCGGTGAGGCCCTCCTTGAAGTCCTCGCCCGTGATCTGCAGGTCCTTGTTCTTCGCCGCCGTCCCGGCCCCCTTGGCGTAGTTGTTCAAGGTCCGCGTGAGCGCGGTGCGGAAGCCGGTCAGGTGGGTGCCCCCCTCGACCGTGTTGATGTTGTTGCAGTACGAGACGACCATCTCGCTGATCGACTCGTTGTACTGCAGCGCCACCTCGACCTCGACCCCGCGCTCCTCGTCGCGCCCGCTGAGAACGACCGGCGGATGCAGGGCCTGCGTGGCGCGGTTCAGGTAGCCGACGAACTCGCTGAGGCCGGCCGACGAGTAGAACTCCTGCTCCTTGCGCTCCTCGCCCCGCTCGTCGGTCAGGCGGATCGCGATCCCCTTGTTCAGGTACGCGAGCTCGCGGAGGCGCTTCTCCAGCACGTCGTAGTCGAAGGTGATCGTGTCGAAGATCTCGGCGTCGGGGAGGAAGCGGATCTTGGTGCCCGCGGCCTTGCTCGTACCGGTGGCGCGGACGGGCCCCTTGGCGATCCCTTGCTCGTACTCCTGGCGCCAGACCTGGCCGTCGCGGTGGATCTCGGCCTCGAGCCACTCGGACAGCGCGTTCACCACGGTCACGCCGACGCCGTGCAACCCGCCGGAGACCTTGTACGTGTCGTGGTCGAACTTGCCGCCGGCGTGCGGCTTGGTGAGGACGACCTCGAGCGTGCTCTTGTCCGTGAACTGGTGGTGCGGCCCGACGGGAATACCACGGCCGTCGTCGACGATCGAGCACGAGCCGTCGGCGTGCACCGTGACGTGGATGTGCCGGCAGTAGCCGGCCATCGCCTCGTCGATCGAGTTGTCGACGACCTCGTACACGAGGTGGTGCAGCCCGCGCGGGGTGGTGTCGCCGATGTACATGCCCGGGCGCAGCCGGATCGCCTCGATCCCTTCGAGGACGCGGATGTTGGCCTCGGTGTAGTCGGCGGCGTTCCCGTTCCCGTGGCCCTGGCCGTTACCGTTGACCGTCGCGCCGGGCACTGCTTCGGGAGTGTCGACGGGCGGGCCGTCGGTCTTGCTGCTCAAATCCATCTTGGGAATACCTCGGTCGTTCCTACGGTGCGGGGCCAACTCTCATTCTTTGTAGGGCCGGCAATGGCCGGCCCTACATCGTCCTTTGAGGCTCGTGTGCGCTAGACGACATCCGTTTCACGTCAGTCCAAGAGACAGGAGCAACCGCGCCGGAGCGGAGCTCGATGATTGCACGCCACGACTCCTCTACGGTTACCCCTACGATCCATTCCCCCTTCATAACGATTCCAGAAACTGGGACGGCGTCATGATTGGAATATCACGGAAGGGATGAAGGACAAGCAAATCCTCATCACCAGTGACCAGACAGGAGGCTGAGCCGCTAACGGCCAACTCCAAGAACTTGTCGTCTTTCGGGTCACGGCAGGCACGGACCTCCTCGTCGATCTCAACCACGGTCGCCTCGCGGAGGAGCATCGCAAGGAACTCCTGACGCTCCTGCTGCGTTACATAACGATCAAATTTTTTGCGGGACAACACCTCGCTCAACTCGGCGAAAGTAACCTCGGACAAGAGAATCACTCCACGCTCCAGTACCGTCATGAACGCCTTGGCCGGCGCGGACTGTTCCAACAGCAGTGCGCTGACGACGACATTCGTGTCGAAGACCGTGCGCACCTCAAGACTCATGAAGGATCGATTCCAGGATCTCGGGCGTCAGCCCACGTTCTTGGGCCTTGCGACTGATCTCACGCATCACGTCCGCAAGCGAGACACCCGGACGGAGGGCATCCTGCAGACGCAGGCTCAACAGCAGGTCGAGCTTGCGCCGTTCTTCCGTCGTCGCCGCACGGTAGGCTCGAGCTGCCTCGGGGTCCACGCGGATGGTAATTTCGTCGGTCTGCATGGCCAATTGTCCTCTGACACGACCCTCGTCTGGGTCCGCCATCGCCCGTCACCGCCATCCCTCATTCCGAACGGGGCGGGCCGGGGACATCGACCGCCCCGACGCGGAACCGGATGTCGTGGATGACGGTTCCGGGAGCATTCTGCCGCAACGCGGCCAAGAGCGCCGGCTTCTGGAACGCCGCCAGCTCCTCCAGGAGCGTCGAGTGGGCCACCGTCACGTTCAAGACCCCCCGGCGCACCTCGCCGACGCGGGTCATGCGGCACCCCGGCTCGCCGACCGCCGCGTTCCACGCGTCCTCCAGCTCCTTGATCCCCCGCAGCCGCCCGAACCCCCGCGTGGCGAACAACTCGCCCAGGACGTCCGAGAGCGGCTTCGGTCCGCGATAGTTCGGGCTCGAGCTCGACATGGCGGCCTCCTAGCCTTCGTTGAGGAATCGGGCCCTCGTCTCGTCAAGCGATAACGCTCACAATGTGAACGCCTTTTCATTATAGAGCGAAGTCCCGAACAAGACAATCGTCGGGAACCGGGCCGAGCACGAGGGTTGCAACGCCAATGGTGACCAGAACAGAAATCCTCATACTGACAGACCGACGCTCCGTTTTTACGCCATCCAACGCTCCTTTACGCAACACAGGTCCGCTTTACGCTGTCTAGCGGTCCCGTGTCAGCGGCATCACGACGTAAGTGTACCGGTCGTCGGTCTTGAACACGGCCGCGTTCTTGGCGTCGATCAGCTCGGCGGTCACGGCGGCGTTGTCCTCGAGCGTCTTGAGGGCGTCGACCAGGTAGCGGGGGTCGAAGGTGATCTCCACGGGCTTCCCCTCGTAGTGGATCGGGAGCTCGATGTGCGAGCTGCCGACGTCGGCGGCCTGGCTCGCGAGCTTCAGGAAGCCGCCGCCGAACTGGAAGTCGACGCCCCGGCTCTCGTCGCTCGTGACGATCGAGGCCTGCTCCACGGCCAGGCGCAAGGGGCCGGCCTCGAGCGGGACCTTGACATCGGCGTGGCTCGGGAAGACGTCCTGATAGCGCGGGAAGCGCCCCTCGACGAGCCGGCTGTAGATCACGGCCAGGTCGGTGCGCACCAGGACGGCGGCCCCCGCCTGCACGGCGATGTGCACGGGCGGGTCGTCGTCGTTGAGGTTCCGCTCGAGCAGTTTCAGGGCCTTGACCGGGATGACCGGGCTGCCGGCGGGGTTCGGGGCGTTGTTCTCGGCCTCGGCCGGGGCGACCATCCGTGCTAGGCGGCGGCCGTCGGTGCCGACCATCGTGATCGACTCGGCGGTGAGCTCGATCAGGACGCCCCCCAGGGCATAGCGCGTGCTTTCCACGTCGGTGGCGAACATGGTGCGCCTGATGAGTTTACGGAGGTTGGCCGCCGTAACGACGTGGTAGGCGCTGGCGGCGAAGTCGGGCACCTCGGGGTAGAGCGACGGGTCCTCGCCCGGGAGCTGGAACTCGGCGTGCAAGCCGCGGACGATCAGGTGATCGCCGTCGGTCTCGATGGCGAGCTCCTCGTCCGGGGTGGTCCGCAGGATCGAGCCGAAACGCGCTGTGGGGAGGATGGCCGAGCCGGGCTGTTCGACCTTCATCCCGAGCACCCGGTGCCGAATGCCGACCTCCAGGTCCGTCCCCATCAGCACCGAGCCCTCGTCGGCGTCGGCGACGAGCTTGACGTTCTGGAGGATCGGCTTGGGGCTCCGCGCAGGAACGACCCCACTGACCATGCCGAACGCGGCGAGCAATCCTTCGCGGTTGCAGAGGGCCTTCATGCGCATTCGCCTTTGAACTGGGTCGGCCGCCCATCGGGGGCCTTCGGGACGGACGTCTTGACGCTTACCTCGGGCCCGCTGTGCCGCCGCGTGTCTCGCGCGGGCGCGCGCGATTCGAGAAGTTGTGACAGTCTACGGGCCCGCGTTCTTGGCGGGGAGCGCGGCGTGTCGGCGACATCCGCGACCCGGTCCTGGGCCTCTGTCTTATAGGCCAGGAAAGAATCTCTACCGTCGTCTTGTTCGAAGCGCCGGGCCGGCCTCGTCGATAAGTACGGCGATCCTTGAACAAGCCCATGATACCAAAGAACTTAGTCAAGCACAACGCCCCTTGTTCACCAGGGGAAAACCGGTGGATAACCGTGTTGCGCGCACCGGTATCGGCGGGCGGGTTTTCGCGGGCCGTCGTGCACCGTCCCGGGCCGTCGTGCACGACGCCCCGGCGGCCCACGCCGGGCCAACCGGTTATCGACAGGTTTTCCCTCACCGGCTGTGGCTTGTGGGGCGTGGCGGACTGACCGTAAAGTCTTCGTGTTCGGAAGAGTCGTGGTGCTCTTTCCTTCGGCGAAAAGGCCCCGTAAAATGAGGGTATGACACACGTCGTTGGCTAACCGGCCGACATTTCCCATCAGGCGTCGCCTCGGTCGCGGGAGTCGATCGTCATGGAGTTTCTCTCGGAGGACCCCACGTACCTGGCCGGGGGGCTGGGGCTCTTGGGGCTGGTGTTCTTGCTGGCGCTTCGCGTGACGCAGCAGGGGAAGTTCCTGGTCTGGGCGCTCACGGCGTGGGCCTTGGCGGTGGCAGCGCTCGGGATCGAGCGGCTCTGGGTGACGGACAACGAGCGGATCGAGCAGGTGGTTTACGACCTGGGGCGGGAGTTGGCGGGGTCGGACACGGAGGGGCTGCTGAAGCACTTGACACCCGACGTGCAGTTCAGGGCGGGGGACCGGGCGCGGGAGAACTCGCGGTTCGTGCTGCGGAACTTGAACCTGGCGATGGGGGCGGCAACGCGGGCGTATATCAAGAACGAGTTGGAGCAGTGTGAGTTCGACTTCGTGCGGATCAGCCAGTTGCAAGCCCACGCCGGCCGCCAGTCGCGCCGGGGGACGGCCGACTTCCGGGTGATGACCGGGGGTCGCTACCGAGGGCAGCCGGCCTCGGGGCCGACCGACTGGTCGCTCGGCTTCGTGGAGACGAGCCCGAACGTGTGGCAGGTCGACCGGATCACTCCGACGGCCTTGCCTAACGACATCGTGCTGCAAGCCACGGGCGCGCCGGGTGGTAGCGCCTTCTCGAAGGGGGTCGGCGCCATGCGCCCGCCGTACCCGATGCCCGAGCGGTCGCGGTGAGACGAGAGAGACCCGCGCCGCGGTGACCCGCGAGACTGTTGCCGGATGCTCTGCTGTCCCCTTTGCGTCGACGTGGCGGAGACGTATGCCGAGGACCGCCGTCGCGCCTACTTCCACTGCCCGCGCTGTGACCTCGTGTTCGCCGATCCGGCGAGCCATCTGGACGCGGCCGCGGAGCGGGCCGAGTACGACCGGCACGAGAACGACCCGGCGGACTGGCGATACCGCCGCTTCCTCAACCGCCTGGCCGCGCCCCTCTTGGACCGGCTGAGCCCGGGGATGGAGGGACTCGACTTCGGCTGCGGCCCAGGCCCTGCCCTGCCGGTCATGCTCGAAGAGGCCGGGATGCACATGTCGGTCTACGACCCGTTCTACCAGCCGCACCGCCACGTGCTGGACCGGCGGTACGACTTCGTGACCTGCACCGAGACGGTCGAGCACTTCGTCGATCCGAACCGGGACTGGACGCTGTTGACGACCCTGCTGCGCCCTGGCGGTTGGCTCGGGATCATGACCAAGCTGGTCATCAGTCGCGACCGTTTCCTCCGCTGGCACTACAAGGATGACCCGACCCACGTCGCCTTCTACAGCCCCGCGACCTTCGCCTGGCTGGGCGCGCACTTCGGACTGACGACCGAGCGCGTCGATCAGGACGTGGTGCTGCTGCGGAAGCCGTATCAATGAGATATAGATAATAAAATGCGGGTAAAAATATTATCATTATACATCAATTCAAATAATGAACGACGCCCTTCCCGAGTCCATGAAGTCGTTCGTTCCGGAGTGGGTTTCCGAGTCGTTGGACGTGGGCATGGCACCCAGACTTCCGGCTTCGCGTTGGCGGGGGGGACAATCGGTCGAGATCAGCGAGGAGTGTCCGAATGACTCGATCGTCTCTCCTTCGCGAACTTCCCCTGAAGCGTATAAATGTTAATCAAAGCCGCATCCATCATGCGTTCGCCGGCCCCGAGCTCGGCCAGCGACACGCCGGGCTCGGCGCCATAGCCCCCTTCCGAGGCAGCTTCGATGGTGGGGAAATACATCGCGTGACCGTTGCAGTAGCCGAAGAAGAGGGTATGCTTGACGTATGACCGCGCCTTGAGCCGGTTGGCATGATTGCAAAAGAACTCGCCCGACCCGCCAACGAGCGCGATCTCGCCGTTGATCAGCACGGTGTTCAGCTCCGCGCGGAGCCCCTTGCCGAACGTCTTGGCGTAGCTGTGGACGATCTCGGGGAAGAAGTTCTTCTCGAAGATCAGGGCCACGACCGGGTTGAGCAGGTCGACGCGCGTCTGGAAGTGGAACGTGTCCGCCGAGCCGCGGACCGAGGGATCGTTGGGCCTCTCGACCTTGGCCGACCGGGCCAGCGCGATGACGTGGTCGGCGAGCGTTTCGCCAAACCCTTTCGGTCCGCCGGGGCCGTTACCGGCGTTCGGGCTCATGTCGCCGCTCGCGCCTTGCATGAACACACACAGAGTCGCGAGCTCGGCCTCGACCTTGCTCTTGAGGAACCCCGGGTAGTCGGCCGAGTACTTGAGGACCTTGGCGTCGGTCATGACCGGGTGCGCGGCGAAGTTAACGAGGACGGCGATCGGCTTCCCTGCCTCGTCGTCGAACCGGAGGACGGCCAGCATCGGGTCGGTGGCCTTCGGCTCGCGCTTGGTTTGTCGGTTCCGGTTCAGGCGGACCGCCTCGGTCGCCATGCCGATCTTGGCCGGCCTCAGATCCTTGTCGGCCGCGAGGATAGCCCGCACGAGCAGTTGGGGCAGCTTCTTCGCATAGGCCACGGCGACGTCGAACTTCCCCTTGCCGAGTCCCGGCTCATCGGTCAGCTCGATGACGGGCCCGTGGTGCGTGTGGCTGCCGCTGATCAAAACGTGCCGGATGCCGGCCTGCTCGGCGACTTGCTGCCGGATGACCTTCATCATCTCTTCCGTCGGTCCCCGGCCGAGGTCGATGCCGACGAGCGCGACCTTGTCGTCCCCAGCCGCGACGACGATCGCCTTGGCCATGAGCGGGTCGAGCGCCCCTTCCGACAAGGCGTCGTGCCGGGCGCCGTAGCCCCACATCGGGATCCCGGCGGGGGGTGTGATGTCCTCCTGGGCGGCACCAGCGCGGAAGTCGGTGCTATCGGCGGCGTTCGCTGTGGGAGCTGAGACTAAGGTCACTACGATCGCCAGCACGCAGGTCCGTCTGAGGCTACTCATCGTCATTGCTCCACTTGCCGGGAAGGAGGAGAAAGGGACCAGGCGTGTAGTTTACGCGGTGGATCATCGTTGCCGCTTCTGTTTTCCGTCCCCAAAATAGACAACGACTCGGCATACGGCCAGTAACGAACCCGCGTTCTGGAAGCACACCGATGATCGTTCACAGCAGCCAAGCCGGGATCATGGCGGTCGTCGCCGCCGGGATCGTTTTGGGTGTGACTTGGAGCTGCCTACGTCGCCGAAACGCGCTGCCGATCCTCCGAAGGTGGGCCGCTGAAAATCAGTACAAGCTGACCCGTACGGGGCTCTGGGAATGGGTCTTCGACCGCTGGGCCTTCGTGGACCGACCGGCTCATCTCCTGTGGAAGAAGAGTCGGCCGTGGCCCCTCCGGTCTGCCCGCGCTCTCCTCGTATGGGAGTCCCGGCTTTAGCCGGCAAGCCGATCGGCTGAAACCGGGACTCGTACAGGATTTCGGTCCCGTCACGCGAAGGGCAAAGGCGGGAATTCAGCAAGGAATGCGGGGTCGACTTTCCTCAGCCAGATGAGCCGTTTGTCGATCTTCTTGGGAACGGCGACCTGAGACCTCAGGACGCCGTAGATGATGCCGAACAAGAGGAGCACGGTGCCGCCGATCAGGGGAAACTCCTGGTGCTCGGTCATGCCAGCAGCGGCGACAATGAGGCCAAGCCCGCACAGCGCCGTCAGCCAGCCGACGACGATCGCCCAGCGGCGCCGGCGCCGGTGCGCCGGGCAGAGGGGAACGGCAATCCTACCGGTCTTGCGGACGACCATCGCGACCATGATATAGAGCAATACGTTGATCAACAGCAGCGCGTACCAGACAGGTGGGTGCCATGACAGGTTCCGCTTCAGCCTCCAACCGTCCGTCGGCTGGTTGCACTTCAGGCAACGGTCCGGCAGATCGAAGTTCTTGGTTAGCACCAAGAGGTTGCCGTCGCACCAGGCACCTCCCTCGTCGAGCTCGCGCGGCCGTGTGGAAAGTTCAGTCTGGGGAGCGGCGTAAGGGTTGAATTCGCTCATCTGGCTTGCCTCGTTGATCGTTCACGGCCCGACTCAACGTTCGGCCAAAGGGCTGTTCCTCGTCGGACGAGCCTCGGCGAGTTTACGGTTCTCCCAGGCAACGGGCAAGCGACAGGCTCCGGTCCTCCTGCGCGACGCAACACCTCGGCGCGGCACGCCCCGGGGTGCCCCATTGACCCGAGCACCAGCCATTCTTACCGTCTCGGACGGCAAGAGCGTGCGTGCAACCCGCTTCCCGGACCGGCAGAGTGGAGTCGAGGAATGATGAGAACCAGGTCGCTTGATCGCGTGTTTGGAGCCGCCGCCGTGCTGCTGGCGGGATTGTCTGCGCCAGCGGCGGTCCGCGCGGAGCAGTTTGTCCTGTTCGACGTGACGTTCACCTTCACCAAGGCGGACGCCGACCATTCGAAGCCGAGCAAGTCCCACTATTACGTCAAGGAGGACATGCTCAACCCGAAGCGCCCGCGCGACTGGACGGCCCCGGTCGACTACCGAAACGGGACGGTCCACATCCGCGCGGAAGTCCTCGAGAAACCCCCGGGCGGAGCGCCCACGACGTGGTCCCTTTGCTACATCCCGAACAAAGGGCAAGGCAACGGCTATGGTTGCACGGGCACGAACGTCTACAGAGAGAAAGGCGTATACGAGAAAGATGTGTCCATGAAGTCGTTCTGGCAGAACGACGCCATCGTCTGGTCGGAAGGCATCAAGCGCATGGACCTCGTCATCAAGGATGACAGCGGCGGCGGCGGGCATGCACACAAGCGGAAGGACTCGGAAAAGTTCTTCCCAACCAAGGTGCGCATCACGATGGTCCAGGTGTCCGCCGGTTCGACCTACGACCCGAAACTGGTCCCTAACCTGCCTCGCGAGACACGTGATGACGCAGCAAAAACCCAGGTCGGCGCGACCGGCGCTGTGAAGGACGCGGACTGCTGTGAGGCGTGCGATTGACCCGCAAAAAGTGACCAAGACCCGGGGGCCCGCGCGGGTTTTGGGGCGGGGGCGGGGGGCCCGGGTTTGGGCGCGGGGGTTTTTCCGGGTTTTGTAAACACTTAAAATTCAAAATTACAAGGGGCGCCCGAAAT
>JARLIH010000222.1 GCA_031291845.1 Isosphaeraceae bacterium | reverse complement strand
TGGGCAAGGCCGAGAAGCGCCTGCATGCGCGGGGCCGCTTCTCGTTGGTCGCCGTCGCATTACAAAGCGACCACCCGGAGGCGGTGCGAACGGCGGCCGGGGCGGCGAAAGGGGGTGTGCCCGTCTACCTGGGGACGGCCGAGACGCTCCGCGCCTACGGGGCCGTCCCAGACCGGCTGCCGCTCCACGTCTTGATCGACGACGACGGCCGGATCGGCGTGATCGCCCAGGGCAACGACCCCGAGACCGTCGCCAGGCTCGCGCGCCAGGCCGAGCTCTGGCTCGACGCGCTGGAGCCGTTCGGCGGCACCCACTTCGCAGAGCTTCACCGGCCCGGATCGCTTAGATTTCCTGGACTTTGACGCTCCGCTGGTCGCGTTCCGCCCGGGCATGGTGCCAGACCAGATCCATGACGTGCTTGGGATCGTCCACCCCCGGCATGGCCACCGTCGGCAGCGACTCCTCGGACGACACGACCACGACCGTCCCCAGGCTCAGCCAGCGCTCGAAGAGCCCCTGGTGTGTGTACACATCTTCCACGCGCAGCAGCTCCAATTGGTCGCGACGACGGTTCAGCAGACCCGTCGAGACGAACAGCCGGCGGGTCGTCAACCGGTAGTAGTGGCCCTGACGAGCCTGAACGATCCGGTAGATCAGCGTCAGCCAGAGCAGGCCCAGCCCGATGCCGAGGGCGACTGTCGGCACCACCATTTCCGAGTGGCCCATGCCCCACGTGTAAACGCCGATTCCGGCCCAGACGAGCGTCAGCAACGTCCGCACGATCAAACGGCCAATGAAGTTCCGCATCGAGTAGCGGGCCTCCCAGACCGTCTGCTCTCCTTCGATGCCCGAGCCCCCGGCTGGGTGCGTGATCTCCCCTTCCTCCAAACGTTTCACGTCGGCGGGCCGGGGCTCCGGCGGGTTCATTCCAGCCGGCGGGTACATGGCGTCGGACTCATCAGCGCTCGGGACGGGGGCCAGCGCGTTGGTATCGACCTGGTTTACCCCGTAGAGGCTCGTCGGATTGACTGCCATCGCATTCTTCCCTTGTGGTCTTCGCGGCATGCCCAGAGGTGGCTTGGTCCCCCTCTCAGTCGAATCACGGATCGAAGAGACCCGGTTGCAAATCACGAGCCAAAGAGCGACGGGAGAGCGGGGGCGGAGGCGTAAAGGAGCTTGCATGGTCGCATCATCGACCGAAAAACAGTGGTGGCTTCTTGAAATTTCTTTGAACTAGCCTCTACCGACCCTTAAAGTGAACCAGACGTCGGACAGAGGTCAAACTCCTGATTGGTCGTCGCTGCAACAACCTGTGTCCAATGTTGGTCCGTCCCCAGCGCGTTGTTGCGCTGCGTGCCCGGCCTTGTGGGGGCCACGACGGTTTTGTCGGTTGCTCGGGAGGAGCCATGATCTTGATCTCGCGGGTTCGCAGAGTGCTGGGGCTGTTGGCCGTGAGCGTTCCACTCCACGCCGGCTGCGGGGAATCCATCGAGACCGCCCCGGCCGTTGAGCCGAACGCGGGACC
Organism: Isosphaeraceae bacterium; assembly: GCA_031291845.1. Classification (GTDB taxonomy): domain Bacteria; phylum Planctomycetota; class Planctomycetia; order Isosphaerales; family Isosphaeraceae; genus DAIDJG01. Next base: position 24,852 of record JARLIH010000222.1, on the reverse strand, counting down.
GGGCGTGGCCGCGGGGGGCGGCAAGTCCGATCCGAAGGCCCCCGCGTTTGGGCCCGCCGGCAAGACGACCAAGGCGGCACCGGAGAAAGCTGCGGAGAAAAAATGACCCGCGCCCCGGTAGTCCCGGGGCACCCTGCACCGCCATTTGAGTTGCGTTCATCCCCATTCGTTTGACTTTCGACCAGGGCCGGCGCTCAACTTCCTTTCTCCCCCGCGCGGCGCCGCCTTGGCCATCCCGTTCCTTCGGCCTTGTCAACGTGTTCCTTTATCATCCACACGCAAGGGAAGGAGTTCGGTATGCGCCAGGTTCGTTCCCGAGGGTTCACACTGATCGAGCTGTTGGTGGTGATCGCGATCATCGCCGTGCTGGTCGCCCTGCTGTTACCTGCCGTCCAGATGGCACGTGAGGCAGCGCGCCGCTCCCAGTGCGCCAACAACCTGAAGCAACTGGGGTTGGCCGCCCACAACTACGAAGCGTCCTACCAGTGCTTCCCCTCCGCCTCGATCTACCCCTGCCCCGCCGTCGACCCCGTGTCGGGACTCCCTCAGTGCTGGGGATTCGGCGTCAGTCCGTTCGTCAGCATCCTCCCGTTCATCGAGCAGGGCACGATCTACAACGCCTACAACGTGTCGATGGGCGTTTACGGCTCGTACCCGCCGAGCACGGCCGGGCCGATCGCGTGGTGGGCCAACACGACGGTCTTCAACATGCAGCTCGCGGTGCTCGTCTGCCCCTCAGACGCACGGACGCTCAAGCAGCCGATCACCAACTACGTCGCCAACCTTGGCGGCCCCTTCCTCCTGGGTGGCTACAGCGGGCCCTTCGTCCCCCTGAACCCCCCCGGCACACCAACGGGTTTCGGGACTTTCACGTCGTGGAACTTACCCTTCACGCAGAATGCAGGCACTTTCGGCCTGAGCGCGATCAGCGATGGCACAAGCAACACCGGCCTCTGGAGCGAGGCCGTCACCGGCAACCCGCTCCCGGTCTACGCCGGCGGCGGTAAGCAGGCCGAGATGCGCGGGTTCTTCGCCACGAACTTTTCGACCAACCCATCGACCCTCGTCGCGAATGCCGTCGGCATCCGGGCTTTCCTCCTCGCATGCCAGAACCCGCCCCCGGTCGGTCTGGTGCCGACCGGAGCAATGGCCGTTGGACCAAACGGCGGCGGCCTGCGCGGGACGAGCTGGCAGATGAGCTTCCCCTATTACGCCAACTACCAGATGTATAACCACGTCGGCGGACCCAACTCACGGCAGTGCTCCAACGTGGCGATCGACAACGTCGGTCTGGACATCTACGGCACGAGCCCGCCCACGAGCATGCACGCGCCCGGCGGCGTGAATATGTGCATGGCGGACGGTTCCGTGCGCTACATCAAGGACCAGATCCAGCTTTACACCTGGTGGTCGCTCGGCACCCGCGCCGGCGGCGAGGCGATCGACTCCAACGCGTTCTGAAGCCCTGGGGAGCGTCGCTGACGGAAAGACACGTTCGCCTGGGCCAGCAGGAGAGTTTTCCCATCACCTCTCCCCTCGGGAGAGGTCGACCGCGCAGCGGTCGGGTGAGGGCGCTGAGGAGGCACTCATATCCCGGTGCGCTCACACCCGGTCGCTCCGCGGCCACCTTCTCCCGGGGGGAGAGGATGGCGAGTCATGCACGCATGCCGGCACCAACGAAGGGAAACCGTAAGAGAGCTTTCTGATCACCTCTCCCCGCGGGAGAGCATTGCGTTTCATGCTGAGTGGGGCACGTGTTGTCGAGCCAGGGCGTCGCTTTTCCGCGCGGGGGCCGCTACAGTACGCGGAGTCCCGGCCGTGGTAGGCCGGGGCGGACTCTTCGTGGGAAGGACCCGAGCCCTTGAAGCGCTTTCTCATCGTTTACGCGGCGACGGCGGCCTTGCTCGCCGCAGTGCCCAGCGCGCCGGCCGCCGCGCCCGTGATCGCGGTGCGGGCCGGCCGGCTCCTCGATGGTACGGGCGAGGCGGCCAGGACCGAGCAGGTCATCCTGATCGAGGGCCCGAGGATCAAGGCGGTTGGCCCGGCGGGCTCGGTCGCGATTCCCGATGGGGCCGAGGTCATCGACCTCTCGGGCGCCACGGTGCTCCCCGGCCTGATCGACTGCCACACCCATCTCGCCACCCGCGCTGACAATTTCAGCGAGATCAACAAGTTCAAACGCACGCCGTTCACCGCCGGCTTCGCGGCGGTCGTGCACGCGCGCAAGACGCTCGACGCCGGGTTTACCACGGTGCGTGACCTGGGCTCAAAACCGTTCCTCGCGGTCGACCTACGTGAGTCCATCGAGGAAGGCTTCCTCGTCGGCCCGCGCGTCGTGGCCAGCGGCCCGGGTATTTCCATGACCGGCGGCCATGGCGACTTGAACAAGTATTCGCCCCTCGTCCACATGATGATGTACCCGGAGGAGCGCGACTTCCAGATCGCTGACGGGATGGACCAGGTGCGCCATGTGGTCCGCGCGCAGGTGAAATACGGCGTCGACGTGATCAAGATCTGCGCCACGGGGGGGGTAATGTCGCGGGGCGATCCGCCCGGGTCTCCCCAGTTCTCGCTCGAGGAGCTGACCGTCGCCGTGAAGGAAGCCCACGCCCTGGGCCGGAAAGTCGCCGCGCACGCACACGGGGCGATCGGGATCAAGAACGCCGTGCACGCAGGCGTTGATTCGATCGAGCACGGCAGCATGATCGACGACGAGGGCATCCGCCTGATGGTCGAGCGCGGGACGTGGCTCGTCTCGGACATCTACAACGACGACTATCTGCTCGGCCGGGCGCGGGAGATCCAACTGCCGCAGGAGTCGATCGACAAGGAACGCGCCATCGGCCAACTCCAGCGCGATAATTTCGCCAAGTGCGTCAAGGCGGGCGTGAAGATCGCATTCGGCACCGACGCCGGCATCTATCCGCACGGCGACAACGCCAAGCAGTTCGCCCTGATGGTGCGCTACGGCTTGCCCCCCGCGCAGGCGATCCGGTCGGCCACCACGGGTGCTGCCGACTTGCTCGGGCGCGCCGACGATATCGGTCAGGTGGCGCCGGGGCGGTTCGCCGACCTCATAGCCGTGGCGGGCGACCCGCTCGAAGACGTGCGCATCCTGGAGACGGTCGGCTTCGTCATGAAGGGGGGAAAGGTGCACCGCAACGAGCTGGCTCCTCGGTCCCGAGGGCGCGCGGAGGGCGCCCCCTCGCGATAAGCACGTCAGGGAGGGCGAGGCTGGGCCGTTAAAAAGTTGGGTTTGGCGGTCGAACGCGTCCTGTCGGGAAGTGTTGCCCAAAACCCCTCTCCCATAAGCGGAAAGGTGGGAAGAGCGCCCGAGGCGCAACAAAAAGGCCGCTCGCCGACGCGGCTCAAGAGCCGCTGCAACGCCAACTTTTTACCCAACCCGGAGCACCTCCGTATACGTGCTCAATTGCTGGCGATAGCGATCGCTCACAACGTTCACGTTCTCCTCCGACTGCGCGAGGGCGACGCGCGCGACGGGGATGCTCGGGCGGGGCGGCTGCACGTCGAGCCAGCGGGTACGAACCCGCAGCGCGATGTCGGCCGCGGTGTCAGCGCGGCGAGTTCCTGTTGGCGATACGCCGCTACGCGACGCCGGCTCGCTCCGCCGTCGGTTAGGGTCCAGTCCATGTAAAGCGCCGCCACGCCCATCCCTCGGATGCCGACTTGTTGTTGCTGAACCAGAGGAATCCGCCCGAGAATGCGACCTGGGGGAAACACCGGCCCGCGTCACGTCGGCCTGGGCGCCGAGGGAGCGAGTTGCGCTTTCAACCCGACCGATCGCTACAACCGAGGCCCGTCCCGACGTCCCGCGGGCGTCAACCGCCGCGCGGCGCCGGAGGCGAAATCAACCCTCGATCTTCGGCTGACGGGCGGGAAAGACCTGTGGTGCAGACAGCTCGCTTGCGTCACAATCATCGGCCCCCCCTGCCGTTGCGGAAGACCCGTCGATCCAAGATTGACGGCCCTCGCGTTTCCCCCGAGCCAGGAGCGCCTTATGGTCGCGTTGCAATCGCTCGTTCTGTCGCCCACCGAAGGGGAGAGGGTCACGGCGGGTCCGTTCACGATCGTGAGTCGTGTGCAAGGTCCGCAGTCGGGCGGGCTGTTCGAGCTCTACGAACTGTCGCTCGGACCGGCGACCATCGACTATCACGTTCACCACACGATGGACGAGACGCTCACTGTGCTCGAGGTGGGGATCGAGTTCACCGTCGCCGGAAAGACGCTCCTGCGTCCCGCGGGCTCGGTCGCGTTCGTACCACGTGGCGTTCACCACGGCTTTACGAACCCGGGACCGGACACAGCACGAGTGCTCATCCTGTTCACGCCCGCGCAGAACCAACACGAATATTTCCGCGTGCTGGAGCGCCTTTTCGCCGCCCCCACCCTCGACACGGCCGCGCTCAAGGCTGCGCAAAAGCAGTACGATCAGGAGTTGGTCCCGCTCGAACAATAGCGAATACAGCGAGCGGACATCCTGCACCGGGTCGCCACCGGATCAAACCACCCGGATTAACGGAGGCTGTCACCAGGCGCAGAAACTTCCCGTTCGTCCTTGCCGGCTCCCGGTGAACTTGGCTAGCATACGTCTCCATACGAAGCGTGCCTTGACCACGCTGAGAGACCGAACGGGGTGGCGAACGGAGTCCGGGTCCCCCCAGCCCTGCAGCCGGAGGTCAAGGACCGGCGCGGGGTGGTTGATCATTCCCTTGGAACACGGGCGGCTGACGGATTCGACCGTGCCAACGATGGCACGCCGCTTCACTCGGAGCAGGGGAATTTCAACGCCGACTCTGCGGGAGCTTATCCCATGACCGACGCGTTGGCTCGCGAGCTGTTCATCTCGCTCGAAACGCTTCCCTTCTCCGACTTCGACTTCGGCGAGTATCTCGAGGCCCGCCGGATCCCGCGCGATCAGGGGGAGAAAATCGCCGAGGCGGTTTACCGCGCGACCTGCATGAAAGCCTACGCCGACGGCGTGGCGACCGACGCCGAGAAACACCACATGGCGCGACTCGCCCGCGGCCTCGAGATCAAACGGACGCGGCGGGCGGTGCTGGAGAAGGAAGCCAAGGAGACAACCTACCGCGCTGCGCTCGACGCGGCCCGCGCTGACGGCGTGGTCACCCACGCCGAAGCCAACGGCCTCGCCTCCCTCCGGAAATCGCTGGGCATCCGTTCCGCGAAGCTCGAAGACCTCTCCCGCGCCACGGAGCGCAGGCCGCGCATCATCCGCACGAAGGTCCGCGCGGTCACGGCGCAGAACGAGGACGGCCGCTCGCGCCAGGACATCATCCGCCGCCACTGTCACGACGGGCAAAGCCTGGAGGTCATGCGGGAGCCGGACCACGAATACGACGAGAACGCCATCGGCCTCTGGGTCGTGATCCCGCGCTTACTCTTCAAGAGCAAAGGACGGATCGGCTATATCGCCAGCGACCTGACAGAAGACCTTGCCCCCTTCGTCGACGGCGGCAATCGGCTCGAAGCCAAGGTCCTGAACGTGATCGGCGGCGACGAAGGGCGGAGCTTCGCCGTCAACGTCCAGATCGAGGCCATCGGCGCACACTGATCGATCGGCGGCCGAATTGGGATCACGTGAATCAGATGCAGAGCGCGCACCGACGAGAGGCCACCTTTTTCATTTCGGGTGCCCGCTGAGGCCGGCGAAGATCGAACAGTTTGTGGTGCTGCCCACGTTGGTTCGTGGAACGGAACTTCGGTTGGCTGGGGCACTGTGGGCGTCACAGCAAGAACTATGAGCGGAATACCGTATCGAGCGAGGCAATGGTCTTTATCTTGAAAATGCCTATCATGCTTCGATACCTCGCTCGCCCAACACTTTAATCTACGGACACGCGCTCAGCGGACGAGTGCATGAGTCCGTCCGTTTCGATCGAATGTTTCCTGCCGCAAGAACGCTGGCGACCGCCGGAGCTCATGAGGCCGGTCGAGCCCGCGTCGCCATGCCATTTACGATCCAGATCGTGCAAGACGCACGAACTGCATGTCGCCTCCGGATTCCATTGTGGAGCCCTAACAATTTGCGCTCTCACCTCTTGTGACCAATTGGCTGGCCCGGCGCAAGGCTTGCTTAGGATGGAAATCATGATTGAGCACGTGCTGGAGAGACCTCCTACAACAGGGGTGTGAAGTCGACGGCTGGGTAGCCCAGCCGGGCTCTGCATCCGCCCGGCGTCCGGCATTCCGGGTACACCTGGTGGGACCGGCCCGGAGGGGTGGTTAACTCCACATTCTGGCGTTTGGAAAGGTTCGGCGATGTCGCTGGACGAGATCGACGCGGAGTTGGCCGACTGGAAGACCAGGCTCCAAGTGATCAGCGACAACGTGATGGCCTTGAGGGACTCAGCGGCCTACCAGCGACTCCGCGGCGAGGGGGGCTGGCCGAGAGTCGTCCTCGCAACGGAATCCGGGGCGCGTGTCGCATTGGCCCTGGCTGCCTTCCAGGAACTTTGGACGCATTACGCCCTGCTCACGGCGATGATCGACCGGGCAACCGCGCTGCGGGCGACTGTTTCGTGGCTCATGCCGTCGCGCGCCACGCTCGCCGAGATCGAGTTGGTGCTCCGGGGTCCTTCGATCAAGCTACCGCCGACGGCCACGCCGTTGGCCAACCGCGGGCTGCTGACCGCCGCTGAGGTGGATGAGGCGGTCAACCCACAACGGCTGTTGGACGCGATGGCCCGGTCGTTTGAGACCGCTCGGGATGCCGTCGTCGCCGTCGAAGCGGCCTCGGAACGCACAGTCGCGATCGTAGCCGCCATCGACAGCGAGGCCCCGGCGATCGCCGAACTGGCGGCGTCGCTGAGCGAGGTCATTCCCGCTGAGCTGGCCGCGGCACAGCGGAAAGCGGACGAGTTACATGCCCTCATCGACGCCGACCCATTCGGCGCCGCCGCCGTCGCGGACGAGGCGCAGGGGTTGCTCCGGGTCGCACGCGCGCGAGTGGAGCAGTCGGTCCAGGAGCAGCGCCAGGTCCTGGCGGACCTGGCTGGGGCGCGGCGGTCCTGGCAGGCCATTCAGGAGACCCACCGCCGGGCGTTGGCGGCCGTCGCCGAACGCGCGCTGAAGGTGCTGGCGGACGGCGAATATCCCTCGCCCACTGACGAATCTCAATTCAACGCTCTCGAGGTCTGGCTGGACCGACTGGACGCGACCGCTCAGCGAGGAGGCTGGAAGCCGGCCGGAGTCGGGCTGGCGAACTGGACCCAGGCCGCCGGCGAATGCCAATCGCGGGACGAGGCGGCCTTCGAGGCCTGCGCTGCGCTGTTGCGCGAGCGCAGAGACCTCCGCGGCCTGCTCGGGGCTTTGAAGGCAAAGGCGGCCGTGGTCGGTCGAGCCGAGGATCCGCAGACGGCGGCCCTGGGCGCGGAGGCGTGGCGATTGTTGTACAGCAGGCCGTCGCCCATGACCCGGGCGCGGGAGTTGGTGCGCGAGTACGAAGCCCGCTTGCTCTGACATGGCTGTGGCTGGAGGAAAGGCGATGGACGGTGAGAGGTGTCGGCAGCCCGCGTGCGCGGGAATTGTCGAGGCCGGCTTCTGCAATCTGTGCGGGGTGGAACCGCCTGGCGCAGTGCTGACCGTCGCCGCGACCACTCCGCAGATTTCCCGTACGGCGCCCGGTTCGAGGTTGTCCGACCTGATCGGCTCGACCCGGTCGCGCCGAGGTAATGGCACCACGCGCTCCAGCAGCCGCAAGCACCTGGGGCTGGGAATGGTCGCGGTCCCGGAGCTGCCGGCGATCGACCCCGAGCGCGCGGTCATGGCCGACCCCGTGGTGCCCGAATACAAGCGGTTCTGCGCGAACCCGGGCTGCCACGACGCCGAGGGCAACCCGACGCCCCTCCGCCGTCGGACGTCCGGCCACTGCCCGCAATGCGGCCAGCGGTATTCGTTCGAACCGACGCTCCATCCCGGCGACGTGGTTGCCGGGCAGTACGAGGTGAGGGGGTGTATCGCCTACGGCGGGCTTGGCTGGATCTACCTGGCCAAGGACTCGGTGCTGAACCGCTGGGTGGTGTTGAAGGGCCTCCTCAACACGGCCGACGAGTCAGCCGCGGCCGCGGCGGTCGCCGAACGGCAGTTCCTGGCTGCCGTCAAGCACGCGAATATTGTCGGCATCTACAACTTCGTCAAGAAGGGGCCTGAAGGCTTCATCGTGATGGAGTACGTGGGCGGAATCACGCTCAAGGAGATCCGCAAAGAGCGCGGCCCGCTCCCCCCGGGCGAGGCGATCGCCTACATGCACCGGGTGCTGGCCGCGTTCTCGTACCTGCACCGGCAAGGGATGGTGTACTGCGACTTCAAGCTCGAGAACGTCATGGTCGAGGGCGACCCGCCGGACGTCAAGTTGATCGATATGGGCGCGGTTCGTCTGATCGACGACCGCGGCGGCGACATCTACGGCACCAAGGGCTATAGCGCTCCCGAGGCCGGCGACGGGCCGACCGTCGCGTCCGACCTGTTCACAGTCGGCCGGACGCTTGCGGTGCTGCTGATGGACTTCCGGTTCCAGGGGACGTACGAGTTCACACTGCCGCCGCCCGCGGAGCAGCCGATCCTGGCCCGCCACGAATCGCTCTATCGGCTCCTGCGGAAGGCGACCGCGCGCGAGCCCGACCGCCGCTTCCAGTCGGCCGACGAGATGGCCGATCAACTGGCCGGGGTCCTGCGCGAGGTCGCGGCCGGCACCGGGACACCGAAGCCGATCGAGAGTGCCCTGTTCGGCGGCGATCTGCTGGCGCTCCGCGCCGATGAGGGGGTGGGAGTCACCGCGGCCGACAGCGGGGTGTTGCCGGAACTCAAGGTCCATCCCGAGGACCCGGCGGCGAACTACCTGCTCGCCACCGCCGCGGCCGCGCCTCGGCGGCAAGTCGCGATGCTGCGCGAGGCCTTGCCACGCTTCCCGCGCTCCGCCGAGTTGCTCTTGCGGCTCGCCCGCGCCTTGATGGCGACGCACGAGTTTGACGAGGCCGAGAAGCACCTGGCCGCGGTCGAGGCGACGGACCCGTTCGACTGGCGCGTGACGTGGTATCGCGGAGTGTCGCACCTCCTGCAAGGTCGACCGGAGGAAGGTCAGAACGCGTTCGACTGGCTGTACGGTGAACTGCCCGGCGAGCTGGCGGTCAAGCTGGCCGTCGCCGTGGCCGCCGAAATGGCGCGCGACACCGGGACGGCTCTACGGCTTTATGAGTTGGTCGCCCGGACCGACCCCGCCTGGTCGGCTGCGGCGTTCGGTCTGGCACGGTGCCTCGCCTCGGCGGGCCGGCGGGCCGAGGCCGTCGAGGCGTACCAACTCGTCCCGGCGGCGTCGAGCCTGTATGGCCAGGCGCAAGCCGAGCTGGCCCGGGTGCTGATCCGGACCTCGCCGGCCGTCCCTTCGCCGGCCGAACTCACCCACGCCTCCCAGGTCGTGGAGGGTTTGGCCGCGGAGGGGGCGGAGCACGTCCGATTGCAGACCGAAGTGCTTGCGACCGCGCTGAGCTTGCTGGACTCGAAGGCGCTCGCCGCCGACCCGAGCGTCCGTCTCCTGGGGCAGCCCCTCGACGAGACGGCCGTCCGGCGCGGGCTCGAGACGGCGTTCCGGCAACTGGCGCGGCTGGAGGATGACCGCGCCCGACAGATCGAATTCGTCGATAGTGCCAACGCGGTGCGCCCGCGGACCTGGGTGTGAGGGCGAACCATGCTGTGCCCAAGCTGCCGCCGGGATCAGGCGCCCGGAAACCGGTTCTGCGAAGACTGCGGCATATCCCTGTCGGCACCGGCCCTGCGCGCGCCGTCGGTCGACCCCAACCTCTGCTCCGGCTGCGGTGCCGGCGCAGCCGAGGTCGACGGCGACGGGTTCTGCGCCCACTGCGGCCATCAGCGCGTCGCGCCGGCCCGGGACCACCTGGAGCTCTGCCTCTCGGCGCGACTGGCCGGCGTCACTGACCGCGGCAAGCGTCACCACCGGAATGAGGACTTTCTTGCTCTGGCCGAGCACCCGGATGGCGACGTGCTCGTCGTCTGCGATGGGATCTCGAGCACGCAGGCACCCGATGACGCCTCGGAAGCCGCCGCGGTCGCCGCGTGCAAGGTGCTGTCAGCCGGACTCGGCGACAGCGCGGCCGACCCGCGTGCGCTGATGGAGGACGCGGTCATCGCCGCCCACGCGGCCGTTCGCGCGCTGCCGTCCTCGGCCGCGGCCGGGACGGAGGGACCGCCGGAAACGACGCTGGTCGCGGCCCTCCGCCGGGGCCGACGCCTGACGGTCGGCTGGCTCGGCGACAGCCGGGCATACCACGTCGGCCGCGCTAAGGTCCGGCAGTTGACCCAAGACCACTCGTGGGTCAACGAGGTGGTTGCGACCGGGAAGTTGACCCGAGAGGAGGCGGAGGGTTCGCCCAATGCGCACGCGATCACCCGAAGCGTCGGCGGGCCAAGCACCGGCCCGGCGGCGAGTGGCGACGACCCTTCGTTGCTCGACGTCGAACTGCCGGCCGGGCCGGGCTGGCTGGTCCTCTGCACGGACGGGCTGTGGAACCTGACGCCGGAGCCCGCCCAGTTGGCCGAACTGGTCGGGGACCAGGATCGGCTCGACGCCCTCTCCGTCGCCCGCCGGTTGGTCGCGTACGCCTGCAACCGCCGCGGGCATGACAACATCACCGCCGCCGTGCTCGCCCTCGAATCGCCCGGGTTGGGGACGGTCTGAATGAGTGGGAGGAAGCGATGACGACGTTCCAGGTTCAGGTTGCACAGAATCAGTACCTCGCCCAGGGGGCGGACCTCGTCCACGCGGTGATGAGCGTCTCCTCCTCGGGACCGGCCGGAGCGGCACCCAACGGGCGGCCGCTGGTCGAGGCGCTGCTGATCGACTGCTCCGGGTCGATGGAGGGCGCGAAGATCCGGGCCGCCCGGGACGCCGTCGCGAAGGCTGTCGACCTGCTCCGCGAAGACGCCTGGTTCTGCGTGATCGCCGGCACCAACGAAGGCAGGCTCGCCGTACCGCTCGCCCAGGCCACCGCCGAGAACAAGCGCAGGGCCCATGCCGCGGTGCGGACGTTGAACAGCGGCGGCGGAACTGCCATGTCCACCTGGCTCGAACTGGCACGGCGGCAGTTCGAGCAGGCCCCCACGGGCATTCACCACGCGCTGCTGCTGACCGACGGCAAGAACGAAGGAGAGCCGGACGCCAAACTGACCGCCGTTCTAAATGCCTGCGAGGATCGCTTCCAGTGCGACGCCCGAGGCGTCGGCACCGACTGGACGCCCGACCAACTGCGGGCGATCTCCGGCAAGCTGCTCGGCACCTTGGATGTTATACCGGAGCCCGCCGCCATGGAGGCCGACTTCCGGCGCGTCATCGAGGCCGCCCTCGGGAAGTCGGTCGCCGACGTATCGCTCCGGCTGTGGACGCCGGTCGGCTCCGCGCTCGAGTTCCTGACGCAGGTCTACCCCGAGAAGGTCGATCTCACCGCACGCGGCCGGACCGACCCGGCCAATGCGCAGGTCCGCGAGTATCCGACCGGAGCGTGGGGAGAGGAAAAGCGAGACTACCACATGGCGATCAAGGTCAAGGCCGGACAGGTTGGTCAGAAGATGCTCGCGGGGCGTGCCAGCCTGATCGTACGCGAGCATGGGGTCGAGACGAAACTCTCGGAGGGGATGATCCTGGCCGTCTGGACCGACGACGAGGCGCAGTCGGCGGTCATCCACCCGTCCGTCGCCCATTACACCGGACAGGTGGAACTGGCCGACGCGATCCAGCAGGGCCTGAAGGCGCGCCAGGCGGGGAATGAGGCGGAGGCCACAGCCCTCCTCGGACGGGCGGTACAGATCGCCGCGCAATCAAACCCCGAGACGATGAAGCTGCTGCGCAAGGTCGTCGAAATCCAGGATGAGAGACTCGGCACGGTCAAGCTCCTCAAGGGTGTCCGCAAAGAGGATGAGTTCGCCCTCGACACGCGGTCCACGAAAACGGCAAGGGTGGTGAAAGGGTCATGAGCGCCACCGTCTACAACTGCCCGCACAGCCACCGGTCCGAGACGCCGGACTTCTGCTCGGTCTGTGGTTCCGAGATCGCCGGTGCCGCACCCAGTCCGGCCGCGCCGGCCGGCTCATCGTCCGCGTGTCCCCACTGCGGCACAGCCACGGAGGCCCCCGGACAGGTGTTCTGCGAGGTCTGTGGCTACAACTTCCGCACGGGCGGCAGCGGCGTCCCCCCCGCGCCAATGGCCCCGCCTGCGGTAGCGCCCGTCCAAGCCGCTGCCACCATACCTTCGCCCCTGGTAAGCACACCGCCGGTCGCGGACGTCCGTTGGGACTTGACCGTCGAGGTCGACGCAGCGCTCTACGGCACGCCGAACCCGGATGCCCCGCTGGGCCAGCCGGCGCAGACGTTCACTCTGTTCGACGAGGAGTCGCTCCTGGGCCGTGGCGGGACGGACGTGCGGGTGCAGATCCCGATCCGGGGCGACGCCGGCGTCTCGCGGCGGCAGGCGCGCTTCACGCGACGGCTTGACGGGACACTCACGATCCGCGACCTCGGCTCGGCCAACGGCACCCAGCTCAACGGCAAGGAACTGGTCGCCGGGGTCGAGACCCCTGTGGCTGACGGCGACACCGTTGGCGTCGGGGCGTGGACCCGCATCACATTGCGAGGATTGCGACGATGAACACACTGATGACCACATTCCCATCGAGGCCGCCTCGGACCGCCCCGGCCGCTGCCGCCGCTCCGCCGCTGTTTCAATTCGCACGATGGGCCGCGCAGTCGACTCCGGGCCGGCTGTGGGTCGCGCTCGTCGGCATCTGGGTGACGGTGTTCGTGTTCTTTCTTGCGGGCCGCGCTGGATTGAATCACCACCTGGAGGGTGTGCAGACCGTCGGCAAGGACGCAGCGCCGAGCGTCATCGCGGCGCAGCGCGTGAAGGCCGAGCTGGCCGGGATGTACGCGGCCGCCGGCCGCGAGTTCCTTATGCCCGAGGGCCAGCAAGGCGCTGCTGTACGCGAGCTCGACGAGCGGCGGCGGGCCGTGACCGAAGGGCTGATGACGGCGGCGGGGAACATCACGTACGGGGACGCCGAACGGATCCCGATCCGCACCATGCTGGAAGAACTTGGGCCGTACGACGCCGCGATCGCCCAGGCCCGGTTGTTGCACGCCCGCGGCGATGCGGGGTTCGTCGACCCGTTGCGGCGGGCTGACTTGCTGCTCACCGACACGCTCTTGCCCGCTGCGGACGCCCTCGACCGCGCGAACCGGGAGGCGCTCGACGCCGGGTACAACCGGGCCCGCGAAGCGAGCTCGTGGGGATTGGCCTGGCTCCTGCTCAGCGGATTGGCGGCGCTCGGGGCACTGGTCGGGACACAGGTGTTCCTGGCCCGTCGCACCAGGCGGCTGGTCAACCCCGCGCTGGCCGCCGCGACCGTGACCATGCTGGCCGGGCTCGTTACCCTGGGCTCGGCGTACACCACCGCGAGCGGACTGCTGCGACGGGCGAAGGCCGACTGCTTCGAGAGCATCCACGTGCTGGAGCAAGCCCGGGCCGATGGGTACGAGATGCTCGCGGCCGAGCGGATCGCCCTGCTCGACCCCGCCCGGGCCGATGTCTACACCCGTCGCATCCGCGAACGGCGGGACCGCATCATCACCCCGGCTCCCGGGGACACGGTCGATGGCCTGACGTCTTCCGTTGCCGCCCAGCAGCTACCGTCGGGCGCAGGCCGGGGCGGCGACGACGAGGCCGTCCCCCGGGCCTGAGGCGAGTTCGCCCGGACTAACCTGCCGCAGAGCGTGCACGGTTACCTGGCGGCCGAGTTGCGCAACATCACGTTCGTCGGAGAACGGGAGGCGGCTGTCGATACCCTGCGCGGGTTCGCCCAATTCGTGGCCACCGATTCGCGGGCTGCCGAGCGGGCTGGGACGGGAAAGCCGGCCGATGCCGTCAGCCTGGCCCTGTCTGACAAGCCCGGCGGTGCGGTGCGCGCGTTTCGAACGTTCGACGCAGCGCTCGGCCGAACCTTGGAGATCAACCACCGCGAGTTCCGCCGGGCCGTCGACCGCAGTTTCGCCAGGCTCACCCCCTTTGGCGTGGCGACCCCCGTCGTGGCGCTTGGGGTCGCCCTGCTCGCGTCCGCCGGCATGAGGCTGAGGCTCAAGGAATACGCCCGATAAGGGCTGAACCGAACGAACACCGACCAAAGGACCACACATGTTCCGACGCATCGTCAACCTGATCCGGGGCTTCTTGGGGCTATTCGTCTCCTCAGTGGAGCGCCGCACACCCGAGGCACTCCTGGAGGTCGAGAAAGAAAACTTGCGGAAGCAGATCGGCCAGTTCAACCAAGGGCTTGCGTCGCATGCCGCACTGTGCGAGCGGCTGATGGCCCAGGCCCGCAAGTTTGAAACCGAAGAGCAGGAACTGAAGGCCAAGGTGGCCGCCAACCTCCGAGCCGGCAACCGCGACGTCGCGGCCCAGTATGCCCTTCGGTTGCAGACGGCCAGCCGGGAGCTGGCCGAGAACCGGGTGCAGTTGCAGCAGGCCGAGGAGACATACCAGAACCTGGTCAAGTCCCGCGACTCGGCCGTGCAAGCGGCCAAGGTCAAGATCGAGTCGCTCAAACACAGCATTCAGGACATGAAGACCCAGAAGGCGATGGGCGAACTGACCGCCATGGCCGCGGGGATGACGACGTCCATCGGCGGTTCCGGCGACACCCTCGACCGTCTCAAGTCGATGGTCGACGAAGAGCGGACGAGAGCGGCCGGGAAGGTAAGGGTGGCTCGCGACATGATGGGGACGTCGGACGTCCTGATGAAGGAGGCCGAGCAGAAGGCGCTGGCCGACCAAGCGCTCGCCGACTTCGCCGCCCGTGAGGGTCTCGCATTGCCCCCGCGGGACGTCGCCGCGGCCCTTCCCGCTCCAGCGACGGACACCCACGGCAAGTCGATGGGCCCGATCTCCAACGGGGGGCGGTGAGCCGTGGACGTCCCCCCGTGGGCCGCGGAGGCGGTCGCCCACGACCAGAGCAACGCCGTGGGCGATCATCACTCTACGATCCACGTGACCTGAGCACGGCGCCTGGCACGAACGTCCGTCGGAATATCTCTTCAGCCTGCGTTCGCTAAGCGGAAAGCGCCCGCCGTGCCCCTTCGTCGTGCGGCCCGCGCGCGTTCGTTGAAGGCACCGGCCGCGACGCGGGTACAGTCACGATGGACTTCCAGAGGCCCACAGCACGCACCGGCATCCCTGAGCGCTGTTCCCAGGGCAATCGTGAACGAATGCCGGCGACCATGCTCGAGTCTCCTCATCGATGCGGAGCAGCCTGCCCCGCGGCACTCGGACCAGCTTAACCGCCTCGCGGATCGGCGCGCGGCAGGAGCCCGCTCTCCCGGGAGAAGGGGGGGACACCTCCCGCCGTGAGGCGGAGTTGCCGGGCTGAGCCAGACGCCTTACACTCATCCGCCTGTCATGACACAATTCGAGACCAACCACGGTTTAAGCCGGTCTTCGGAGCTGCCGCGTGTCGCGCGACTTCAAATACAAGACGGCCGAAGCGCTAGCGAATGACGCCAAGGCGCGGGGTTTCGACATCCGCCTCAGCGCCGACCTTTCGTCCTTGCGGATGCGCTTCAGCGTGGAGGGCCGGCGCGTCGGCAACCGGCTCGCCATTCACCCGATGGAAGGCTGCGACGGCACGCTCGATGGTGCGCCGGACGCGCTCACGTTCCGCCGCTACGAGCGATTCGGCGCCGGCGGCGCGAAGCTCATCTGGGGTGAGGCGGCCGCCGTCATCCCCGAAGGGCGGGCCAATCCACGACAGCTCCTGGCCGCCGAAGCGCACGCCGCGGACCTTGCACAGCTCGTCGAGCGCTGCCGCATGGCCCACCGGATCGCCTGGGGCGACGACTCCGACCTCCTCATCGGGCTCCAACTCACGCACTCCGGCCGTTACAGCGTTGCGGGACCGGTGTTGGCCCAGCACGACCCGCTGCTCGACCCACGCACCGTCGTCAACACGTCCACCGCTGGGCCGGATACTCCGTTGATCTCCGACGACGCCCTCGACCGCCTCCAGGACAAGTACGTCAACGCCGCGAAGCTCGCGTTCCGCGTCGGCTTCGACTTCATCGACCTGAAGCAGTGCCACCGCTACTTGCTGAACGAGTTGCTCGCTGCGCGGACGAGGCCCGGCAAGTACGGCGGCCCGTTCGAGAACCGCACCCGGTTCATCCGCGAGGTCGTTGAGCGCATCCGCGCCGAGTGCCCGCGCGGACTGATCGCGACGCGCCTGAACGTCTACGACGGCATCCCCTACCGACGCGCCGATGACGGCGTCGGAGTGCCCTACCCTCACGAGCTCCCCGTCCGATCCTGCTGGGGCACGCGCGAGGACGACCCTTTCACCCCCGACCTCTCCGAACCGATCGCGCTCGTCGGCCTGCTGCGCGAACGGGGCGTCTCGCTCGTCAATGTCTCGATGGGGAACCCCTACGCGAGCCCCCATCTGCTGCGCCCGTTCGAGTACGCCCCCGTCGACGGCTACCAGACCCCCGAACACCCGCTGACCGGCGTCGACCGCCACGTCCGCCTCACCGCACAGCTCCAGGCGGCATACCCCGACCTGGCCGTTGTCGGCTCGGGTTATAGCTGGCTCCAGGCGTACTTGTTTCAAGCCGGCGCGGCGAACGTCCGCGACGGCCGCGTCACGTTCGTCGGCGTCGGCCGCGGCTCCCTCTCCCAGCCCGACTTCGGCCGCCACGTCCTGCTCGGCGATCCGCTCGACCCCAAGCGCACCTGTCGCACCTTCAGCTACTGCACCGCCCTGATGCGCTCCAAGCACAACGCCCAGGGCCAGTTCGCCACCGGCTGCCCGCCGTTCGACAAGGCCGTTTACGGGCCGATCTGGGAGGAGGCGAAGGCCACGCGGGACAGTTGACAGAGCACGGTCAGGGAAGCAGCTCCCGCACTGGAATGCGGCCCATCTCGCGTCCGTCGACCAAGAGGGGAACCGCGTCGTCGGGCCCGTAGACCTCCCAACGCCGGTAATCTGACGCGTCGGCTGGGCCGGTTGGATCGGTGAAGACCTCCAGTCGCCCTTCCAACAGGTTCACAACCCAGTAGGTCGGGAACCCGGCGCGAGCGTACAGGGCTTTTTTCAACCTCAGGTCCCGCGCGAGGCTCGCGTCGGCAACCTCGACGAGCAAGGCCACGTCGCGTGGACCAGGGTGGCGGTCGGCGTAATCGCGGCGGTTGCCGCGCACGACGGTGACATCCGGTTCGGGCTCGCTGTCGTCGGTCGTAATCGGTTCCTGGGCATCCACGTACCAACCGCTGGGCAACAGCCGTTCAATCGATTGCCGGGTCAGTTGCGTCGATAAGCGATGCGCGAGCTTTTTCGGCATCTTGGTGACCAGCCAGCCTTCCAGCAGCTCCACAGGATCGTCTTCCGTCAAGATCCCTGCGCGGATCATCTCGTGGTATTGACCAACGCTCAAACGCCAGATGGCATAGGGTGGGACAGTAAGCCCTTCCGCTTCCATGGACGCGAGTGATTCGGTGCCGATCGCCATACGCGCGCTCCTCCGGAACTGACTGCGGACGGCAGGCTCTCTCCACGATTGTAACAGATCGCGGTGTCCCCCTTCACTCCTTGAGCTTCCCAGCTCAAGGGCGGACTCCTCCCACACGCAGCGCAACACCGCACGATACGCTCGTGAGTCCGTGCCCCGCACGGGGGCAAAGAACGAAACGAACGTTCGATCGCCGTTCCGCCCGACAATAATTTTCTCCAAATAACAACATAAATATAAACCTAAACTCAATCCCATTTCTTAGCTGCCCACCGTTCTCCCAATAATGTAACAGATCCCCGCCAGGAAGCTGGCTACCACCACCGCAACGGCCATGTTCCCCTTCTTGATCTCTTCGGCGAAGTCGACTTTCGTCTCGATGAGATCGAAGAGCTTGTATCCGAATGCGGACATCAGGATTCCGAGCAGGCCGAACACGGCAGCAAAGAAAATGGAATTCCACATGAACGGATCTTTCCTCAAAGGGTGAAGGATTGCGTTGGGACCACCTGGCACTCCGTGGAGAGTACCTCGGACGTCAGCCGCCGGATGTGATCGGAGCGCCGCAACGAGGACGACGCGAAGAAGCCCCCGCAACGGTCCTGGACGACGCAGCCGTGGCACTCTTCCAGGTACTCGTTCTTCCAGTCGGAGATGCTTTTCTTCGCCACTGGCCAGAGCCGACGATCCAAAACGCACAACGGGTGGTTGTAGATCGAGACGTTGAGGCCATGCTGCTCCAGGTGGACGACCGCGTGGAGAAGCGGCGCCTGGTAGTCGACCGGGTCAATCCAGAGAGACCCCAGGTTCATCCGGACGAAGCCCATCATTTCCAGCCCCATCAGGGCCACGTGATCCACGAAGGGAAGGTTTCGGGCGATGAACCGGGCGAACTGCGGCAGCCGATCGACGGTCTCGCGGTGCAGGACCATGCGGATTTCCACCGAGATACCACACCGGGCCAGGTTCATGATCCCGCGGATCGTTTGGTCGAACGCCCCCTCGGCCTGAACGACGAAATCGTGGCGATGCGGGAGGTCCGAATAGAGTGGGATGCCCACCATCAGGTCGGGATGATCGATCGCCGCGATCTCGCGGCAGAGTGTCAGATAGTTAAACATCCTCCCATTCGAGAGCATGTGCAGCGACGTTTTCGGCAGGTGCTCCTTGCACGAGCGGATGACCTCCAACAATCCCTCGCCCAAGAGCGTCGGTTCGCCCCCCGTGATCCCGAGCTCGCAAGTATCTTGGGACATCAGCGGTATGGCATCCAGATAGGCGCGGATAAGATGACTATCATCGCCCGCTTTTGGAGGCTGCGAACACATGATGCAATAGCTATTGCACTGCTCCGTCAGCAGCATGGAGTTGAATGCGGACTCCCGCCGGTACATGACCCACAGTTCGCCGGAACGTGGGCTGATCCGGACAATATCGCCGTCGGCAAGGTAGTGCAGGGACTCGGGAACCTGCCAGATCTTGGGATTCACCGGCTGGCGGTGTTCGTCGGGTCCACCGGCAACCAGGCAAGCGCGATACCCAGGGACCAGGGCCTCCCCTGGATCGACGAAGAGGACTTCCCGATCGCGATCCGGCAAACAGTCAGCGCGACCCCGTGCGACCCGCGCAATAAAGGGCTCCGCATCAAAGCGCTGTTCGAGTCGGGCGTGCAGCTTGATCATCGATCGCCTTCGCTACAGCCAGCTTTTGAGGACGGAGGCCGCTCGTTCATCGTCTTCGAGCAGGTGGACCAGATGCCGCATGACCGCCATGTTCTTCCGGCAGAAATCGCTCGACGGCTTGAATCCGACCACATCTCCCTGCGTTGCATAATGGTAGACGGGGTCACTTCCACAGTAGGGCTGGAACCCACAGTCCGCGCACATGGGGACGCTCTCCGTCATCGTCTCCGACAGCACATCCACCAGGGCATCGGAAAGCATGACATCTTCAAAAGAGTCGTCGGCCACGCTACCCAGGCGAAACCGGCGATCCCCGGTTTCCGCCAGCATCCGGGCCTCATCGGAGGCATAGATCTCGCCATCGTAGTTAAAGACAAGGCCGGCGATCCCGATCCCCGCCGGTGACTGCAGGTCAACATACCCGGTCGCATAGGGAGTCAGCATTTTGCGGAGGATGAGGCTCGAGTACTCCTCGCGAAATGGAACTCCGCGCAGGTTGAGCTCGATGATATGGGCGAGAGCCGTCCGGTAGAACTCCAGCCACTGCTCCATCGTGTACTGCGTGACCAGACCCGTCTTCACCGCGAACCCATAGGGGCTCAAGGGACGGAGGAAGATGCACGAGAACCCTTGCCGAACATACTCGTCAATAATCTCTGTGGGCCTGGAGAGGCTCGCGGCGGTGGTCGTCATCAGCGCCGCGATGCGATCCGGGCCGAGGGCCTCACGCACTCGGCGAATCCCCTTCTCCGCCAGTTCGTGGCTGTCCCCTCCCGGACGTGGCCGATTCTGATTGTGCAGCTCCTTCGGCCCGTCGAGGCTCGTCGAGATTAAAATCTCATGCTCGCGACAATAAGCCAGCATGTCATCAGTCAGAGGGGCTAGGTTCGTGGCGATCACGAACTGCACGTCGCGCCGTTCGGAGTCGTTCCGGACCTTCACGCGCTCCACGATCCGCTGGATGAGCGCGAAATTCAGGAGCGGTTCGCCCCCTTGAAACTCGACTTTGATGGACTTCGACGGGCTCCGGAACATCAGATCGATCGCCCTCTCGGCAACGTCGGGCTTCATGTCATAGGCATGACGGTCCATGGATTGTCGAGAGACCTGGCAGTACGGACAACTGTGATCGCAACGCAGCGTGACCACATACATGAATAGCGACGTGAGGTTCGCCAGCAGCGCCTGCTTCGTCCGGTACTTCACCGCCAGTAAATCGAGCGCCACGGACGAGTCGCCGTCCAACACGAAGTGCCTGGATTTGAGCTCGCTATAGGCCGGCGACGTCATGTCCAACTCGTGGTGGACGAGCTGGCGTACCGCCTGTTTCGGCAGAACGATGTATTCTCCAGCCAGGTTCGTCAGCACGTACCGGCTCGAGTCGAGGGAGATCAGCCGCATCGGCAACAAGGCATACCGGCGCCCGATCCGATCGCGAAAGGATTCGCTGTCCTGAAAGCGGTCGTTCAGAACCGGCAGCACCTGTAACATCCGAAAGGCCCGATCCCTGTCTTGGAAGCCGTTCGTTTCGATCACTGTTTCGTGGTCTGCGACCGGGTAATTCCCAGCGGATCGTCGCGATAGTCGGCCGTTTCAGCAACCGCATCAGTTAACGACAAGGCCGAGAACGCCTGCGCCAGGAGCAGGTTGCGGACGCGTTCGGTCTCGTCGGCGATCGATTCTCGGAGGTCTTGATCCAGGAGCTCGTTTCGGAATTCCCCCTCCAGCGTGTGGAGCGGCACTTTCTCGGACTTCGCCGTCAATCGAACCTGAATACTCTCTTCGGAGACGACCTCGATGTGCACGAAACAACGGTCCCCAAACCGATAAGCGGCCTTCTTCACGGCCGACAATCGAAACACGTGCGGGTCAACGACAATTATAATTTCATCCATAATACATATACTCGCATCAATTTCCCCAATATGGTCGGACACCAAACGACGGCAAATTCGCCTATCTATTTGGCGGTATGGCCGCGTTTCACCGAAAATTCGGGACCCTCTTTTGGCTTGAGGCGGATCGAATCCCTTGAGGGCGATATTTCGACTAATTTACAATCCCCGATTGTTTCTCCGACCCTGATCAAGCTCGCTTTTCCCTCCAAATGATCCTTGATGTAGGCCTTCTGAACACCGAAATACGTGCCGAACGTGATCAGTTCGTACCGAAGCAAGGGGTCGTGTCGATCGAGTTTGGGGGGCGGCTCGACCTTTGGAACTGGCAGCGGATCGACTCGGGGAGGGGGCAGAGGACGGGCCGGGAGATCCGGCGGAGATGAGGGCAACTCGGACGAACTGGGGGAAAAATCGGACCACCCTCTCGACGATCGCCTCGCGGAGCTTGTCCCGACGGAACTCGAATAGTGCGAGGTGTGACTGCTCGCCGAAAAGTGCGAGCTATGACCACTCCCTGAGACGTGTGAGCTATGGGACCGATGCGATGAATGCGATGAGTGCGACCGATGTCCGGCGAGAATCCAGTTCGGCTCCGCCTGGCTCGGCTTCAGGATGAGCGGTGGCGGCAAGAGCCCCGCCGGCTCCTCCGTCTCGCGTGTGACGGTGGGAACCAGGTCGTCCCGATTCAGGAGCCCCTTGAGAACGTCGCTCTCACGGGCACTTGCCGTGCCCTCCGCGAGCAGCGCGGCTGCCGCGGTCGCGACCGTGCCGAACCTCAGCGCAAGCTTTCGAAGCGGGCGTTCCGGGCGGTCGTCGTGTCCCATGACGACTCCACGCAGTGCAATGGTGAAGATACGTTACGATACGCACAAGAGCCAACCCGCCTCGAACTTGATTCCAAGAAACATCTTTCCAAGTAACGGCGGACTCCTGATGATTTGGACATTACCCGGCAAGTCGCCACGTTGCAAGTGTCATCACGCTTATTGTCCGCCGTTCGATTTTCCGTCGACGAGATGAAGCGTTCGAGGGACGTTTTCAAAGATTCCGGCATGCCCAGCTCATGCCTTGGGGCGTGCCCGCAGGTAGTTCTCGACCAGCGTCCTCAGTCCCCCATCAACCTCCAGCCCCATCGCCTTGCCCTTGGCGACGGCCTCGTCCGCGGTCCAGCCTTGCCGCTGTGCCTGGTCCAGCAGCACGAGCGCCGCGGCGCGGCCCCCTTTGCGGCAGTGGACGAGCACCTTCTCCGAACTGTGACGGGCGAGGAAATCGACGACGGATTCCACGCCGGACGCGGAGAGCGGAGCGCTGCCGACGCCGTAGTGCAGGTAGTCGAGCCCCAGGGCGCGGACCTGTTCCCCCTCCGCGGTGGTGCTCAAGGGCTGCTCGGGCTCGCCGTCGTTGCGCAGGTTGACCACGCCGGTGTACCCCTCGGCCTTGAGTGCTTTCAAGTCGTCTTCGGTGGGCTGGTCGCCGATCGTGATGTTCGGGGTGATGGGGCGCTTGACGTTCATGGAGGCTCCCTCACGTGCTCGAATTCCATCGATAGGGTCGATTATCCCGTCGAGATTAACCGCGACGCAATCGCCCGCCAAGGCATCCTCCGCGCGCCCCCCTTGATCCGCGGGGAGGTTGGCATCATCTTGAAGGCCTTGTGATGTCCCACCTCTCCGCGGAGCTGCTCCCCGTGCGCCACACGTTCTTCACACTCGCCCTGCTCCTCGCCGTAGCCTCTGGGGCACCCGCGCAACAGGCGAAGCCTGGCCCCAAGGTCCCTGATACGGTCGTTTTCGAGCCGGGAGTCGAATATGCGAACCCCGACGGCCAGCACCTCAAGCTCGACCTCGCCCGGCCGAAATCGGGTGCGGGGCCGTTCCCGGCCGTGCTTTGCATCCACGGCGGCGGTTTCCGGGCGGGGAGCCGCGAGGGGTACGACGGCCTTTGCATCCGCTTGGCCGAGCGCGGATACGTCGCGGCGACCGCGAGCTATCGGCTGGCGCCGAAGTACCAGTTCCCGGCGGCGGTCCACGACGTGAAGGCCGCCGTGCGCTGGCTGCGGGCGCATGCGGCGGAATATCACATCGACCCCGAGCGCATCGGCGTCACCGGCGGATCGGCCGGCGGCCACCTTGCGCAGTTCCTGGCGGTTACGGGCGACGTCCGCCAGTTCGAGGGGGAGAGCGGAACCCCCGGGGTATCAAGCCGTGTCGCCTGCGTCGTCAATGTGTACGGGCCGAGTGACTTCACCCAGTCGTACGGCAAGAGCGTCGACGCCGCCGAGGTACTCCCGCTCTGGCTGGGGGGCAACCTCGAGCAGGCACGGGGACGGCACATCCTCGCCAGCCCGCTCTACTGGATCACTCCGGAAGCCGCACCCACGCTCTGCATCCATGGCACGGCCGATAAGTACGTCGCGCACGAGCAAGCGGTCTGGCTTGTCGACCGACTCCGCGCGGCGGGGGTCGAGGCCGACCTGCTGACCCTCCCGGGCGCGGGGCACGGCTTCCGCGGCGAGGAGGCCACGAAGGCCGACCAAGCCCTGTTCGACTTCTTCGACAAGCACCTCAAGGCTCCCAAGCCCCAGGCCGAGACCCCGAAGGCACCATGACGGTTCACGAGGCGTTCGACCAGGCCCGAAGCGCACACCAGCAGGGGAACGTCGCGCTTGCGGAGTCGCTCTACCGGCAGGTGCTCCAGGCCGACCCGGCGCACGTGGCGGCTTGGTACTTGCTGGGGGTCGCCTGTCACGCCCTCGGCAAGCTCGGCGAGGCGGAGCGCTCCCTCGGCGAGGCCCTGAGGCGGCAGCCCGCGCATGCCGAGGCGTGGAACCACCTGGGCATCGTCTCCGCACAGGCGGGTAAAGTGGAGGAGTCGGTCGCCTGCTTCCACAAGGCCCTCCAGGCCCGGCCGGAGTTCCCCGACGCCCGCAAGAACCTGTCGCTCGCCTGCGACAGCCCGGCCACGCAGCAGCTCGCCTCGGCCCTGACGAACCAAGGCGTCGAACAGGAAGGAAGGGGCCGCCTGGATGCCGCTTGCGAGTGCTATCGGCGCGCCCACGCGCTGCAGCCCAATTCGGCCCCGTTCTGCCGGAATCTTGGGATCGCGCTCGGCAAGCTCGGGCGCCTCGAGGACGCGGTCGCAATGCTGCGCCGGGCGGTCGCGCTCCAGCCCGAATTCGCCGAGGCGTACCAGGCGCTCGGCGCAGCGCTCCACCACCTCGACCGGCGCAGCGAGGCGACCGAGGCCTATCGGCACGCGATCCGCCTCAAGCCGGACCTCGCCGGCGCGCACAGCAACCTCGGCGACCTCCTGGCCAAGGCCGGCGACCTCGACGCCGCGGCCGAGAGCTATCGCCGCGCGATCGCCCTCCGGCCCGACTTTGCCCCCGCCCACAACAACCTGGGGATCGCCCTGAGCGAGCTGGGCCGACTGGCCGACTCCGTCGCCTCCTACCGCCACGCGTTGCGGCTGAAGCCCGACTACGTCGACGCGCAGAGCAACCTGCTCAAGGCGATCAATTACGACCCTGCGCGCAGTCCCGAGGCGCTCCTGGCCGAACATCGGCGCTGGCGGGACGTCTACGGATCGCCGGCGGTCCTCGGCCCTGCCCCCGGCCACGACCGCAATCCCGACCGGCCAATTCGGGTCGGCTACGTCTCACCCGACTTCCGGACGC
>JARLIH010000221.1 GCA_031291845.1 Isosphaeraceae bacterium | reverse complement strand
CGGTGCTGGTCGTGGGCGCGGGCATGCTGGGCGTGACGGCCGCGGCCTGGTGCCGGGCGCTCGGGGCCCGCGACGTGATCGCCTGCGATCGAGACGACGACCGGCTGGCCGCAGCCATCGATTTTGGCGTGACGAGGACGAGCTCGCCGATTGGCCTCGCCGATGTGGTCGCGGAGCAGACCGGTGGTCGGGGCATGGACGTCGTCTTCGAGCTTTCAGGTGCCGCAGAGGCGGTCGAGGCGGCTGTGCCTCTGCTCAAGGCGGGCGGGACGCTGGTGCTGGTCGGCTCGGTCTTTCCGACCCGCCCCGTGCAGATCGAGCCCGAGCGATTGGGGCGCGGCTGCCTCACGGTACGGGGCGTTCACAACTACGCGCCGCGGCACCTATGCAAGGCGCTGGAGTTCCTCGCGCGGCATCCCGAGATTCCCTTTGGCGCCCTCGTGGCTCCGTGGCGGCCGCTCGCGGAACTGGATGCGATTATTGCCTCGGGGCCACCGCCCGGGGCGCTGCGAATCGGCATCCGGCCCGATATGTGAAGCAAGAAGGAACTGGGTTCGGACGCTGGACGGCTCCGCGGGGCGGTTAGCCCGTCCAGCAACGAGTCACATCACGTCTGCGATGGTGCCCTTGGCAAGGATGCGGACGGAATTGCAAGGGAGTCGGGCCAAGCTATAGAGAGGGCGGCGGTTGGGGAAGCGTCCCCTGGCTGCCGGCGGACGGACGTTGCCCCAAGTTTCGGCGCCTGGAAATAGTCAATGGTCCTGGGCCCCACCCGCGGCAGGCGTGAGCGCTCGGTCGAAGTTGAGTTGCGCCCGGGAATCCGCCGCGTTCGGTTCTTGATCGGCCCGTGCGCGAGGGCTATGTTAGAGCCTTCCAGCCTGTGACGGTCCGAGGGCGCGCCGTGCGTCTGCCCCGGTCCCCCGCCGTGTGGACTTTCCCCGAATCGAGTCGAGGAGATTTGCGAGATGCAACGCAAGTGGTTCGTTTTGGCCGGGTCGATGCTTGCGGGTCTTGTTGTGTGCGCCGGGATCACGGTCGCCGACGAGGACTCGCCCCTGCACAAGCTGATGGAGCAGGTCACCGCGAAGAACACGGTGATCACGAAGGGCACTCGGACGGAGCCCGCGTACAAGAAGGCGCGGAAAGACGTCGTCAAGGCGGCTGAGGAGCTGGTGAAGCTCGCGAAGCAATCCAAGCCAATGAAGGATGCCGTGAAGAAGGCGAAGGACGTGAAGGACGCCGACGCCAAGTGGGACGCCATGATGGACGACTTCATCAAGGCGTCGGACGAGCTTGCCAAGGTGGTGGGGAACGAGGCGTCCACCCAGGCACAGGCGAAGACCGCACATGCCGCGGTGAAGAAGAGCTGCACGCCCTGCCACGACGTCTTCCGAGTCGAAGAATAAACGCAAGGCAGATCGACACGCAAACGATCCCCGGTGGGAACGGTGATCACCCTTCCCGCGGGGATTCGTTCGTTCGGTCACGCCTGACGTCCTTCGATCGCCAGCAGCAGGATCACGGCGGCGACGGCGAGGGGGCGCGGGAGCAAACCGTCGGCGTCGGTGCTCAGGTCGACCGTATACTTGGGTGGGATGCCGAGAAAATTCTGTTTCATGGTGGCGACCGTTTGGCCGTCGACCTGGATCAAGAAGGTCTGGGGTAGAAACAGTGAGGCCAGATCGGTTGTACGGCGCAGCAGGGCTTTCCAGGTGCTGTCCTCTTTCACGTGGCCTCGTACGGTGCCGGCGGCATCGAGCAGTTCCCAGGTGTCCCGGAGCATCGACGTCCACCCTTTGCGCCTGAGCGCGCCGATGCGGTCGCCAGTCTGCGAATCGGTTACTGTATAGGCGGCGCTGAAGTCGATGACGCGGTCGGCCTGAATGAACAGCAGTTCGGTCGTCATGGCCTCGTCGGCGTAGACGCGAATGTCCTCGCGGAGCTTGAACGCCTTTTGCTTCGAGTATGCGAGCAACCGTCCGTCGGGGGTCGTCAGGCGAAACGCCGCACCCAAGAGCTTGAAGACCTGGCGCTTGGCAACCAGTTGGTCCTGTTGGAAGAGCTCATTGACTGTCGAAGACATTGAGTGTACTCCGAGGGAGAATTGTCCGGGCGCTGCCCAGCATGCGAGACCGGACGGCGTACGACAAGTGAAATCACCCCGTTCGATCGACATCGCGACCGCCTTCGACCTGACCCTTCCCACCATCGAGGCCGACCTGGCGCTCGACGAGGCGTTGTTGATCGCCGCTGACGAGCGTGGGGCAGGCGCTTCATTGCGTTTCTGGGAAGCTCGGGAGGTGGCCGTGGTCCTCGGGGCGACGGGGAAGCTGCTCGAGGATGTGGACGTCAACGCGTGCCGGGCGGATTGCGTGACGATCGCCCGGCGGTCGAGCGGCGGGGGCACGGTGGTCGTAGGGCCGGGGGCGCTGAACGTGTCGCTGGTGCTGGCATCGAACGCCGCGCCGGGACTGGGCGCTGTCGATCGCGCGCAGGCGTTCGTCCTCGAACGGATCGCGCAGGCCTTGCGGACCCTGGGCGTCGCCGCGGAGGTGCGCGGACACGGCGACGTCACGATCAACGGCAGGAAGTGCGCGGGGAGCGCGCAGCGACGGTTGCGAGACTATTTCTTGGTACATGCGACCGTCCTCTACGGCTTTCCGCTTTCACTGATCAGCCGCTATACCACCCTCCCTCGGCGCCAGCCGGCGTACCGGGCCGGCCGGTCTCATGCCGATTTCGTCGTCAACCTCGAACGTTCGCGCGATGAGCTTGTGCGTGCGATCGGTCGCGCTTGGTGCGAGACGAGTGAATGGGCGCCTTCCTCTATTCCGGAAGATCTTGTCAGCCATCTGGTTGAGACAAAATTTGGGACGAAAGAATGGGTGGAACGGCTTTGAGCCGATGTATTGGTTGTCAGGCGTGGGAGGATCGTATCGGCCGGGTGAAATACCCGATGTCTTGGACGATTTCACTCCAGCGAATGGAGCGGATAATTCGTAGTAGGAGAAACCCGAAGGACTCGTCCCGGTTATCCGTGCTGCCTATATTGAAAAAAGAGAAGCAGGTCGGGGTTTGGATGGCCCCGCCTTTGCGTTATGCTGAAAGCATGCGTGTGGCCGCTCCTCCCCGCGTGGCGTGCTCGACACGGATATGACCCTGCCCGCTCGGAAAAACAAGGGCCTGGCAAAGGCCGAGGCCCGACCAGGGATCTTTTTCCAATGAATCGCTCGACGGTCGCGAACCGGTGGAACCTCGAGGTCATCGAGGAGAACTACCAGCGGTGGCGGAACGACCCCGCATCGGTCGACGACACTTGGCGCATTTTTTTTGAGGGGTACGAGCTAGGCCAGTCGGACAGTGCGCCTGCCTGCCGCGACGTGGACTACGACGCCGCTCGAATGCAGGCCTCGGTCACTCGACTCATCGACGCCTACCGCGAGATCGGCCATTACCTGGCCGACCTCGACCCTCTCAAGTTGAGCCCCCGGCGCGAGTCGCACGAGATGCTCGACCTGGCGACGTTCGGGCTCTCGGAGGCCGACCTCGACCGCGAGTTCTTCAATCCGCTGAGCGAACCGCCGTACTGCACCTTGCGCCAGCTCATCGCCATTCTCCGGGAGACGTATTGCCGGAAGATTGGCGTGGAGTACATGCACATCCGGAACGAGCAGGTCCGCAAGTGGCTTCAGGACCGGATGGAGCCGAACCGCAACCGGCCCAAGTTTGACCTGCGCCAGAAGCGCAGGATTATTTTGAAGCTGAACGCGGCGGAGCTCTTCGAGACGTTCCTGCATACCCATTACGTGGGCCAGAAGCGTTTCTCGCTCGAAGGGGGCGAGATGCTCATCCCCCTGCTCGACACGGTGATCGAGCGGTCGTCGCGCTACGGCGTGAAGGAAATCGTGCTGGGGATGCCCCACCGGGGTCGCCTGAACGTGCTGGCGAACATCCTGAACAAGCCGTACGGGCTGATCTTCAGCGAGTTCGAAGGGAACATCGCCGAGTCGGTCGGGGGGGACGGCGACGTGAAGTACCACCTCGGCTTCTCGGCCGACCACGTGACGACCGACAAGCACTCAATTCACCTTTCGCTCACGCCGAACCCCAGCCACCTCGAGGCGGTCAACCCGGTCGTCGAGGGGCGCGTTCGCGCCAAGCAGCGCAGGTTCAAGGACCGCGACCGCAAGCTCGGTGTCCCGATCTTGATCCACGGCGACGCGGCGTTTGCCGGCCAGGGGCTCGTGGCGGAAACGCTCAACCTGTCGCAGCTCCCCGGCTACAAGACCGGCGGCACGATCCACATCGTCGTGAACAACCAGATCGGCTTCACAACGGCGCCGACCGAGGGGAGGTCGTCGCGGTACTGCACCGACGTGGCCAAGATGATCGAAGTGCCGATCTTCCACGTGAACGGCGAGGATCCGGAAGCCGTCGTCTACGTGGGAGAGCTCGCGCTCGACTTCCGCGAGGCGTTCGGGCAGGACGTGGTGATCGACGTGGTCTGCTACCGTCGCCACGGCCACAACGAGGGGGACGAGCCGGCGTTCACGCAGCCGCTCATGTACAACAAGATCAAGGATCGCATGAGCATCCGGGAGCTGTACACCGAGAACCTGGTCATGACGGGCCAGCTCTCGAGCGAAGAAGCCGAGACGATCGCGGAGACGTTCCGCGACAAGATGGAAGAGGTCTACAAGGAAGTCCACGAGAACCACGAAGCGCCCAAGCCCACGCCCGGTTTTGCCGGGAACTGGAAGGGTCTGAGCGCCCAGTTCTCCCACGCACCCGTGCCGACGGCCGTGCCGCTCGAGACGCTGAAGATGATCGGGCATAAGGCCGCGACGCTGCCATCGACGTTTCGGCTCAACCCGAAAATGGAGCGCATCCTGGGGGCTCGCCTGAAGGCAACGACAGAGGGGCCTCTGGACTGGTCATCGGCCGAGGCGCTGGCGTTCGGCTCGCTGCTGGTCGACGGCATTCCGGTCCGGCTGAGCGGTCAGGACAGCCGGCGCGGGACGTTCAGCCAGCGGCACGCCGTGCTGGTCGACTATGCGACCGGCGAGCGGTACATTCCCTTGAACAACGTCGTCCCGAACCAGGCGGAGCTCTGCGTCTACGACAGCCTGCTCTCGGAGTCGGCGGTGCTCGGCTTCGACTACGGCTACTCGCTCGACGAGCCCCACATGCTGATCATGTGGGAAGCGCAGTTCGGCGACTTCGCCAACGGCGCCCAGGTGATCATCGATCAGTTCATCGCGTCGGCAGAGTCGAAGTGGGGACGTTCCAGCGGCCTGGTGATGCTGCTGCCGCACGGCTACGAAGGTCAAGGCCCGGAACACTCGAGCGCCCGCCTCGAGCGCTTCTTGCAGCTTTGCGCTGAGGACAACATCCAGGTGTCCGTCCCGACGACGCCCGCGCAGTATTTCCACCTTCTCCGGCGGCAGGTCAAACGGAGCTTCCGCAAGCCGTTGATCGTCATGACCCCGAAGAGCCTGTTGCGGCACAAGCACGCCGTCTCGCCGCTGGAGGCCTTGAGCAACGCGACGTTCCGGGAGGTGCTGGACGACACGATCGAGCCGGATCGCGTGCGGCGGGTGCTGCTCTGCTCGGGCAAGGTCTATTACGACCTGGTTTTGAAGCGGGACGCGGCGGAAAAGACACGCGACGTTGCGATCGTTCGGCTGGAGCAGATCTACCCATGGCCGGCGGATGCGCTCAAGGCCGCGTTCAGCCGTTATCGCGGTGCGCGGGAGTGGGTCTGGGTCCAGGAAGAGTCGCAGAACATGGGCGCCTGGACGTTCGTGGCTCCTCGCCTTCAGGAGCTTATGGGGTCGCCGTTCCAGTACGTCGGGCGGGACGCGAGCGCCAGCCCGGCGACCGGGTCGCACGCCGTCCACGAGCGAGAACAAGCGGAGCTGGTCGAAGCGGCGATTGGTGCGGCGGGTGCGGCTCTGCCGCACCTGGTGACGGCCCACCCGCTGTTGGTTTCTGCGGGTGCGCACACGCTCAAGCAAGGAGTTCGCTAAGACATGGCCGCCGTTCCGATCAAGGTTCCGAGCGTCGGTGAGTCGGTCAGCGAGGGAATCCTCTCGCGGTGGCTGAAGGCGGATGGGGCTGCCGTCAAGGCGGGCGAGCCGATCTTCGAGCTGGAAACCGACAAGGCGAGCCAGCCGGTGCCGGCTGCGTCGTCGGGCGTGCTCAAGATCAACGTTGCCGAGGGGGCCACGGTCGCCGTCGGGGATACGGTCGGCACGATCGATCCCGACGGCCGGCCCGCCGCGGTGGCGGAAAAGCCGAAGCCGGCCCCGGCCGCCAAGGAAGCGGCGCACGCGCAGCCGAACGGGGGCGCTTCGAGCGCACTCTCGCCAGCGGTGCGCCGGCTGGTGGCCGAGGAAAAGGTGGATGTCTCCGAGGTCGAGGGGACGGGGCGCGGCGGTCGGGTCACGAAGGGAGATGTGTTGACGCACCTCGCCGACGCCCGCGAGGCCACCGCGGCGGCCGCCACAGCTCCGGCACCGTCTGCCCCTCCCCCCACGGCCGTGTCGCGTGCGACGCCAGGGTCGGCTCGTGAGACGCGCCAGCGCATGAGCGGCATCCGCCAGAAGATCGCCCAGCGCCTCGTCGAGGCGCAGCAGACCGCGGCGATCTTGACGACCTTCAACGAAGCCGACATGACGCGCATCATGGAGCTGCGCGCCAAATATAAGGAAACGTTCCAGAAGAAGCACGGCGTCGGGCTGGGCTTCATGTCGTTCTTCGTCAAGGCCGCGGTCGAAGCGCTCCACGCGTTCCCCGCCGTGAACGGCCGCATCGACGGCAGCGACATCGTCCTGCACAACGCCTACGACATCGGCGTCGCCGTCAGCACCGAGCGCGGGCTGATGGTGCCGGTGATTCGCGATGCCGACAAGCTGAGCTTCGCCGGCATCGAGAAAGCGATCGGCGCGTACGCCGCGAAGGCCCGCGAGGGGACGATCGCCGTGAGCGATTTGCAGGGGGGCACGTTCACGATCACGAACGGGGGTGTCTTCGGGTCGTTGCTCTCGACGCCGATCCTTAACCCGCCCCAGAGCGGGATCCTGGGTATGCACTCGATCCAGAAGCGGCCGGTCGCCATCGACGATCAGGTCGTGATCCGGCCAATGATGTACCTTGCGCTGTCGTACGATCACCGGATCGTGGATGGCCGCGAGGCGGTGAGCTTCCTGGTGCGTATCAAGGAATGTGTCGAGAACCCCGAGCGACTGATGCTGGAGATCTAAACTTCACCGCAGAGCACGTAGAAATCGCAGAGAGAGGACGACCGAGGAGAGAAAAAGAAACGCAGAGCTGATCGGCGGATTCTTTTTCTGCTCCTGATGGCTCGCATTCGACTCGGTCCTCCTCTCCGCGATCTCGGCGTGCTCTGCGGTGAACTCTTTTTCTGAGGAGAGTGTGGTGGCCGAGCGTTACGACGTGGTGGTGATCGGTGCTGGACCCGGCGGCTACGTGGCCGCGATTCGTGCAGCGCAGCTTGGGATGAAGGTGGCCTGCGTCGAGAAACGCCCGACCCTCGGCGGGACTTGCTTGAACATCGGCTGCATTCCGAGCAAGGCCCTGCTCGACTCGAGCGAGTACTATCATCTTGCGCACGACAAGTTTGTCCGGCATGGGATCAAGGTCACGGGTCTCGAAATCGACGTGCCGGCGATGCTGGCGCGGAAGGACCGCGTCGTCAAGGAACTGACGGACGGCGTCGGGTTCCTCTTCCGCAAGAACAAGATCACTCCGGTGTTTGGCGCGGCCCGGTTGGCGTCGCCGACGACCGTGGCGGTCCAGAAGAACGGCGGTGGCGAGGAGACGCTCGAGGCCGGGCATATTCTGCTCGCGACTGGAAGCGCGCCGGTCAACCTCCCCTTCATTCCGTTCGATGGCAAGACGGTCGTCAGCTCGACCGAGGCACTCTGCTTCGAGCGCGTTCCCGAGCACCTCGTCGTCGTGGGCGGGGGATACATCGGCCTCGAGCTCGGCTCGGTGTGGAGACGGCTCGGCGCGAAGGTGACGGTCATCGAATTTCTCCCGCGCATCGTGCCGCTCGCGGACATCGAGCTCGGCACGCTCCTGCACAAGAGCCTGGCGAAACAGGGGCTTGAGTTCCACCTTGAAACCCGGGTCACCGGCGCCAAGGTCACCGGCGAGCGCGTCGCGGTGAGCGCGGAGAAAAAAGACGGGAGTGCGCTGACGGTCGACTGCGACCGGGTGCTCGTCGCCGTGGGACGGCGGCCTTACACGGAGGGGCTCGGCCTGGCCGAGGCGGGCGTGAACGCCGATTCGAAGACGGGGAAGGTGCCTGTCGACAAGCATTTCCGCACGAACGTTCCCACGGTCTCGGCGATCGGCGACCTGATCGACGGCCCGATGCTCGCGCACAAAGCGGAAGACGAAGGAGTCGCCTGGGCCGAGCTCCTGGCGGGAAAAGCCGGCCACGTCGATTACGACACGATTCCGAGCGTGATCTACACGTGGCCCGAGATGGCGGGCGTTGGGATCACGGAAGAACAGGCCAAGGAACGGAAGCTCGACTATCGCGTCGGCAAGTTTCCTTTCCTCGCCAACGGCCGTGCGAAGGCCATGGACGAGACCGAGGGCCTCGTGAAGATCCTGGCTGATGCCAAGACCGACCGCGTCCTTGGCGTTCATATCCTGGGTCCGAGGGCTTCGGACCTCATCGCCGAAGCCGTGACGACGATGGAGTTCGCAGGGAGCGCAGAGGATATCGCCCGGATCTGCCACTCGCATCCCACGCTCTCCGAGGCGGTCAAGGAGGCGGCGATGGCGGTCGATCGGTGGTCGATTCACAGCTAGACTGGTCATCAAATAGGGACGGCCACTATCCGTACCGCTGAGCGACGAAGATAGGGAGTGGGCGCGGCGACTCGTCGCGGGGCCATCGAGCTGAGCCTTAACCTATGGATGCGGGTTCACTCACCTGCGGGTCGACTGCTTGACTCTGTGCGCCGGAGGTCGTCGAGCTGCCGCCGGAGCCGCTCCAGTTCTTCGTCCTGGGCACGCACTTGGGCTTCGGCATTTTGACGTGCCGCTTCGGCCTGCTGCCGAGCGGCGTCGGCCCGTTCCAGCGCCTCTTCGACCGTCAAGAGCCGGGTCCTGGTCACCGGATCGTACAGGACCAGTCTCTGGCCGTCGCGCACGAGGTGAACGCCAGCGACTTCGCTGGGGAAGCGACCGTCGATGGGCTGGATCGGAACGTATTGCCCGTCGATGAGTCGGAAGCCCCGAAGCGGCGGATCCAGGTACTCGGCGCGGGGATCGAACAGAAAGTACTCGCTCACGCGCAGCACGTCCCGGTAGAGCGCGAACTTCTTCTCCAGATCTTCCTGGCGGGTGGAGCGGGAGGTGAGCTCGATTACCATCTCCGGCCCTCGCGGCTCTTCCCAGATAAGGAAGTAGTCGCGGTCGCGGTTGGGGACGCCCCGCGCCATCCAGACGTCGGGCGAGACGTGCCGGCGCTTGTCGCCCGGCACATAGTACACGAGCATGTTGCCCGAGACGTAGACCATCGGGTCGCCGGCGAACCGGCGCTGTAGCCCATGGACGAGCTCGACGAGGAGATCGCGATGGACGGGGGTCTCGCCGATGGGTCTGCCATCCCGACTGGGGTAAACGATCGTCCTGGATTTCGAAGGGACTGTCGCCATGCTCGGTCTCCTTCGTGGCGCGGACGAATGTCCATTCGACTCAGAAATGGATCGACTGGCCCAGACCCTGGCCCGCCGCTTCCATGATCGACTCCGAATAGGTCGGGTGCGGGTGCATCGCGTGGAGGATGTCCTCCTCGGTCGCCTCCAGCTTCTTGGCCATGACCAGCTCGGCGATGAGCTCGGTGGCCTGGGAGCCGATCAGGTGGGCTCCCAGCAACTCGCCGTACTTGGCGTCGAAGACGAGCTTGACGAACCCCTCGGACTCGTCGGACGCGATAGCGCGGCCGCTTGCGAGAAACGGGAACTTGCCGATGCGGACCTCGTGGCCGGCCTCGCGCGCGGCCTTCTCGGTGAGCCCGACGGGCGCGACGCCGGGGTCCGTGTAGGTGCAGCCCGGGATCGTCGTGTAGTCAACGGTGTGGTCGGCGAACTTGAAGAGCCGCTCCACGCAGCAAATCGCTTCGTGATGAGCCACGTGGGCCAGCCAGGGAGGGCCGATCACGTCGCCGACGGCGTAGACGCCGGGGACGCTCGTCACGTAGCCGTTCTTCGGGTCGGCCTTGATGTGGTTCTTGACGATCTCGACTTTGACGTTGTCCGCGAACAGGCCTTCCACGTTCCCGAGCACGCCGATGGCGACCAGCATCTTCTCGGCCTCGACCGTCTTCGGGCCTTGAGGGGTCTCGACCTGGATCTTGATCCCTTTATCGGTCTTCTCGACCTTGCCCGTCTTCGAGCTCGTGAGGATCTCGAGCCCGCGTTTGGTGAGGCACTTCTGGAGCTCCTTCGAGACCTCTTCGTCCTCGCCTGGCAGGACGCGGTCGAGGAGCTCGATGACGGTCACCTTCGTGCCGAGCGCGTTGTAGAAGTAGCCGAACTCGAGGCCGATCGGCCCCGCGCCGATGATCGCGAGCGAGGCCGGCCGTTCCGGCAGGCTCATCGCCTCCTTGTAACTGATGATC
This sequence comes from Isosphaeraceae bacterium, assembly GCA_031291845.1. Lineage (GTDB taxonomy): Bacteria > Planctomycetota > Planctomycetia > Isosphaerales > Isosphaeraceae > DAIDJG01. The sequence continues at coordinate 20,440 of JARLIH010000221.1, read as the reverse complement.
GTTTTGCCGTCGTACTCCGCGCCCGGCAGCGGGCGCGGACGGACGCCGGTCGCGACGAGGATCGACTCGGTCGTCACCTTCTGGTCGTTCACTTGTACGGTATGCGGGTCAAGGACCTTGGCCACGCCCTGCTTCGACTGGGCCTTATATTTGCGAAACAGACTTTCGATGCCCTTGTTGAGCTGGCCGGCGACGTCGCGGCTGCGTTTGATGATCTGATGGAAATCCCAGCGAGGGTCGCCGCCATTGTAGCCGAACTTCTGGCCGTGGTTCTTGATCAGTTCGGCGAGGTGGGCGTTGGTCAGGAGCGCCTTGGTCGGGATACAGCCCCAGTTCAGGCAGATGCCGCCGAGCTTGTCGCGCTCCACGCACAGGACGCGCTTGCCGAGTTGCCCCGCACGGAGCGCTGCGGCGTAGCCGGCCGGACCGCCACCGATCACCACGAGGTCGTAGTCGTATGCCATTTTGCTCGAGATCCAAAAAGACGGATGCGTGAGACGCACCGCAAATTATCGGCGCGGCTCACGCACGCGACAAGGTCGAAGACACGGGGCTGTCACAGCAGCATGGACGCGGGCTCTTCGAGCAGCCCCTTGACGGTTCGGAGGAACTCCGCCGCGAGTGCGCCATCGACCGCGCGGTGGTCGGCGGTGATCGTGAGCGTGAGCACGGTGCCCACGGTCAACGCGTCGTTCTCGACGACCGGTCGCTTCTCCGCCGCGCCGACGGCGAGGATCGCCACCTGCGGCAGGTTGATGATCGCGTCGAACTGCCGTACGCCGTACATGCCGAGGTTGCTGATCGTGAAGGTGCCGTCGGCGAGCTGGTCGCCGGTCAGCTTGTTCTCGCGGGCCGCCGAGGCGAGCTGCTCGCTCTGAACGCGGATCTCTTTCAGGCCCAGCGTGTCGGCGTTCTTGAGCACCGGGACGATCAGGCCGCTGTTCGGCAGGGCGACGGCGATGCCGACGTTCACTGCGCCCTGGAGCACGATGGCGTCGGGCTCGAACGAAGCATTGACGCCCGGGTGTTTTCTGAGCGCGAGGGCCACGGCCTTGGTCACGAAGTCGCCGAGGGAGAGCTTCACTTTCTCGGCGGCGAGCTGCTTGTTGAGCCGTTCGCGGACGGCCACGACCTGATCGACGCGGACGTCGACCGTGACATGGATTTCGGGCGCTTCCTGCTTCGCCTGGGTCATGCGCTTCGCGATCGTCTTCCGCATGTTCGAGTGCGGGATGCGCTGGGCGGCCGCCGCGGCGGGACGCGGGGCAGGCGATGGGGCCGCCGGCGTCTTGGTCCGTTTTTCGAGGAATGACTCCACGTCGCTACGGATCACGCGACCGCCGGGGCCGCTGCCGGGGATGGTGGCGATGTCGACCTTGGACTCGGCCGCGATCTTACGGGCGAGCGGAGTCGACCTTGCACGGCCACCGCTGCCGACGTGGGCGGCTTCCGCGGGGTGAGCGCCGGCTTCCTTCCCGTTCGAGCCAGCCCCTTGGGCTTCCGGTTTGCCGGGGGTTCCTGCCTTTGCTTGGTCCGACTTGACCGGAGCCTTGCTCGCGCCGAGGGCCTCGGCAACCTTCTTGGGGTCTTCACCCTTCTTCGCGAGCACGAGCACGCGTTGTCCCAGCCCGACCTCTTCGCCGACCGTGAAGTCAAGATGGGCGACAACGCCTTCGTCGTAGGCGCTCATCGCCATCGTGGCCTTGTCGGTTTCCACGTCCGCCAGGACGTCCCCCTCTTTCACCTGGTCGCCGACCTTGACCATCCACTGGGCGATCTTGCCGCTCTCCATGGTCGGGCTCAGCTTGGGCATCGTCACTTCGATCGGCACGGCGCACTCCCCACGGGGGTCTCTTGGCCCACCATCGTTGGTCGCGGATTATGGTGGGCAGCGCCCACCATACGAGAGATTTATGGTGGGCAGCGCCCACCCTACGAGACTTCCCGTTTAGGCTTGGCGATAAAGCACGTCGTTTACGGCCGCGACGATGCGGTCGACGCTCGGCAGCATCGACGCTTCCATCCTTCGATTATACGGGATCGGCGCGTCCTTGGCGGCGACTCGGCGGATCGGCGCATCCAGTTCGTCGAACACGCGTTCCATAATCCGGTCCGAGATACCCGCGCCCAGGCCGCAGTACGGCCAATCTTCCTCGATGATCACCGCGCGATGCGTCTTCACGACTGAAGCGAGCAACGTGTCGAGGTCGAGAGGCCTGATGGTCCGAAGGTCGATGACCTCGGCGTCGACACCCTCCCCGGCGAGCCGTTCCGCCGCTGCCAGGGTGGCCTTGAGCGACCGGGAATACGTGATCAGCGTCACGTCGTTGCCGGGGCGCTTGACGTCGGCCTTGCCGATCGGCACCAGGTGCTCGCCGTCGGGAACCTCCCCTTTGTCGCCGTAGAGGTTCTCGTGCTCGATGAACACGACCGGGTCGTCCGAGCGGATCGCGCTCTTGAGCATCCCTTTGGCGTCGGCCGGAGTCGCGGGCATCATCAGGGTCAGGCCCGGGATCTGGGCGTACCACGCTTCCAGACGGTGCGAGTGCGTTGCGGCGAGACAGCCGGCCATGCCCGACGACCCGCGGAAAACGATCGGGACGGAGAACTGTCCGCCGCTCATGTAGCGCATGTTCGCGGCGTTGTTGACGATCTGGTCGATCGCCACCAGACTGAAGCTGAACGTCATGAACTCGATGATCGGCCGCAGCCCGACCATCGCGGCGCCAATGCCGATGCCCGAGAACCCTCCCTCGGAGATCGGCGTGTCGATCACGCGCTCGGAGCCGAAGCGGGCGAGCATTCCCTGGCTGACCTTGTACGCACCGTTGTACTCGGCGACCTCTTCGCCCATGAGGAAGACGCGATCGTCGCGCTCCATCTCCTCGGACATTGCCTGGTTCAAGGCTTCTCGATAGGCAAGTACGGCCATGATCACTCCTGCGGGATGAAAGGGGCCACCGTCACGTCGTCGTAGAGCGACTCCAAGGACGGCTCCTCGCTCTCCTCGGCGAACTCGATACTCTCGTCAATTTCCTGCCGGACCTGCTCCCAGAGTCGGCCGGCCGGCTCCCATTGGTGGCCGGACCGACGCGCCCATTGCAGGTCGTCGTTGGTGATCCAGCCCCGTTCCTTGAGCACCTCGAGGTAGATCCGGATCGGGTCGCGCTCGAGCGCGGTCTCCAGCTCTTCCTGGGTACGGTACTTGGCCGGGTCGCTGATCGAGTGGCCCTTGAACCGGTAGGTCCGCGCTTCGATGAACGTCGGCCCGTCACCCGCACGCGCCCGGTCGGCGGCTTCGCGAGTCGTCCGCGCCATCAGCTCGATGTCGTTGCCGTCGATCGCGACGCCCGGAATCCCATAAGCCACACCGCCGCGAATGGTCAGGTCGGTCACGCACGACGACCGTTCGAGCTGCGTGCCCATCGCCACGAGGTTGTTCTCGCAGACGTAAATCACGGGCAGCTTCCAGAGGCTGGCCATGTTGAAGGCTTCGTGAACCGATCCCTGGTTCATGGCGCCGTCGCCGAAGTAGCAGATGCAGACCCGGCCGTCCTTGCGGTACTTGCTCGCAAACGCGACCCCCGCGGCGAGCGGAATGTGGCTGCCGACGATCGCGTGGCCACCGAGGAAGCCCTTCTCGACGTCGAAGAAGTGCATCGAGCCCCCCTTCCCCTTCGAGCAGCCGGTGGCCTTGCCGAGCAACTCGGCCATCGCCGCCTTGGCCTCCATGCCCCGGGCCAGGGCGTGGCCGTGATCGCGGTACGCCGTGATCACATAGTCGTCCTCGCGGAGGACCCCGATCGAACCGACCGCGACTGGCTCTTGTCCACTATATTGGTGGAAGAAGCCGCCGACCTTACCCTTCTGGTACATCATTTCCGCCCGTTCTTCGAACCGGCGGATCTGCAGCATTTGTCGCAACCAGCCCACCGCCTGGTTTTTCGTAACGATCGGCTTGGCTTCGGTTTCCACTTGCGCCATGTCGTCCAACTCCTGTCTTGGTCCGGGACCAGGCGACTGCCGCGGAACATCGCGGACCGGCACGGCAGATGTTAAATCGTGCGGGACAGTCGGGTGAATCGGGGACCCCCTGGGTCCGAGTTCAAAGTGGGGAGCCGATTGCCGGGCACGTGCTGCCGCCTGCCTGATGATCCTGGCGAACACTGCGAACATCCGTGCCCTCTCAACGGCCCGCGGAGAGGTGGGAGAGAACTCCTTCAGTCGCGTATCTTACCCAAAAAACGGGGAATCGATCCAGGCGGGGGAACGAAAAAAGTCTCGTAACGGTGTCGGGGAGGCGACGACCGCCCGGCGCAATGCCGAAAACTTCTCGCAGCCTGGAAGGTCAAGGATCGTGAGATTCGCAATTGGGGATGACCGGAGGGCGTCCGGAACACGAGGAACTATCCGATCGCCACCCGGCACCCGTAACAGGGCCGAAGGCTCATTTTCGCCCCGCAAGCAACTGCCGGAGCACGTACGGAAGGATCCCCCCGTGCTCATAGTAGCGGATCTCTTGGGGCGTGTCGATCCGGACCGTCGCGCTGAATCGGTGCGTGGCCCCGTCCGCCCGTTCGGCAACGACCGTCACCTCGCGCCCGGTCGCGAACTCACTCTTCAGCAGGTCCGGGAGCCCCTCAATGGTGTACAGCTCTTCTCCAGTCAATCCAACGCTTTCCGCGTTGTCGCCCGCGCCGAACTGGAGCGGCAGGATGCCCATCCCCACGAGGTTCGAGCGGTGAATGCGTTCATAACTCTCGGCAATCACTGCGCGGATGCCGAGCAACTTCGGCCCCTTGGCCGCCCAGTCGCGCGACGATCCCGAGCCGTACTCCTTCCCCGCCAGAATGATCAGCGGGACGTTTTGTTCCCGGTAGCGCTCGCTCGCCTCGAAGATCGTGGTGACGTCGCCGTCCGGCAAGAACCGCGTGACGCCCCCCTCGGTTCCCGGGGCGAGCTTGTTGCGGAGCCGGACGTTGGCGAAGGTGCCGCGCACCATCACTTCGTGGTTGCCCCGTCGTGAGCCGTACGAGTTGAAGTCCGCGACCGACACGCCGTGCTCGGTCAGGTACTTTCCCGCTGGGCTCTGCACCTTGATCGAGCCGGCGGGCGAGATATGGTCGGTCGTGATGCTGTCGCCCAGCACCGCGAGCACCCGTGCCCGCTGAATTTCCGTCACCGGCGGCGCTTCCCGCGACATCCCGACGAAGTACGGCGGGTTCTTCACGTAGGTTGAGCTGTCGTCCCACTCGTAGAGGTCTCCCTGGGGAACCGGCAACGAGCTCCAGTGCGCGTCGCCCTGGAAGACCTCGCCGTACTCCTTACGGAACATCTCGGACTGGACCGACTTCTGGACCGTGTCGTAAACCTCGCGCTGGGTGGGCCAGATGTCCTTCAGGTAGACGGGCTTGCCGTCTTTCCCGTTGCCCAGAGGTTCTTCCAGCAGGTCGATATCCATCGTGCCCGCGATCGCGTACGCCACCACGAGCGGGGGCGAGGCAAGGTAATTCGCGCGGACATCGGAGTTGATTCGGCCTTCGAAGTTGCGGTTGCCGCTCAGGACCGCGGCCACGACCAGGTCATCGTCGTGAATCGCCTTGGAGATTTCCATCGAAAGCGGGCCAGAATTGCCGATGCAGGTCGTGCAGCCGTAACCGACGAGGTTGAAGTGCAAGGCGTCGAGCGACGCGTCGAGCCCGGCCTCCTTGAGATAGTCGGTGACGACTTTCGAGCCGGGTGCAAGGCTTGCCTTGACCCACGGCTTCGTGCTCAAGCCGCGTTCGACGGCCTTCTTGGCGACCAAACCCGCGGCCACCATCACCGAGGGGTTGGACGTATTGGTGCAGCTTGTAATGGCGGCGATCACGACCGAGCCGTGACCGATGTAGCCGGCCCGGAGCGGGCTATAATGGGCGGCCGGGGCCGTGGGGTCCTCCGTGCCGACCGCGGTGCCGCCACCCCCTTCTCCCTCCAACCGCGACTCGCTGCGGGCCTCGGAAGTCGTGGCCGCGGCGGCTTTCGGCGACGGGGCGGGCCGGGCCTCCAGCATGACCTTGAGGGCTTTTTGCCAGTCTTGTTTGGCCTCGCGCAACGGGACTCGGTCTTGCGGCCTCTTGGGACCCGCCAGGCTCGGCTCGACCGTTGAGAGGTCAAGCTCCAGGGTGTCGGAGTACTCGGCCTCCGGAGCGCCGACGGTGTGGAAGAGGCCCTGTGCCTTGAAGTACGACTCGACAACCCGGATGTGCTCCTCGGGGCGTCCCGACAGCTCGAGGTACAGAATCGTCTCGGCGTCGACGGGGAAGATCCCGCACGTCGCGCCATACTCCGGCGCCATGTTGGCGATCGTCGCGCGGTCGGCGAGGGGCAGGTTGGCGAGGCCGTCGCCGTAGAATTCGACGAACTTGCCGACGACGCCCTTGCGGCGGAGCATCTGGGTTACGGTCAGCACCAGGTCGGTGGCCGTGGCCCCTTCGGGAAGCTGTCCGTTCAGCTTGAACCCGACGACTTGCGGGACCAGCATCGAGACGGGCTGCCCGAGCATCGCCGCTTCGGCCTCGATGCCGCCGACGCCCCAGCCGAGCACGCCGAGGCCGTTGATCATCGTCGTATGGGAGTCGGTCCCCACCAGCGTGTCGGGATACGCGAACGGCAGGTCGCCGTCCCCCGGCAGCGTTTGTTTGACCTCGGGGTGTGCTTCAACATCCACGGTCGTAAAGACGACCCGGGCGAGGTACTCGAGGTTTACCTGATGCACGATGCCTGTGTCGGGGGGGACGACGCGGAAGTTCTGGAAGCCGTTCTGGCCCCAACGGAGAAACGCGTAGCGTTCGCGGTTGCGCTCGAACTCGAGGTCGGCGTTCGTTCGGAAAGCCTGGGGTGTGCCCGCCTCGTCGACCTGCACGGAGTGGTCGATGACCAGCTCGACCGGTTGGAGCGGGTTGATCTTCGTCGGATCGCCCCCCATGCGCTGCATGGCGTCGCGCATGGCGGCGAGGTCGACCACGGCCGGCACCCCCGTGAAGTCCTGGAGGAGCACGCGGCTGGGCCGGAAGGCGATCTCGCGCGAGGGTGTCGCGTGGGGGTCCCACGTGGCGAGTGCCTTGATGTCCTCGGCCGTCACCGTCAGGCCGTCTTCGTGCCGCAGCAGGTTCTCGAGCAAGATCTTCAACGAATATGGCAATCGCGCGACGTCCAGGCCCGCCTCTCGGAGTGCGTCGAGGCGGAAGTAGCGGAAGGTCCGCCAGTCAACTTTGAGTTCCGAGCGAGATCGAAATGAGTCGTTCATGATCGTTCCCAAATCGTCGAGGATCGAAGGCGAAATCAACCGTCGCGCGCGAACGGGTGGGCCCGCGCGGGGAAGTGCGTACGCGGACGAGCCGTCGCGCTGGGAGGGATGGAGAGGCGCTCTCCCGCCGGGTCAACCGACGAATTCTACCTGAACGGGCTGCGGGACTAAACCCGCTTCCGCCGCGCGGGCGAGTAAGGTCCGTACGGCCTCACGCCCCGTCGGACCATAATCGACTGTCCAGTCATTGACGTACATCCCGACGAAGCGGTCGGCAAGTCCCGGGTCAAGGTCGCGCGCATAGCGGAGCGCGTAATCGAGGGCCTCCTGGCGGTGCTCCAGCGCGTAGACGATGCTCGCCTTGATGAGCCTGGCGATCTCCAGCACGAGTTCCTCGCCGAGGTCCTTGCGTACGACGTTGCCCCCCAGGGGGAGAGGAAGCCCGGTCTGCTCGTACCACCACTGGCCCAGGTCGACGACCTTGTGCAACCCGCGGTCGCCGTAGTAAAGCTGCCCCTCGTGGATGATGACGCCGGCCTCGACACGTCCCTCGGCCACAGCCGGAAGGATCTGGTCGAACGGCAGCACCACGATCGGCACGTCCTTCCCAAGGCACAGTTGCAGCGCGAGGTAGGCCGTCGTGAGCGTTCCGGGCACGGCGATCGTACGGCCTCGGAGCTCTTCGAGCGTGGTCGGCTGCCGGGTGATCAACGTCGGGCCGTAGCGGTCACCCATGCTCGACCCCGACGCGAGCAACGCGTACCGGTCGGCCAGATGGGCGAACGCGTGAATGCTCACGGCCGAGACCTCAAGCTCGCCGCTCAAGGCGCGCCGGTTGAGCGTTTCGATGTCCTCGAGCTGGTGGACGAACCGCAGGCCGCCCGTGTCGATCTTATCGTGAGTCAGGGCATAAAACATGAAGGCGTCGTCCGAGTCCGGACTGTGCCCGACGCGAATCGTGCGCTCAGCGGTCAGTGGCATGAGGCGATGTCCTCTCGTAAAAAAGCAACGGCCCGCGATACGGCGAGGCGATCGGTGTATTCATTCCTGGGAGGGCCAGGTTCTCGCCGAGCCACGCCCCGTCGGGGGCGACCTTGCGTGGCTCGGCTCGGCAGGAGCCTTGCCGTCCCAAACAAAGCCGTGCTTTGAGCCTTATCGTGGACCGTTATAACGAAGAGCGGACGGGAAAGGCGAGCGCCATCCCCGTCCGCCACATTTCCCACGTGTTCCGGCGCGGCCGGTCAGCCGCCCGGAGCGGATGGTGCGGGGGCCACGAACGGCTTCGGCAAGGCGCCCCCGGTGGGAGTGGTCTGCCCTTGGCGCTCGTCACGCGGGCCGAGCATTTCGGTGGCGTCGAAGGGGTCCGGGGTGTTCTCCTGATCGCTCGACGCCGCCAGCAACTCCCGGAACGGCAGGTCCTTCGGCTCGTTCTCACCGAGCTGCCGAAGCGCCCGAACGTAGCGCTTCACGATCAGGCCGGTGTCCTTCTTGTTGAAGTCGTCGTTGCGGTAGTCCTTGTGGTCCTTCAGCAACTGCTCCCAGAGGGCGAGCCCATCTTTGAACTTATCCACCGCGGTGCGGAAGTCGGCCTTCTTGTAGGCGATGGTCCCTTCATAAAAGAGACGGCGCGCCTCGACGCCCGGCTTCGTGCGCTCGCTGGCGGAGCGGTCCTTCCAGTAGCGGTAGTTCATCTGATCGGACCAGCGCGAGGTCCAGTAACGCTGGTTCTCGTGAAGTTGCTTGTAGACCTCGGGCTTCGTGTCGTCGTCGAGGTGGACCGGTTGCTTGCCCCGGACGCCGGGCCTGATTTCCACCTCGTTGTGCGTCATGAACTCGTAGGACCCGAACTTGACCCATTCGTTGAGCGCTCGGGTCCACTCGGACGAAGCGACTTCACCGAACGTGGCCGGGACGTCGAGGATGCTCATCTTTTCCAGGCCGGCGGCGTAACGCGTCTGGGCGTGGGCGGGCATTGAGCGGAACGCCAGGTCTCCCGGCCTTCCCTTGCGCTGGGGTGCGGGGTCAACGTACGTCACGTCCTGCACCCCTTCGTTGCGGTGCGCCGTGATGTCGGCCGACTCCTCCTCGCGAGTACCCCCTTGCAGCCGCGACTCGCCGGAATCGACCAGCGCGATCGCGTCGCTGAACCAGCCGTACCCGAGCTGGAAGTTGTCGTGCTTCACCACGCGCACCTTGGTCTCGGGGTCGACATAGGTCTTGAAGTCCTCATCTTCATCGTCCCGGAAAAGGCGGCGCAGGATGATCGCTTCGTCGGCGAAGCCGAGCTTGTGATAGTACGTCCACGCCGTATCCCAGCGCAGGTCGGGCGAGCGGCGGTTCTTTTTCACGCCCTCTTGAACGAACTGAATCCCTTTCTTGATCCACTCGTACTTGTCTTCCGGGGCGTCCCACTCCACCGAAACGTTGTAGGCAAGGTTCCAGCTCTGGAAAGTCCAGATCGAGAGGAAGTGGGGCTGGAGCTTGGTGATCAGATCCACCGTCGTTTTCAGGCGGTCCCAATCTTGCTCCTTCTTGAGCTCCTCTGCGCGCGTCCAGAGCACGTTGGCGGCGATGCCGCGTGCGCCACCGAGCAACGCCAGCTTGAGCATGAAGCTGCCCGTATCCACCTGGCCGATCGCGGCCTCGCCCAGATCCCTGCGCTTTTTCTCTTCGTTCAGCCAGTTGCTGTACGGGAACATCAGCATGAAGACGCCGACGATCAGCAGCCCGTAGAGAAGCTTGCGGTGTTGGTTCGGTGCGGACTTCATGCGGCGACCTCCCGGTTCTTCAAGATCAAGTATCCGGCGATGGAGAACGGCAGGGCATAGGCCGTGGCGAGCAGCAGGTTCCCGAGCATCCCGTGCCAGCTCACGTAGAAGCCCTCGGACACGGTGTTACTCACGTCCAAGGCGGAGAAATTCGGCACGAGGTAGACGAGGCGCGCCATGACGGGGGTGACGAGCGAGTCAAGCGTCTTGGCCGTCACGACGGTGATCGTAGGCGCCATCTCGGACATCTGGTTCTCGTGCGAGAGCATCCGGATGAGCGACTCGAACGGGCCGCCTCCGAGCAGGCTCTGGTTCGAGAACTCGAGCAAGTACGGGAAGAACACCTGGCCTGCGATGAAGAAGAAAATGGTCGTCAAGAGCGCGACGGGCCAGCTCAGGAACGTTCCCGCGAAGACGCCGATCGCGGTGAGAACCATCGCCTGCATCCAGACGCCGAGCAGGCCCTTGAAGAAGTTGACACCAAAGGTCCCGGCCGACCCGAGCACGTAGAGGTCGTTCTCCGCCATCCCGAGGTACTGAGTCGGGCTGATGCAGTGCACCTCGACGCGGAGCGCACCGAGCGACCCTTCGAGGATCGAGGCGGGGACGGTCTGCTGGTTCGTGTAGTACTCGCGGATCGGGAAGATGTTGCGGTAGTCGGCCCCGGTGTTCGGGTTGACCACCTGGATCTGGGCGTAGACGGGGTCACCGATCCGGCCCTTCGTCGTCCGATACACGTTGAACGACATTTCAAGCGTCATCGGCCGCGAGTGCAAAGCGGCCGCCTGCCTGCGCAGGCTCTCGGCCTCGGTCGCGCGGTCCGCAGGCAGCGCGTTGGCCTTCGACTCCAGGTCGGCGGCTTCCGACTTCCGCTTGAGATAAGCGCTGTTGAGACGCTCGAGCTCTTCCTTGTTGCGCGTGATGCTCGCGCTGAGCTGCCGCGCACGCTCCGGAGCCACCTTCGGGTCGTTCCTCGCCTGTTCCGCGCGGGCGATCTGGAACTGAAGCTCGTAAACGCGGTTGTGCAGCCCCTCGACGGAGTCGGCGTCCAGGAGCTCGTCGACCGGAATCGGCCGGTCGAGAAATACCGGCCGTTGGGGCGGTGAGAAAGGGTCGCGCAGGCGATAGCCGAACGTCCAGATCGCCGCCGCCGGGGTGGCGCCTTCGATGTGACTGCGCGCGTGGTGCCCCTGCTCCGCGCCGACGTCGATTCCGATCAGGTGCGGCGTCCCCTTTGAGTCCAGGAACGTGAGCAACCCCGGAATCGGCACCCGCGCGGACATGCGCGTGCGGAGCTGCTGGGCTTGGTCGCGCAATTGACTTGCTTGGATCATCCGCCCTGCGTCAGCTTCCTTCTTCGCGAGCGCTTCCGTCTCGCGAATGGTGCCGCCGACCGTGCGGTAGATGTAGATGATGCTGACGCCGTAAAACACGACCACGAGCAACGAGACGATCGTCATGTAGCCGATCATGCGGCCCCAGATGAGCTCGATGCGCCGGACCGGCTTCGAGACGACCGTGTAGATCGTCTGGTTCTGGATGTCGTACGGCAGGCTCAAGGGCGTCAGGATCGTGATCATGACCGTCAGCAGCAGCGAGCAGAGCAGGGACAGCGTGCCGACGTACAACCGGCCCATTTCCGCCGCGCGGGGCGGCTGAATGAACCAGTGCGTGAACGCAAGGATCACGAAGAACACCGTGATCACGATCCACGGCGCCCACATTTTCCGCACGGACTCCGTGATGCTCAGAAGGGCGATCGACACGAGCCTGCGCACGCGAACCCGCACGCACTCGTTGAGCACCACCGCGAAGACCCGGAGGAAAACAACGTAGCCCATGAAGGTCGCGCTGAGCCGTGCGCCGTAAATGACGCCATCACGCCAGGTCGGGGCCACCATGTTGCTGCCCGGCGGGGGCGTTTGGGCATGCCGGACGATCAAGAGACCGACGGCGATGCCTGCCGCCAGCGCCAGGTGAATGCCGAGCAGGACCGCGAGATCAGCCCGCCGTTTCTGTTTGACGATCGAACGCCAGAGGGCCGTCTCGACCCACAAGAAGAGGATCGCCCCAGCGCACAGCGCGAGGAGCGTGTCGAGGTAAATCGTGCCGGCGACTTTGTAGACCTGGACACGCTTGGTCTGCTCGAGAACCTGGAGCGCTGCGGCCCCGAACCCGATGAACAAGCCGCCGAGCGCCGCGTAGTCGAGCCAGCGGATGCGACCGCTCGACCATTCCTTGACGGCTGTCGCAACCCAGGTCGCGACCCACGTCACGAGGCAGAGCAGGCTCACGACCTTGAGCCAGAGCAGCGCTGCGCCCCACAAGCTGGGAAACGTAATCGTCGGGTCGCCGAAGAGGCGCACCCAGATCAGGACGATGTCGAGCCGAGGAACTCTCTCGGGCGCGCTGGCCTGCGCGGCGAGAAAGGGAAGCGATAAGAGCCGGAACATGGATGAAGTCGCTCCTGGAGCACCGGCGCGAAGTCCGACCGCGGGCCGGGAATAGTGACGAGGCGGGGACACCCAGAGGGCAAATAACTCGCGAATGGCACGACGACGGGAATGCGCAGCGTCTTACGACTGCGCGGGCGTTCCCGCGAACTCATCCGGCGCCGGGGCCGGGGGCTTGGTCGCATCGGCCGCGACCCGCCGGCGACCGGGGTGAAGGTCGCTCTCGCGGACGATCCGCAGAAAGAGCTCTTCGAGCGTTGTCGTCGGGTGGTCGACGGCCACGAGCTCCGCCCCATACCGGGCGATGACCGCCTTGATTTCCGCGAGCGCCGGTTCGGGCAGGTCGCGCGTCTTGATCTGGGTCACGTCTTGCACCGTGAGCAGGTCGGTGACCTTGCCAAGCTCCTTCAGCTCGCCGCGGTGCAGGATCGCGATGCGGTCGCAAATGTCCTGCATGTCCGCCAGCAAGTGTCCCGAGAGGACGACCGTTTTGCCCTGGGTGCGCAGGTCGCGGATCAGCTCCTTGATCTCGGCAGTGCCGATCGGGTCGAGCCCCGACGTCGGTTCGTCGAGCAGGATCAGCTCGGGGTTGTTGATCAGCGCCTGGGCGAGGCCGATCCGGCGCTGCATGCCCTTGGAGTACTCACGAAGCTGCCGATGCTTTGCCGCACTGAGGCCGACCATGTCGATGAGGCGCTTGACACGCTTCGTCCGCTCGGCCCGCGAGAGCTTGAACAAGCGGCCGTAGAAGTGCAGCGTCTCTTCGGCGTTGAGGAACTTGTAGAGGTACGACTCCTCGGGGAGGTAGCCGATCCGCTCGTTCTTGGCGACGTTCGTCGTCGGCTCGTTGAAGATCAGGGCTTCGCCCTCGGTCGGGAAGAGGAGACCGAGGAGCAGCTTGATGGTCGTCGTCTTGCCCGAGCCGTTCGGGCCGAGCAGGCCGAAAATCTCGCCGCGGTAGACCTGGAGGTCCAGCGCCTTCAGCGCCTGCACCTTGGCCCGTCCCCAGAAGTCCCGATAGACCTTGGTCAAGTTCCGCGTCTCGATAATGACGTCACGGCTCATCACGAAGTCGCCTTGTGCAAAACGAGGAGGAAGAAAAAGGACGAGGGAGCGAGACCAGTGAACGGAGCGCGCCGCGCAAATACCTTACCCGCCGCTGCCGGCGGGAATGATCGAACCGATCGCAATTTCGTCGGAATGATGGATTTTCGAGACACCGTCGACGGGCGGACGGGCTCCGCGGTGGAGTCAGGCTGAAAACCGCATCACGGCTTTGGGTTCGCCCCCCGCGGCCGACCTTACGACCGAGGGTTGTGGGCGCTACGAGCGCACGCCGCCGAAGGTTCGATTTCGTCGCGATTTTTTTTAAGCGATTGCCGAAACGGTCCGGCAGGACCCCAAACGGTCGCGGTCCCGGCGCGCAAAGCGCACCGGGACCGAGATTGAGCCACCATAGTAAAGGACGGAGCCGGCTTTGACAAGCACCGGCTCTCGATTCCCTTTCTGGATATGTGTTCAGATCAGGGTGTCAAACCCGTACTGCCGGCGGAAGGCAAAGCGGGCGCTTCGACGCGGCCGGAGAAACTCGGTACGCGGCTCACGGGGCCGCTGCCGATCGTGTCGCTGTACGGGTGCGACGGCGTATCGGCCAGCCCCATGGGGGGGCCGCTTGCCGGGTGGATACCGCCGCCGCAGCCGGTGTACGGAAGGTAACGCTGCCCGCGCATCACGTACGGGTTGTAATACGTCGACAGGAACATCTGGTCGGCCGGAACGGCCCAGTAACGGCGAAAGTAGTACTCGGCCGTGCGGTCTGCCCCGATGGGGAGGTACGTGCCGACCTCGTGCCAGCCGTAACCGTCAGGATTGCCGTTGGGGAAGCCGTAGCCGTAGCCAGGGCCTGGGGGCAGAAAATGCGTGGCCCCTTGCTGCTGACGTTCGCGGTAACTGGAGAAGAGCCCGCCGGTCGAGCCCATCGACAGGACCAGCGTGAAGGACACGATCGCGGACGACATCGCCAACCTCCCTGCTCATGCCACCCCGTTGTTCGGGGCGGGACGGATGTGACCATCGTGGGGACTCGGACGGCCCCTATCACCTCAATCTACACGCGCCGGAACCGGCATGCGGGCCGGCGCGCGCGGATTGCCTTCCGGGTTGCCGGCAAATCGGCTACGATCGTTGTCTGTTGGCGCTCGACGGGGGCTAAGGGGCCACGCTCGCGGCGGGGGTCCTCGGGGATTCGGCATGATCGTCCTGATCGATAATTATGACTCCTTCACCTACAACCTCGTGCAGCGCCTCGGGGAAATCGACCCCGGCGTCGACCTGTTCGTCGCCCGCAACGACCAGATTACCCTCGACGAGATTGCCGATAAGCATCCGTCTCACATTATCATCTCACCCGGCCCATGCACGCCGCTGGAAGCGGGGATCTCGAATAGTGTGATCGAGCGGTTCGGCCCGCGGGTGCCGCTTTTGGGCGTCTGTCTCGGCCACCAGTGCATCGGTCACACGTTCGGGGCGAAGGTCGTCCGCGCGGACCGGATCATGCATGGTAAGACGTCGCTCATTCATCACGACGGCAAGGGGATCTATCGTGGGGTGCCGTCCCCGTTCGAGGCGACCCGCTACCATAGCCTGGTGATCCAGCCCGGGACGCTCCCCGACGCCCTGGAGGTCGTGGCCTGGACCGATGAGAACGAGATCATGGGCGTGCGCCACAAGAGCTATCCGCTCGAGGGGGTCCAGTACCACCCGGAGAGTTTCCTCACGCTCGAGGGGACCAAGCTCCTCAAGAACTTCATCGGCCGGTGAGAAATTCTGTAAGTGCTTGGGAACTGGTGCGCCGTTGTTTTGGGCGGGGATGAGTTGGGCGTGCCACCTAGCGAACGCAAGAACTCCGGCTGGGCGCACTAACCGCAGAGCGCCTACGAAACTTTCGCGAGCGCGCCGGCCATGAAGGTTGATTTGCTGACGGTTGAAGAAGCCACACAAGCGGTCCTGGAACGTGCGTGCGCGCTTCCGCCCATACGGCTCCCCCTGTCGATGGCCCGGGAATGCTTGCTCGCCGAGGACGTGTCGGCGGATGGTGATTCCCCTCCGTTCGACAAGGCGCTCATGGACGGGTTCGCGCTACGCTTCGCCGACCTGCGGAATGGCGTCGGAACGCTCCGCATCGTCGAGGAGCTTTATGCCGGAAGTCTCCCGAGCCGTTCTTTAATGGGTGGAGACGCCTCGCTCATCATGACGGGCGCCCCCATTCCCGAAGGGGCGGACACCGTCGTGATGATCGAGCGGACGAGGCGTGACGGAGACCGTGTCCTGGTCGAAGACCCCTCCGTTCGCCCGGGCGGTAACATCCTCCGGCGCGGGCGTGAGATGAGGGCTGGGGACGTCATCGTCCGGCGGGGCGAGACACTGACACCCACGCGGCTCGGTATGCTCGCGTCCGCCGGCCGCCCGTCACCACTCGTCGTTCCGGCTCCCAGAGTCGCGATCGTGCCGACGGGGGACGAGCTGGTCGAATCCAACCAGGTTCCGGGCCCTGGTCAAATTCGCAACTCGAACGCGGTCGTCCTGGAAGCGCTAGTCGCTGGCGCGGGGGCAATCCCCCTGCTCTCTCCCATCGCACGCGATGACCCAGAGATTTTGCGGGAGGCGCTCGGGGAGGGGTTGGCCTCGGACGTATTGCTCATTACGGGGGGCGTTTCCGCGGGCCAACGCGACCTGGTCCCCGCGACGTTGATGGGACTTGGCGTCGAACGCGTCTTCCACAAAGTCCGCCTGAAGCCGGGGAAGCCGCTGTTTTTCGGGGTCGGCCCGAGGCGGGGCGAGAAACCGGGCACACTGGTTTTCGGCCTTCCCGGCAATCCTGTGAGTGGGGTTGTCGGCTTCCTGCTCTTCGTTCGACCCGCGCTCGATTTGCTCGCCGGACGCGCCGGTCGTCCGCTCGGCCTGCCGCTGTATCCATTGACCCGGGCTTTCGTTCACGCCGGAGAGAAACCGACGTACCATCCCGCCCGTCGGGTCGAGTGGACCGGTCGCGGACCGGGGACGGTGGGACTGGAGCCGCTGGCGTCGGCCGGCTCTGCCGATCTGTTGACCGCTTCGCGGGCGGACGGCTTCGCCCTCTTCCCCGCGGGGGACCGGGCTTACGCGCCGGGCGATGTTGTTGGTTTCCTCGACTTGGGTTAGGATCGACCCGAGGCAGCAGCTCCGAAGGATGTCGGAGCGAACATCCCGCGCGGCTGTGCCCGGCCGTGCGCCTCTCTCAAGGAACGGTCATGTCCCTCCCCATGCTGGCGGAGTCCGGCGCGGCCGCCGGAGACGACAAAACGGTCGCCACGCGCACCATCTCCCACCCCGCGTTGCTCGGTCTCGGGTCGGGTCTCGCACTGTGGTGCACGTTCCCGCCGACCGACTGGAACTGGCTGGTCTGGGTGGCTTTGACGCCGTTGTTTCTGCTCGTTACGAGCCAGCGCTCCCGCGCTGCGATCTATTTCGGGAGTTGGTTCGGGGGAATGGCGTTCTGGCTGCTCGCGATCTCCTGGGTCCGGCTGACCGACGAGTCGGCCTGGCTGGCCTGGATCGTCATGGCGTTCGTGCTCTCGCTGTGGTGGCCCGGGTTCGTCGCACTCGCGCGCCTGGCCGTGTTGCGGCTCAAACTGCCGCTCATGGTCGCCGCCCCGATCCTCTGGGTGGGGCTCGAGTACTTGCGGGCATACGCGTTCACCGGGTTCCCTTGGTACTACCTGGCGCACAGCCAGCACGACGTGTTGCCCGTGATCCAGATTGCCGACTTGACCGGCGCGCTCGGGATTAGCTGGTTGATCGCGCTCGTTAACTCGTGCTGCGCCGATTTCCTGACGATGCCGCTGCTGCGGCCGACGCCGCAGGGGCCGAGGCCGACGCTGGCCCAAACGCGCCGGCTGGTGTTCGTGGCGCTCCTCGTCACGGGAACCTTGTTGTACGGGGCGGTTCGGCTTTCGACAGCACGTTTTCGTCCCGGGCCGCGCCTGGCCTTGCTGCAATCGAGCGTGCCCCAGTCGATCAAGCTTCAGGACCGTGCGCCGGTGATCGAGGAAGTCTATAAGGGATTGATCGCCAAGGCGATGGCGGCGGAGTCGCGCCCCGACCTGCTCGTCTGGCCCGAGACCTCCTACCCGTACCATCCGTTCGGCACGATCGACGCCAAGGTCGATTCCGCCTTGTTTCGGCGGCTGGTCCAGGAGATCGACCCGGAAACGAGCCCCGACCTCTGGCGCGGCCGGATCGACCAGCTCTCGCGCCACCTGCACGGCTGGACCGATGAGTTGAAGGTCCCCATGCTCGTGGGGACGACCCTCCACGAATTTCGGCCCAGCGGGCACGCGAAGTACAACGCGGCCGTGCTCTTCGAGCCGGGAAAGTCCTCGATCCAGAGCTATTACAAGATCCACCTCGTTCCGTTTGGCGAGTACGTCCCCTTGATCTCGTATTTTCCGTGGCTGACTGCGCTCACTCCGTACCACGGGACCCGCGTTCCGACGCTCGATTTCGGGCACGAACCGCGGACCATCGACCTGGGCCCCTACCGCATCGCCACGGCCATCTGCTTCGAAGACAGCGTGCCGCACGTCGTCCGCGAGTTCTTCGCCCACCCGAAAGACGGTCGACAGCCCGACTTGCTGGTCAATATCTCGAACGACGGCTGGTTCCACGGGTCGGCCGAGCACGACATGCACCTCGCCGTGAGTGCGTTTCGGGCGGTCGAGAACCGGGTCCCAATCGCCCGCGCGGTGAACACGGGTATCTCGGCGTTCATTAATGGCAACGGCCGGGTCGTCCGCTCACTGGCGAAGTCGACCGACAAGGTTCCCGTTGCGGGCGTCTTGGCCGATTTCGTGGAACTCGACGACCGCTCGAGCGTCTATTCCCAGTGGGGCGACTGGGTCGGTTTCGGCTGCCTATGCGTGTCGATCGGGCTGCTGCCGCTCGCCTATCTCCGCGGGCGCTCGCAACCCCTGGCGGTCTAGTGTAGCTTCGCCATTTCTCCCGACTTGCCCCCGCCTGCTTCATAGGGTAGATTTGGGGCGTGTTCGAGCCCGGCGCGGCGTGACATTCGGTGCGCTGCGCAAGAAAATGCGGTTTTCGGGCTTTGCCCGCAACTTGCCGTCACGAGTCTCGTGCCGTTACATTGGATAAGGTTCGCCGCTTCGCGAATCAAATCGCGGAGCACGGGGCCACCCATATCTCTCGGATACGAACGGCGTAAACCTACTGGTCTCGCTTGGCTCGTCGAGGTGAAACGCGTGGATGGTCGACCGGCCGTTTTACTTCCATGATTGGTAGGATGGGACCATGACATTCGTCGGCAAAATCCTCGTGTTCCTGATCATGGTTTTCGCCCTGGTGTTCCTGGGCATTTCCACGGTCGTGTTCATGACCGAAAAGGATTGGAAGGCGGCCAAGGAAGCCGAGACGAAAAAGGTGAGCAAGCTCCAATCGGAGCTTGCGAACTCGAAGTCGGAGATCCAGAAGGTCCAGTCCGACCTGGCAGCGGCGAAGACTGCGTTCCAGACCGAGACCAAGGCGAAGGACCAGCAGATCGCCACGCTCGAAGCCGAGACCAAGACGGCCCAGGACCAGGGGACGAAAGCCAACACCGCGCTGGGCGTGGCCGAACAGAACGCCAAGATCGCGCTCGAAGAGGCGGACTCCAAGCGCAAGGAAGTGGAGCAACTGCGGTCGCAGAAATCCGACGTCGAGAAGCAGGCCAACGAGTACAAGCTGCGGCAGACCGAGCTGAACGACAAAATTCGCGAGTTGGAGCGGGCCAAGGAAACCTTGGAGAAGAACACGACGGACCTGCGCGAGCGGAACGCCCGTCTCTCCACGGCCTTGCGGTCTCACGGCCTGTCGGACGATCCGAGCTCGTACGCGGCGATCGAGTCGCCCCCCGCGGTTGAGGGCGAAGTCACCAAGGTCAAAGACAACAAGCTCGTCCAGCTTTCGATCGGCTCCGACGACGGCCTGGTGCCGGGCCACGAGGTCTTCCTGTTCCGGACGAAGCCACGGCCGGAATACATCGGGAAAATCAAAATCCTGTCGGTCGATCCCGACCAGGCTGTCGGCCAGGTGATCGGCTCGACGATCCAAGGCAAAAAGATACAGGAGGGGGACCTTGTCTCGTCCACGATCCGGCCGCGCGGCTAGCAGCGCTCCCGCCCGCGCGGGGGGGCGACCGGGCGTCTACGTACAGACGCCCAAGAGCGACGTCTACGTCGCCCTCCTCGGGCTCTCCCTGGCGGCGATGTTCATCGGCTGTATCTTGCTCGTCCTCGTTTGGAAGCGCTACGACTTCAAGGTCAAGCCCGCCTTCGTCCCGGTCAACCAGGCCGCTCCCGTGGCCCTCGCAAGCCATGCTGGAAATATTTCCAGTGTACGCTTGTAAATGATCTGCAGGGTGAATAGAATCGCCATTGTCCGGCCGAGCCCAGCGCCCGCTCTGGGGACGTTCGACCGGACAATGGCGAGCTCGTTGCCGGAGTTGCAGCGGTAAGACCTCTCGCTGGGTGGAGGGGCGAAGCAACCTCGGCGGGGGGGGGATTCCCTGTGCCTGGTGCAAGATGACAGCCGAGGGTTGCGGCGGTATCGCCATACGGTGCGCTCGATCTGCTGGCCGAACTGTTCGAGGCCTACAAGGGGCACGGACTCCTCGACGGTCAGGGACTGATCGGTGCAAACGGCCTGGGTGCAGGGATGTTCCACCGACCGGCCCGCGGATCGCCGAGCAACCTGTAGGGCCGGCCATTGCCGGCCCTACAGGTTGACAGAACCCGGCCCGTTCGCCAAAAAGGCTGCGATCGGCTGGCGGAAGTAGCCGATGACGAGTGGCGCGGTCGGGCGCATCACGCACGTGTGCGCAACCACCCTGCGCGGCGTGG
>JARLIH010000220.1 GCA_031291845.1 Isosphaeraceae bacterium | reverse complement strand
GTCCCTGTTCGGCCAGCTCGAAGGGGACAAGTACATCCTCGCGCTCCCCGAAGCGTTCCGCGAGGTGCTTCCCAAGAACGCCCTCGCGTTCCGCGACCGCACGATCCAGACGCTCAGCCCGACCCAGATTCACCGGCTCTCGATCACGCGCGACAAGACGACGTACGACCTGGTCGCCCCCGACACGCCCGGGAAGACGCTCCACTGGCGCATGTCGAAGCCCGTTGACGCCCCGGCCGATGACGAGCAAGCGACCAAGGTCGCGCTGCTGCTCGGCAACCTGCACGCCGCCGAGCTCGTGACCGACCACCCGGCCGATGAGAAGACGTACGGCTTCGATCGCCCCCTCGTCACCGTCACCTGGACCCTGCACCCAGAGGCCTCCCCCGGGCCTGGGAAGGACGCCTCCCCCACCGAGGGCACCCTGCGCATCGGGGCCAAGGTGCCCGGGGGCGAAAACCGGTACGCGACGATCGACGGGACCAAGCTCGTCTTCACGGTCGGCTCCGAGTTCGTCGAGCCGTTCCTGGGCGAGTTCCGGGACCACCGGGTCCTGAGCTTCGTCCCCGCCACAGTCCAGCGCATCGTGTTCCGCTGGCCGGGCCGGCTGCTCTCGTTCGTGCCCCGCTCGCAGGGACCCACCTCCTTGCCGGAGTGGAGGCCGGAGCCCGGCGTCGACCCCACCGGCTTCGACATCTCGAAGATCAACGCCCTGCTCGAAGGTCTGTCGAAGCTCCAGACCGAACGGTTTGCGCAATACGTCGGCATTTTGCCCGAGTCCTTCGGCCTGACTCCCCCGCGGCTGTCGATCGAGTTCCAGTTCGATGGCGCAAAGCCCAAGACGCTCCGTCTTGGCAACCAGAGCCTCGAAGGCCCCCTCTACGCCACGGCCGAGACCGGCTCCGCTGGCGCGGTCTTCATGGTGGCGGGGCCGGCCTGGGTCGAGCTCGCGAAGGCTCCGAAGCGCCCCGACGACCTGCCCGAGCAGGTCATCAAGCCGGCCGAGAAGGGTGCCAAGCCCTGAGCGGGCAAACCCTTTGTAGCGCCGACCATTGCCGGCCGTGGTTCCGAGGATGCGAGATCAGGGGTGTTACAGTGCCAGTTCTGACATTTGTCTCTTGATTTGCCCATTCTGCGTGAAGCCTCGGCGGCGACGCCAAGAAGCCTTGCAGGCCGCCCCTCGATAGCAGGTGACCAACGTCACTGGGGCTCACGTCCAGCAAGTGCAACATTCTCGAAGGGTGTTTGTCAAACAGAGGCAAGCAGGCAGATTCAGGAAACCGTGCGAACCGGCGAAACTCGGACGACGCGAAGTGCCGATACCTTCGGCAGCGGCGCACCCGGCTCAACGCGTCAAGCTGGAGAGGACTTGACGATGAGGAAATGCCCTTGCGCGCTCACGGCGGCGCTCGCCGGTCTGATGCTCGCGTGCGCTGATTCCGGAAGCCTGCGAGCCCAGGATGCTCGGGTACGAAAAGCCGCCCAACTTCAGCCGTCGCACAACCCATCGGCCCATAACCCGCCCGCCGACCCATCGATGCGACCCTCGTCGCCGCCGGCGTTGCCGGAATCGGCGTCCATGCCGATGGCGCCGCGTCCGGCGGCAGCTCCGGCCGTAGCCACGACCACGCCAGGGCTGGCCGACTTCGAGCGGATCGCGATGGAGCGCAACCCGACCCTCAGGCAGGCTGCCGCCCAGGTTGAGGCGACCATGAGTCGCTCCTTCCAGGCCGGTCTCTATCCCAACCCGACCGTCGGATACGTGCAGGAACAGATCGGGGCCCTCGGCGAAGTGACGCCTCAGGCGTCGGGGATCACGACAAGAGGCCGGGGGACTCCCGGCGAACTCGTGGGCGGCTTCGTCCAGCAGGAGATCGTCCTGGGCGGCAAGCTCCGGCTCAGCCGCGCCAAGTTCGCGGAGGAAGCCAACGCCGCCCGCTGGCAAGCCCAGGCCCAAACGTTCCGCGTCCTCAACGGCGTCCGCGCCCGTTTCTTCGAGGTCCTTGCCGCCCAACGGCTGATCCAGATCCACCGCGAGCTCGTCGGTCTCAATGACGACGCCGTGCGGACCACCGAGGAACTGGTGAACGTCGGCCAGGCCAATGAGCCCGACTTGCTCCAGGCCAAAGTCGAGGCGCGTCGGGCGCGCGTCGCATTCCGGAACGCGGAGAACCGCTATCGGGGAAGCTGGGAGAATCTGGTCTCCCTCGTCGGCGCGCCGGAGTTGCGCCCGACCCCCCTCGACGACAAGCCGCTCGACGCGACGAGCGTGCCGTTCGACTTCGATGCCACTTTGGCCGACCTGCTCCAACGCAGCCCCGAGATCCAGGCGGCCCTGTCGGAGATCCGCCGCAGCCAGATCATGGTGAGGCGCGAGCAAGTCGAGCCGATCCCGAACGTAACCATGCAGGCCGTCGTCGGCCGCAACTACGAGTTCAACAACCTCACCACCGCGGGCGTGCAGGTGAGCATTCCCCTCCCGGTTTTCAACCGGAACCAGGGGACCGTCCGCGAGGCCCAGTCCGACCTCGCGCGCGACCATGCAGAGCACGAGCGGGTGGTGCTCTCGCTCCGCCAGCGCCTGGCCGACGTCACGACCCGATATCACGACGCCCTCCAATCCGTAGAGGACTTCCGGATTGACACCCTGCCCATGGCGCGGCGGGCGTATGAGATCCAGTCGGCGAACTTCCGCCAGCGGCGGGCCGCCTGGCCCCAGGTGCTCGTGGCCCAACGGACGCTCGTCGAGCTGAACCAGGAATACGTTCAGTCGTTGCTCGAATTACGGCGCGCGGAGGTGGCGATCAACGGCATGCTCTTGGTTGACGGGCTGGCCCCGCCGGACGCCCCGACCTCGCAGGGCCACATCGAGTCGGTGCCGACTCCGCGGTGATGACGTCGCCGGCCGGTTGGCGTATCCCACCCAGGACGATTGCCATACCGGGTTATCGGGGTCTTCGGCACGTTCCGGGTGGCACGCCCGTCGAAGACTCCGGGGCGTGCCGCCCCGATCGCTCGACGATCCACTTCGCAACCGTCCTGGTATCCCACCAGGACGCCTTCTGTACTCCGCCTGGGGCGTCTAACCCGGATAGTGGTGGTGCGCGCCCGGCATCGGGGCGGCGGACGGGCCGCCGGGGATGCTGGCCCCGGGCGGAATGTCCCCAGCGCCCGACATCACCTTCTCGAAGAGGTCCGGAGGCAGGACTCGGACGACGGTGAACAGCCCCTCGACCCCGGTGTACCAGTCGTGGCGCATCCCGCGCGTCTCGCGCTTGTTGAGCTTGCGGACTTGCTCCGGGGTCCATTCCACCGGCATGTCCAGCATCCCCACGGGTGATCCCGGCACGCGCCGGCCCGAAGCGCCGTGGGCGCCGTGACTGCCGTGACCGCCGCGGCCGGGCGGCATCACGGTCATGTTACCCACGGCGCGGTCGATGCTGGTCTGCTCCCCCATGCTGCGGCCCATGCTGGGCCCGAACGCCTCGGACGACAGGGCCGGACCCCCGGTCGCGATCCCCATGCCGCCGGTTGAACTCTGCCCGGCCCGCATCCCCTGGATGGTGTGACCCCCCATCGGCCCGACCATCGTGCTCATGAAGTTCATCATGTGGTGAAACATGTGGCAGTGCAGCGGCCAGTCCCCCACGTTGTTGGCGATGAACTCGACCTCGCGCACCTGCGCCACCCCGACGAGGACCGTGTTACCCGGGATCCAGGCCGACGGCGGGATGCGGCCCCCTTCCGTCCCCGTGACCCAGAAGGTTACGCCGTGCAGGTGGAAAGGGTGATGGTCGATGGCGCTGAAGTTGACGAACCGGATGCGGACCCGCTCGCCGAGTTGACACACCAGCGGCGTGACATAGGGGCCGGAGCGCCCGTTGAATGTGAAGAGGTTGAACTCCATCGACATCGTGTTGGGGATCGTCGCCCCCGGCAGAACGGCCCACTCCTGGCTGATGAGGGCGAAATCGCGGTCGACCCGTGGCTCGTGCGGCTCCCTGGGATGGATGATGAAGAGCCCCACCATCCCGATGCCTTCCTGCATCGCGTCGTGCGAGTGGTAGAAGTAGGTGCCGCTCTGGTGGAGGTCGAACTCGTACGCGTAGGTCTCGCCGGGACGGATCGGCGGTTGGGTCAGTCCCGGCACGCCGTCGAAACGGACGGGCATCTCCAGGCCGTGCCAGTGAACGGCCGTAGACTCGGGCAGGTCGTTGTGGACGACCAGGCGCACGCGGTCGCCCTGCACCGTCTCGATCGTCGGGCCGGGCATCGTGCCGTTGAAGCCCCAGACGTCCATGAACAGTCCCGGCAGGAACTCTCGCTTGACGGGTGTGCAGTGAAGGTGGAACTCCTTGACGCCATCAACACGTTTCCACGAGAGTTTCTCAGGCAGGTCGGGCACGATGACGGGAACAGGGGGTTCACCCGCGTGTCGGAGACCCGGCACGAGCTTGCCCCGGTCGGTAAGGCTCCCCACGGGGCCGCCGGGGCTGGGACGATTGCGGGGGTAATCCGCGTCCGAACCTTGCCCGCCGTGCTCGTGTTCGTGTTTCGCCGGGGCTTCCTGCGCCACGGCGGTTGCCTCGGCTGCCAGCAGCCCGGCTGCCACCACCGTGCTCCCCTGGAGAAACGTTCGCCTGCTCGTCTCGCTCTCCATCACGTCACCTCGACTTGGCCGGGACACGGAGGAATCGCCGGCTGGGAGCCTACCAGCCGAACAGAGTGATTCTACCCGCGAAATTGGGCCGCCGCTGAGCGCGCCCTTCCCGTCGTTCCGCTGTATCGGTCGTTTCGTTGTCGCCGCTCTTCGCTTCGCGGTGGGCTCGACGGACTGGCCCGGAAATTGAGGGTGTCGCGTGCATCCGTACCCTTCCAGCGTTGTGGCAGAGTATTGAGAGGCTTTCTGATCCGCTCCCCCACAAAAGGAGGGAGGGAGGAAGACCGGCGAGTCCAGCGCGGGCGGCTAACCGGGCTCAGCCGTAGCCACCCACCGTTGGTTGCGTGCGACCCATAAGAAAACCGCTCGGCCCGCGTAGACCCTCGCTTCGCGCTGGGCCCGGAGCCGCAACCGCGGGAAGCCGGGGTACTGTCGTGCCGCCGGCCTCCCGCCGCTCTTCTCGAGTCCGCCGTTTTTCAACGCGGCGAATGAGTGTGCTTGTGCTTCTCCTGAATCGCATTCGCGCGCGTGTCGAGCGTCTTCGCGACGTCAGGCTGACCCATCGCCCGGCAGCACTTTGCCATGTTGTTGCAGCACCGCGCCACGTCGGGACTGTCGGCCCCGACCGTCGCCTCGTAAATCGCCAGAGCCCGCTTCAACGCTCGCTCGGCATCTGCGGTCTTGCCTTGCTTCGTATAGTGGTTGCCCAGGGCTTCGAGGCTCGCCGCCACGTCCGGGTGGTCGGGCCCCAGGGTCTTCTCGCGGATCTCCAGCGCACGCTTCAGGAGAGGGTCCGCCGCGTCGTGCTTTCCTCGATCGTGATCGAGGAGCCCGAGGTTGTAGAGCGTGGGGGCCAGGTCGATCGGCTTGCTCTCCGGCGCCTTTTCCCGAATCGCCAGCGCCCGCTTGTAGGCGGCTTCCGCCTCGTCGTTCTTGCCCAGGACATGATCGACCGTGCCCAGGTTGTCGAGGACCGCCGCCACCTTGAGATCGTCGTTCCCATAGGTCTTCTCGGCGAGCGCGAGGCATCGCTCATAAAGGGGTTTCGACTGCTCGGGCTTTCCCGCCATGTCGTAGAGGCACGCGAGCGTGTTCAGGCTCTTGGCCACGTCGGCGTGCTCTGCCCCGAGTGTCTTCTCTCGGATGGAGAGCCCCGACTTGGCCAGGGCTTCGCCCTCGGCGTTCTTGCCCAGCGCGCACAGCACCCAGGCAAGGTGGTCGCGCGTCGTGGCGAGCCTCGGGTCGTTTGCCCCGAACGCCTCCGCCTCCTTTTCCGCCACTCGGAGCTGAGTCAAGGCATCGCCGAACCGGCCCACCTGGTACGCCCTCCAGCCAGCGTCGTGATCGGCCTGCCAACTGTTCCCCTGGGCGTACACCGAATCCGCCGCGCACGTCAGTCCCACCACGATCGCCGCCAGCCAACGGCCTGTCTTGCGAATCATCGAAGTCTCCTTGTGTCCGAGTCCCTCAGGCAAGCATCTTGAGTACGTTCCACGTCGTTCCGCCCGGCGATTCGGCCTCAATCCATCGGGCGCAGCCAGGGCTTGGCAAGCGGGGAACTGCGGCCCGTGGTCCAGTCGCGATGGCCGGGCCCGACGTTCATGCCTCCGGGGGCGTACATGCCCGGAATGGAGCTCATGTAGCTGCGGGACCCCGATGCGGCGGAATACGTTCCCGGGCTCGTATTCTCGTAGTAGCCGTATCCCTGGTAGCCAGGCCCGTAGGTGTAAGGCGGAACGGCCGGAACCTCGCCTCGGGGCGGCGTGATCTGCGCGCCGGGCGTCGAGACGAACTCCAAGGGGAGCGTGAAGGAGGCGATGGACTCAGAAGGGTCCGACAGGCCCATGACCTCGAACACGACTTTGGCGCCGACCGCCGGAGCGTCACTCAGGCCGACGGCGAGGTCGAGAGATGCGGGTTCGCCGCGCAGCGGGCGCGAGAACCATGGCTTCGGCGAGTTGGGGTGGTAGAACGTCGCGGTCCCGGTGAGCCGCGATGCGTCAACAACCGCGCCCGTCCGATCCTGGGCGAAAACCCTCACCCCGGTCGGGTAGAAGAAAACCTCGAACTGGTGCCGCCCGGCCCTGGCCATAAGGCCGCCCCGCGAAGACTTGACCGGTTGCGCCGGCTCTTGGGCGTCGATACGGCCGACAGCCCACGCGCTGAACAGGCCCACGCCTGCGAGCGCGAGAAGACTCAACACCTGCCGCATTGTGCTCACCTCTCTTTGTAGGGAAAAATGTACTGTTTTGTTCCCAGTGCGAAGGTGAGCCCTCCCTCACGGCCGGAGACAAAACTCTACCGACTCTTGACCATCAACGGCGACTTCTTCCGTTCCCGAGCCGAATCACGAATCATTCTTGATGCCCTCGATCGTTGCCGACCCGAGCGGGCGGCATAACGACTTTCCCACCGTGAGGCGCAACGAAAAGCCCCGCCTCGGTGATGGTTGACATCACGCAGCAGGGCTACCATTGCCGACTTCTTACCCACCTTGAGTAAGAGCGATTGAAATAATGTATGCATTGGAGACTTACAGCGTCAAGACCACGCGCCGGTCCTTTTCCTTGTTTCAAGAACGCCCACGTCCGCGCCCTTCGATCGAACATAGACACAGTCTGGCGTGGGCCGGGGATCGGGCGCAGCAGCCGGAAGTGAGGGAACCCGCCTGACCTGGGAGAACGGGCTGTCGCCGGCACGGAGCCGTTCACGCTGGCCAAGGCTCGTGACGGCGGCGGGAATTCCTGTCCTCAATAACCGGGACCCGCGTCCGAAGCACCACGTGGTGAGCCCCCCGCGGGGGGCGGCGAACCGCCAGGCTACGGAGGTCCGGAACCATGAAGCCGCTGCCGAAGTGGGGCATGATGCTGATGACGGTGGCGTCGGCGACGATCTATCTCGGGCTCGCGATCTGGGGCTGGCACGGCTGGTCCGCGATTATGGCGCACCCTGCGCGGGCCGGCGCCGTCGTCGTGACCGTGGTCGTCTCCGTCGCGGCGCTCTTCACGAACGCCAACATCTCCGGCGGTCGGCGCGAGGACACCAAGAACCGTTGGATCTTCCTGCCCGTGGCGATCATCAGCTTTATTCTCGGGTGGCTGCCGGCGTACACCGACCGCCGCGAGATCTTGTCGATCGACGGGGACGTGGCGCGCTATCTCGGGCTGACCCTGTACGCTGTCGGGTGCGTCCTCCGGGTAGCGCCCGTGTTTGTGCTGGGGCGTCGGTTCAGCGGCCTCGTGGCGATCCAGGAAGGCCACGAGCTCGTGACCCGCGGCCTCTATCGCGTGATCCGCCATCCCAGCTACCTCGGCCTGCTGATAACCGTCTTGGGCTGGGCCCTGGTTTTCCGCAGCGCGATCGGTGTTTTGGTCTCGCTGCTGCTGCTCCCGCCGCTCGTCGCGCGCATGAACTCCGAGGAGGCGTTACTCGAGTCGGAATTCGGCGAGCGCTACTCCGCATATCGTCGACACACCTGGCGCCTGCTGCCGTTCCTCTACTGAAAAATAGGCCGGCAATAAGTTCCCGAGTTGCGCCGGCGGGTCGTGGCGGACACGGTTCATAATTAGAATAGTATGCACGTTTCTGTATTTCTTTCAATTCCGGCGAAGGTGCGACATCTTGCTCGTCGGCTTCGTTTTTTTGGGTTAAACAAAAACCGGATCGGCCGGCGTGGCCCTACCAATACGAAGTCCGACACCCCGATCACTCGATCAACACACAGGTTGATTACGATTCACGCCGCTCTCGCACGATTTGCCTTGTTTTTCGCTGTCTCTGTGGACTTTTCCCTCTTTTCCTCGGCCCCGAGCCCAAACTCGGAGTCACGGAGACCTGAAAGAAAGCCGATAGTTCGGAGGCGTCTGCTGCATCGACGCCCACGCATAGGAAGTTTCGACTCCGCCTATGCGTTCGGGGTTGCGATCGGTGCGGGAAGATCAGGAGGATCTGATGATGATGGGGCTTGTGTTCGTTTTGGCGATCTATTCGGGCCAATTCGCGCCTGCGGCCGCCGCACCAGGGGGGGGCGCCGCCTTGGCGAGTGCGGAGCCGATTGCCGAAGAAAGGGCGCGGGACGATCTCGCGGAGCTGACCCAGGTCGTCGAGGAAGCCACGGCACCAGGATTCGCTCCGGCGGGACCAGCGATCCCGCCCTTGCCTCCGACCGGCGCGACGGTCACATCTCCGTTCGGGGCCCAGGTGACTTTTGCGGAGGCCGCGGAGGCGCGGGCGCCCTTTGAAAGTGATCACGCGTTCGACGGGTTCGTCGGGCCGATGACCGACCCGATCCAGGCCAAGGACGCGCGGTCGTTGACCGAAGCTCGTTTCGTCTTCCTCAACAACTGGGCTGTGCCGGGCACTCCGGTGATCGGCAAGGGCACGTACCAGGTCTACGCGCTGCAACTTCGCCTGGCTTTGACCGACCGGCTTCAGATCTTCGCCGACAAAGACGGCATCGTCCGTTTTTCGCCCAACCCGGGCAAGTCGGTGACCGGCCTGGCGAACCTGGCGGCCGGTGCGAAGTACGTGATCGTTCGCGACGTTGAGAACCAGTTCCTGTTCACCGGCGCTGTGCAGTACGAACCGCCGACCGGCTACGCCAACATCTATCAGCACCACGGCTCGGGCCTACTGGGCGTCTACGGCATCTTTGCCAAGCAGTTCATGGACGACTGGCACGTGTCCGGCCAGTTTGGCCAGAACATCGCGGTGCAGAACCAGCAGACCGGCTACTTCTATACCCAGTTGCACGTCGACCGCCGGTTCGGCAAGTTCGTGCCGTTCTTCGAGACCAGTTGGTTCTACTACAACCAGAGTGCGCACTACCTGCCCGCCTCGGTCGGCATGGAAGGGGCCGGATTCCTCAACCTCGGCACCTCGGGATTCACGGGCAACAGCATCGTCACGCTCGCTCCCGGCTTCAAGTACGACGTGAGCAAGCACTTGGAGCTCGGCGTGTGCTACCAGTTCCCGGTCAGCGATCAGCACAAGTCGCTCTACGGCAACCAGCTCCTCGCCGAGGTGATTTTCCGGTACTGATCGCGCGGAAGGATTCCGGGGCCAGGTCGCGCTGGGCCCCAAATCGATAAGCCCGAGAAGGCGTCAGCGACCGTTACTCTAGGGGGGGCCCTGAGACGTGCCGCTGAAGAGTTTGGCTTGCGACGGCTTCATCGTGCCGCCAGCGAAAGCGGTTTCTGTGGTGCCTTTGACAGCGCCCATCGGGGCTGCCAGACGCTCCGCGTCCGAGGCGTTGAGGATAACAACCCGCCGCGCAACAAAGTGCTGTCGATCTACCAGGATGGCGGCCGGGCTCCGTGCTCCCGCGCGGCCAATGTCCTAGGCTCCGCGATCAAGAATTCCGCGCCTTCCAGGCGATCACTTGAGTACGTCGGCAGGATCATAGTGTGTTTTAGATTGATAGTCTACGATTTGTAATTATTTAATGTTTTTAAATTTATGCGTAAGGGTGCCGCGCTCCTCCGGGCTCATTGGTGCATGGGTGGTGGTGGGGGTCTGATAATGTCGCCTGTGGTCCACGGCGTTCCGGTCCGGTAGACTCTTTCGGATCGCTCGTTTCGCCTCCGACGACCGAAGGCGGGACGGCGCACTTGTCCATCCCAGCGCGCGGAGCGAACCGATGCCCGACCCGGCCGAACGGACGCTGACGAAGGAGACGCTCGTGCGGATCGCGCGCGAGCAGTCGGGGCTCGAGATCAAGGAGGGGCAGGCCGCGGACCTGGCCAAGACGGTCAATGGGCTCCAGGCCGAGGCGCAGGCGGCCTACGCGCTGGCCCGCCCGGCGGACGAGCCGGCGACGCTCTTCGTGCTCGAGGAGTGGACCAATGATTGACCTGACGAAGGCGTCGGTCCGGGCGGTGGGGGCGCTGGTGCGCGACCGGCAGGTGAGCGCGGTGGAGGTGGTCCGGGCCGCGCAGGAACGGATCGAACGGTACGAGCCCGCCGTGAATGCCTTCGTGACGGTGCTGCGTGAGGAGTCGCTCAAGGCGGCCGCGCAGGTCGACCGGGACGTGGCGGCGGGCAAGTTC
The DNA here is from genome assembly GCA_031291845.1 of Isosphaeraceae bacterium. Taxonomy (GTDB): domain Bacteria; phylum Planctomycetota; class Planctomycetia; order Isosphaerales; family Isosphaeraceae; genus DAIDJG01. The sequence goes on along the minus strand of JARLIH010000220.1, from coordinate 41,892 downwards.
CTGCCGCTGGCGGGGGTGCCGATCGCGATCAAGGACAGCTTCCACGTCCAGGGGGTCAAGACGACCGCCGGGTCGAAGGTGCTCGACGGGGTCGCGGCCGAGGATGCCACGGTCGTAGCACGGCTCAAGGCGGCCGGGTGCGTGGTGGTGGGCAAGACGTCGTTGCACGAGTTCGCCTTCGGGTTTACCAGCCAGAACCCGCACCACGGCGATTGCAAGAACCCGTGGGACCTCACGCGCATTCCAGGGGGGAGCAGCGGGGGGAACGCGGTTGCGCTGGCGTGCTCGTTCGCGCTCGGGGCGGTCGGGGGGGACACGGGGGGCTCGATCCGGATGCCGGCGGCGCTTTGCGGCGTGGACGGGCTGAAGGTCACTTATGGGCGCGTGAGCCGGCACGGCGGGATCCCGCTGAGCTGGTCGATGGACACGGTCGGGCCGATGGCCCGTAATGTGGGTGACCTCGCGGTGCTGCTCCAGGCGATGGCCGGGGCCGATCCGAAAGACCCGGCCGCCAGCCGGAAGCCGGTGCCCGACTACGCCGAGGCGGCGCGCGGGGTTGATCTTCAAGGGGTGCGGATCGGGATCCCGCACCGCCATTTCTTCGAGGTGCTCGAGCCCGACGTGGGCGCGACGCTGCAGGATGCCTTGCCGATCTTCAAGGGGCTCGGGGCGACGCTCGTCGACGTCGATTTCCCGGCGGTCGATCCGGTCGTGGGAGCGCACCGCGCGATCATCTTCAGCGAGGCCGCCGCCGCGCACGATGCACTGGTGCGGGAGCGTGGGGGCGAGATTGCGCCCGAGATCGTGCCGTTGCTCCAGGCGGGGCACTTCTTCAGCGCTCCGCAGTACCTCGCGGCCCAGCAGGCGAGGCGCAGGCTGATCGACGACTACCGGCGGCTGTGGAGGGGGTTCGACGTGCTTGTTACGCCCACCAGCCCGATCGCCGCGACGCCGATCGGGGCGACGACCGTGACGCTGGGGGGCAAGGAGCGGCCGCTCGTCCGGGTTTACCTCGACCACACGTTGCCGTTCAACTTGACGGGTCAGCCGGCGCTTTCGATCCCGTGCGGGTTCACGAACAAGATGCTGCCGGTGGGGCTGCAATTGGTCGGCCGGCCGTTCGACGAAGGGACGCTGCTCCGCCTGGGCGCGGCGTTCGAGTCGGCCACGACCTGGCACGAGAAACGGCCGCCGGTCGACCGCCTCAAGACGAGTTGACGCGCGCGGGCAGATCGCCTACATTCCGGCCCTCCGATTCCTTCAAAGGGACTGAAGCGAAGGGGGCGCCATGGCTTGGCGATGGACCGCGCGTCGGCTGCTCGTCTCGGCCTTCTTGGTCTGGCACATCGGTGCGACGCTCGTCGCGGTGTCGCCCCCCTGCCCGGTCAAGGAACGCTACTGGCCCACGGTGCAGCGGTACGTCATGCCGCTGGGCCTCTGGCAGTTCTGGTCGATGTTCTCGCCCAACCCGTTTCGCGACACGTTGGTCGTCGAGGCCGAAGTCGTCGACTCGCAGGGCCTCCGGCACGTCTTCGCGTTTCCCCGCTCGTCCGACTACTCGATCTGGCGGGCCATGCCGCGTTTCCGGTACATGAAGTACACGGCGAACCTGGTCGGTGACGACGTGGATCCCCTGCGCATGGGCGCAGCGCGTCATGTGCTGCGGACCTTGAACATTCCCGCGGCGTCCTACCCAGTGGACGTGCACCTTTACTACAAGTACCGGCCGATCGCCCCCATGGGCACGCCCGATGACCCGATGACGCCGACGAAGACGCATACGGTGGCGACGTATGCGTTCGCCGACCTGAGCGAGGTGCGCCGATGAACCCGATCCGCGACTGGAACACGTTCTGGTTCAAGCCGGTGTCCGCTCGGCCGCTCGGGGCCATCCGCATCCTGTACGGGCTGATCGCGCTGGCGAACCTCGGGCTCATCTCGGTCGACTTCGATTACTGGTACACGGGCATCGGCCTCCAGCAAGGGCCCGATGCGCGCGAGGTCGCGGGGCCGTTGCGGTACTCACTCTTGCAGTACCACCAGGATCCGGCCACCGGGCACGCGGTGCTGGCGGCGACCGCCGTGGTGGCGGCGCTGTTCACGCTCGGCTGGCACACGCGCGTCATGAGCGTGCTGCTCTACCTGGGGACGCTCACGCTCTACCACCGGAACATCGTCACGAACTGCGGGCCGGACTCATTGATGACTATCATGAGCTTCTACCTGATGCTCGCTCCTTGCGGCGCGGCGTACTCGCTCGATGCGCTGCGGGCGAAGAAGCGACGGGGCGGGACCCTGGCCGAGCCCTTGATCACTCCGTGGGCCCAGCGCTTGATCCAGTGCCAGCTCTGCCTCATCTACTTCAACACGGCCGTGTGGAAGTGCACTGGTGTTACGTGGCCGAACGGCACGGCGCTGCACTATGTCCTGCACAACCCGGAAGTCGGCCGTTTGTCGCTCGACCCGCTTTCGGAGTATCCCCTTGCGATTAGCCTGCTGACTCACGGGGCGCTTCTCACGGAGTTCCTGCTCGCGTTCTTTCTCTGGTTTCGCGCGACGCGCCCGTGGGTGATCTTCCTGGGTGTCGTGCTGCACGGCGGAATCGAGTTCATCGTGAATGCGCCGTTGTTCAGTCCGTTGATGATCACGTGCTACATCGCATTCCTGCATGTCGAGGAATGGGACGGCCTGCTCCGCAGGGTCAATCCATTTCGTTGGTTCGCCCGCAGTGAGCCGCCCCAGGTCCCGGGGCGGGTCGACGGCCCCTCGCCGCTCCGAGGGCCGCACGCCAGGTTGCGGACTCCCGCGGGGGAAGCGGTCGTCGACGAAGAGGCGGAGCTTGTTGCCTCGTAACGGGGCGGCGGTACCCGCGCGGTCGCGCCCCCGATTTGGTAGGGCCGGCCATTGCCGGCCCTGCAGAGTTAGCAAAAAGCGAAAGAAGGCGGGACTGCTTTGCCTCGGCTGTCGCTCACCCCATCAAGGCACGCACGATCGGTTGGCACGTGTACCGCGTGGGCTGCTGATCCGTGCCGGCTCTCCCACGCACACAGTGAGACACCCTTGGAGGCAGGCATCATGAAGCGGTTCGCGACGGCATCTTTGGCGGTTCTCGGCCTCGTCGTTTTCGGCTTCGTGTCTTCGGCCCAGGCGGCCGACACGGCGACCGGGACGTGGACCTGGGAATTCAAGCGTCCCAACACCGACCAGGTCATCACGACGACGTTGAAGCTGACCCAGGACGGCGAGAAGCTGACCGGCACGATCTCGCGTCCCAATAACACCGAGACGGCGATCGAAGAGGGCTCGGTCAAGAACGGCGAGGTCGTCTTTTCGGTCACCCGTGAGTTCAACGGCAACAAGTTCGTCCAGAAGTACAAGGGCACGCTGAAGGGTGATGCGATCACCGGCAAGGTCGAGTTCGAGCGGAACGGCGAAGCGCAGAGCCGCGACTGGACGGCGAAGCGTTCCTAAACCGGGGGAAGTGCGTTCATCCCCAGGCTTCGGCCGGGAACAGGCTTAGCTCCTCGGGGCGGCTCGCATGGGGCCGCCTCGCCTGTTTCGAAGCGACGCGGTGGCGTCGCCGCGGTTCGACCGAGAGATTCGGGTGGGCCGGGGCCTGGAGGGCGGCGTGGACGTTCACGCGCCGGCCGCGACCGCGCAGGACGGCATGGGCGGACTGGACGGCGAGAGCGGGGTCGTTGCACTGCTGGCTCAGGTGGAGCAGCACCAGGTGCCGCACTGCGCCGGGGGATGAGCGGTCGAGCACGGCACCGACGAAGCCGGCCCCCTGGTCGTTCGAGAGATGACCGCGGTCCCCCAGGTTGCGCGCGATGAGGTGGGGGGAACGCGGTGAGGCCTTTTGCATGGCGACGTCGTGGTTGAACTCGACGCCCAGGAGGTCGACGTCGGTCAACGCGTCGGCCATCGTTTCGGTCCAGCAGCCGGTGTCCGCGAGGTAGCCGAGCGAGACGGGGCGTGCTTTGCGGGTCGGTCGGGCTTCGAGGCGGAAGCCAAAGGTCGGGCCGCCGTCGTGGCTGAGCGCGAGCGGCTCGACGCGCATGCCGCCGGGGGTCAGGAAGGGGCGTTCGTCGTAACAGCGGACGAGGCCGAGGGTGCTGAGGGCCTCGAATGCGTCGTAACGAGCGAGCTCGGCGCGATGTCCTTCGTGGCAGTGAAGGGTGACCTTGTGTTTCGCCAGCGTCCGGAAGGCGTTCTCGTCGACGTGATCGCCGTGCGTGTGCGTGAGCAACGCCGAGGCGACGTGGTCCCAGGCCGCGCCCACGCTCTCGAGGCGCTGGGCGATCGCGCGGGGGCCGATGCCGAAGTCGATGAGGAGCCCCGCGCCCTCGGCGCGGACGAGCGTCGCGTTGCCTCGCGAACCGCTGGCGAGCACAGCGAACTGGATCGGCATCAGTGCGGGTCACCTTGCGGGATGAAGACTGGCCCGCATCCATTGCGGGTGCTCGTCAGTGTACGGAAGTGGCCTCCGAGCGACAAGACGAGCGCGCGGTGGGCGATTTGTCCCGATTTTGGGGACCACCCACGCCGCGCGCGGCGGCCGGTCGTGTACGATGAACGACGATGTGAGCCGGCGGGGCGGTGGTTCCCCGGCGGCCGCGAAGCGACGTACCGAGGAGCTGACGCGTGCCGCTGGTGTTCCCGTCAACGCACCCCGTGGTTCAACACAAGCTCGCTGCGCTGCGGGCGACGCACACGCGGCCGCCGGAGTTTCGGGCGCTAGTGCGGACGCTTGCCGCGCTCCTGACTCACGAGGCGACGGCGGACCTGCCGACGAACCCGCTGCCGATCGCCACGCCGAGGGGTGCGGCGGAGGGCCGGGTGCTGGCGGACCGGATCGGCGTGGTGCCGATTCTGCGGGCGGGGCTCGGGATGGCCGAAGGGGTGCTCGACCTGCTGCCGGAGGCCGAAGTGTGGCACATCGGCGTGTTCCGTGACGAGCACACGCTCCGGCCGACCGAGTACTACAACAAGTTTCCGCCCCGGTCGCGAATCTCGCTTGCGCTTGTCGTCGACCCGATGCTGGCGACCGGGGGATCGGCGGTGCGCGTGTGCGAGGTGCTCACGAACGCGGGGATCGAGCGGCTCAAGCTCGTGGCGCTGATCGCCGCCCCTGAGGGGATTGCGCGGTTCACAACCGACATGCCGGATGTCCCAATACATGTCGGGGCGATCGACGACCGCCTGAACGACGTCGGCTTCATCGTCCCCGGTCTCGGGGACGCGGGTGATCGCCAGTTCGGCACTTTCTGAAAGGGGGGGCCGAATGATCATTTTCGGCACGCGGGGCGTCACGTTCGGGGGTCGTGCGGGAGAGTTCCACTGTCCTGGTTGCGGGTGGACGTCCCAGCCGTACGAACACAAGACGGTGCGCCGGTTCTTCACGCTCTACTTCATCCCGGTGATCCCGCTCGACAAGATCGGCGAGTACGTCAAGTGCATGACCTGCGGCGGCATGTACCAGACCGACGTGCTCCAGTTCGACCCGAAGGCCGAGACCGAGCGGATGCGCGCGGAGTTTGCCAAGCACATCCGCTGCTTGACGGTGCTGACCGCGCTCATCGAGGGGGACCCGAACCGGAGCCGGCTCGACGCTCTGAAGCGGGTCAACGAGGAGGTCTCCGGCGCGGCGTTTGGCGCTGTCGAGGTGGAGCGGGAACTCTCCCTTGCTCGCAAGGGGAGCCTCGATCTCGGCTCGTATGCGAAGCAGCACCTGGAGAACATGACCGACCTGGGGAAGGAGACGGTGGTCCGGGCGGTGCTCGCGGTGGCGATGGCCGACGGCGGGCTCTCGGCCCGCGAGGAGACCGAGATCGGCGACCTCGTGCGGGCGCTGGGGATGACGTCGGCCCATTACCGCGGGGTCCTGGCCGAGGTCGAGGAAGAAGGGGAATGGCTCACGCACGAGCAGGACGATTGGCGCGAGACAGACTGAACTTCCGGACGGCCGAACGGCGACACGGGGACCGAGCATGCGCGCGGTGGACATCATCCTCAAGAAGCGCAACGGCGGTGCGCTGAGCGAGTCCGAGATCGGCTGGATGGTCGCGGGCATCGCCTCGGGCGCGGTGGCCGATTATCAGTGGTCGGCCCTCCTCATGGCGATCGTCTGGCGCGGGATGGACGCGGCGGAGACGGCCGCCTTGACCGACGCGATGATGCGTTCGGGGTCGATCGTCGACCTCTCCGCAACGCCCGGGCGGAAAGTCGACAAGCACAGCACGGGGGGCGTGGGCGACAAGACGTCGTTGATCGTGGCGCCGATCGCGGCGGCGGTGGGGGTGCCCGTGCCGATGGTCTCGGGCCGAGGGCTGGGCCACACGGGGGGGACGCTCGACAAGCTGGAGGCGATCCCGGGCTTCCGCGTCGACCTCGACCTCACGCGCTACAAACAGGTGCTGGATGAGTGCGGCCTGGTGCTGATCGGCCAGACCGCCGAGATCGCGCCGGCGGACAAGCGGCTGTACGCCTTGCGCGACGCGACGGCGACCGTGGAGTCGATCCCGTTGATCTCGGCCTCGATCATGTCGAAGAAGCTGGCGGAGGGGATTGACGGCCTGGTGCTCGACGTGAAGACGGGGGACGGCGCGTTCCTGCCGCGACTGGATGACTCGCGGGCGCTGGCCCAGGCGATGTGCGCGATCGGCCGGGGGTTGGGCAAGCGGATTCGGGCCTTGATCACGCGGATGGACCAGCCGCTAGGCCTGGCGGTAGGCAACGCGGTGGAAGTGGCCGAGAGCGTCGCCTGCCTGCGCGGGGAGGGGCCGGAGGACCTGGTGTCACTGTCGGTCGAGCTGGCGGCCGAAATGGTCGTGATGGGCGAGCAGGCCGCGACGCTCGATGATGGTCGTTCGCTGTGCCGGCGCGCGATTGCCGACGGCTCGGCCCTGGAGCGGTTCCGACGGGTCATCGTGGCTCAAGGGGGTGATCCTGCGGTTCTCGACAACCTGGGCCGGCTGCCGCAGCCGCGCACGCGTGTGACAATTCCCGCGCCTCGGTCGGGCGTCGTGCAGTCGCTCAAAGCCCGGCCGATCGGCCACGCGACGATGCTGTTGGGAGCGGGGCGGGCGAAGGTGGACTCGGTGATCGACCCGGCTGTGGGCGTGCTGCTGCACAAGAAGGTCGGTGACGCGGTCGAGGCGGGCGAACCGGTTTGCACCGTGCTGGTGAACGACGAGTCGGGACGTGACGCGGCGGTGGCGCTGATACGCGACGCGTACACAATCGGCGAGGGGCCGGTGGATTTGCCGGCCCTGATCGTGGAGCGGTTTTGAGGGGACGAACCGTGATGGGTGAAGGTGCGCCGATGTCCGTGGAGCGGGTTGGCGGCGGGCGGCTTCAGCCTCGAAGAGGCGATGAGTCGTTCGCCAGGGGCGGTGAGTGTTCTCAGGGGCTCACGCCCCCGGCTAACGACTCGCCGCCCCATCCGGGGCTGCGATCCCGGCCGTGCAACGCGCGGATCGAACATCGGGACGGCCTTCCCCTACGGCGCCTCGCGCCTCTTCCCCACACGGGGCTGAGATACCGACCGTCTTGCCTAGCCACGAACCTCTCCCGAGGGGAGAGGTGATCAGAAAGCTCCATCACCGGCTCGCTGTCCCATCGGTCGCTCGGGACGCTGGGGGTCGCACGCAATCGCATTCGTGCTGCTCTTCGCTGCGCTCGCGGCGCCCGGCATCGCCCGCGCGGACGGGGTGGCACCGGAGAAGCCGAGCCCCGGAACCGTCCTTGTCCCCACCTCTCCGCTCGAGCGTGCGAGGGGGCTCATCGGCATCGTCGCGATCCTGGGCGTTGCCTATGTGATGTCGGACAACCGCCGCGCCATCTCAGGCAGGGTCATCTTCTGGGGACTTGCGCTCCAGTGGGTGTTCGCCCTTCTGGTCCTGCGCGTACCGGCGGGCGAGCACGTCCTGCGGGCTGCGGGCCGCGTCGTGGAGGAAGTGCTGGGCTGCGCCCTCACGGGGGCTGAGTTCGTCTTCGGCCCGAAGCTGGTCGACCCGAACGGGCCGGTGGCGTTCGTCTTCGCCGTCCGCGTATTGCCCCCGGTGATCTTCATGTCGGCCCTGTTCGCGGTGCTGTACCACCTGGGGGTGATGCAGTGGTTCGTGCGGGGATTCGGCTGGGTCATGGCCCGCGTCTTCGGCGCCAGCGGGGCCGAGTCGCTCGACGTGGCGGCCTCGCTTTTCCTGGGCCAGACCGAGGCGCCCCTGACGATCCGCCCGTACCTGCCGCGACTGACGAACTCGGAGCTGCTCACCATCATGACGGCCGGCATGGCGCACGTGGCGGGGGGCATCATGGCGGCCTATTTCGCGTTCGGGATCGAGCCCCGGCACATCCTGACGGCCGTCATCATGACCGCGCCCGGAACGATCCTGCTGTCCAAGATGATCGTACCGGAAACGGAGACGCCGGAGACGCTGGGGGGCGTCGAGGCTGACAAGGAACGGCCCGACGCAAACGTGCTCGACGCCGCCTCCCGAGGTACGCGCGACGGCCTCCAGCTCGCGCTCAACATCGCGGCGATGCTGATCGCGTTCCTGGGGTTGATCGCGCTCATCAACAAGGGATTGAGCTATGCCGGCACGTCCTTGGAGTTGCTCCTCGGGGCCGCGTTGTCGCCGGTGGCCTACTTGCTGGGAGTCCCTTGGCAGGACTGCCGGGCCATCGGCGGGCTGCTGGGGACGCGGACGGTGCTCAACGAACTGATCGCGTACGGCCAGCTCGGGGCATTGAAGTCCCAGATCAACCCCCGCTCGTTCACGATCGCCACGTTCGCCCTCTGCGGGTTCGCCAATTTCGGTTCGATCGGCATCCAGCTTGGCGGGATCGGCGCCCTGGCCCCCGAGCGCAGGCACGACCTGGCGCGGCTTGGCTTCCGGGCCTTGATCGCGGGAACGCTCGCCAATTACCTCTCGGCCTGCATCGCAGGGATTTTGCTATGAGCGAGACATCCCTCTTCGATCGCGCTGAGGCCGCCGCCGCCGTGGTGCGCAAGACCCACGCCACGCTGCCGCGGACCGCCGTGGTGCTCGGCTCGGGTCTTGGCTCCCTGGTGGATCGCCTGACCGAGCGTGTCGAGATCCCCTACACGGCCCTTCCCCACTTTCCGCGCACCACCGTGGAGGGACACCACGGCAACCTGATCGTGGGTTCGCTCGGGTCCGCCCCGGTGTTCCTCCTCCAGGGGCGCTTTCACTATTACGAAGGGCACGACTTGGACGCCGTCGTCTTCCCGGTGCGCGTTCTCCAGCGACTGGGTGTGACGACGCTCGTTCTGACCGCGGCGACCGGCGGCGTCAGCACCGACCTGATTCCGGGCGACATCGTGTGCGTGGCCGATCACCTCAACCTGCTCGGCGCCAATCCGCTTCGCGGCCGGAATGACGACCGGTTCGGCACGCGGTTCCCCGACATGACCGAGGTCTACTCCGCGCGACTGCGCGGAATCGCCCGCGCAGAAGCCGAGGCCATCGGTCTATCGCTTCCGGCCGGCGTGTACGCGTGCTTGCCTGGGCCGAGCTACGAGACCCCCGCGGAGATCCGGATGCTTCGGACCCTGGGGGCGGACGTGGTGGGCATGTCCACGGTCCCCGAGGCGATCGCCGCCAGGCACGCGGGGATGGAGGTAATCGCGCTTGCGCTCGTCTCGAACATGGCGGCGGGGGTCGTGGGCACACCGATTACGCATGAGGAAGTGTTGGAAGCAGGCCGGTTGGCCGGGCCGCGGCTGGGGGCGCTGATCGAGCGGGTTGTAAAACGAGTCGCGGTCGAAGTCAGGGTAGGAGATCACTGACGCGGATGTGCCTGACGAGTTGGCCGTCGAGAACGAGGACGACCGTGTCGTCGGCTCCGAACTCGCTGCGATGATGGTAGCCTGGGGCGTCGCTCGGTCCCGTCGGGTCTGCGTAAACCTCGAGGCGCCGGGCCGGGATGTTGACGACCCAGTAGCACGGAATGCCCGCGGCGGCGTAGAGCCGCTTCTTGAACCCCTGGTCCTGAGCAAGCGTCGTGTCGGACACTTCGACGACCAAACCCACATCCCGTGGTCCCGGGTGGCGATCCTGATAGTCGCTCGTGTCGCCGCGGACGACCGCAACATCCGGCTCGGGCTCACTCGCGGTGAGCGTTATCGATTTCTGCTCGTCGGCGTACCAACCGGCCGGGAGAATGCGCTCCAAGGCCACGCGCGCCTTCCGCGTGGCGATCCGATGCGAAGGGTTCGTGGGCCTTTTCGCGACCAACAAGCCGTCGAGCAACTCCACGCGGTCGTCTTCGTTCAATGCCCCGTCACGAACCAACCGATGGTACGCCTCGACGCTCAGGCGGGGCGGACTCGGTTCGTCGGGTGGACTTGTGGTGGGGTGTTGCGTGCCGACGGCCATGGCTCGTCTCCTGGGAAACTCCCTGGCCTCATTCTATGAAAGGTCGGTCGGCGAGCCAAGCAAAGCTCGCTCACGGCAGCAAGTCGCCCACGCGAACGCGTCCAAGCTCGTGGCCACTGACGATCACCGCGACCATGTCGTCCGCCTCGAAGTCCCGGCGCTGGCGATAATCAGGTGCCGGATTCGGTCCGGTCGGGTCGCTGTACACTTCGAGCCGGCGTGCCAAGAGGTTGAGGATCCAGTAATACGGCATCCCCGCGCGAGCGTAGATCCGCTTCTTGATCCCTTGATCGGCGGCCAGCGAAGTGTCCGCGACTTCGACGACGAGTGCGACATCCTCCGGCCGCGGGTGGTGTGCGGCGTAGTCGCGCCGGTGCCCACGTACGATCTTGATGTCAGGCTCGGGCTCACTCTCCTCGGTGGTCACCGGATCTTGCACTGAGAGGTGCCAGCCCGCCGGCAACAGCGGCGTCAGCGCGTCCTGGACCAGTCCCGTCGAAACGACGTGCGGCGGTTTCTTCGTCATTTGTTTGACGAGGCAGCCCTCCAGAAGTTCGATCGGCTCGTTCTCGGGAAGGATGCCTTGCGCAATCATCTGGTGATATTGGTCGACGCTCAGTCGATAAGGTTCCAGGACCGGGGCAGGAACGACCGGATCGGAGACCGGCGGCGAGGTCTGACTCGTGCCGACAGCCATCATTTCCCCCTTTCCGACTCGCCCCGATAGGCCCGGTCGAGCAGGTCCACCGTGTGGGCGATTTGCATCGCGCTGCCCCGCTCCTTGATCTTGCGGGCGATCTGGAGCTGGCAGCCGATGTTGCCCATCACGACGATATCGGCCCCGGTCGCGGCGATGTTGTCCATCTTGCGGCGGCCGAGGCGCTCCGACATCTCGGGCTGGGTCAGGTTGTAGGTGCCGGCCGCGCCGCAGCAGAGCTCGCTCTCTTCGAGCGGGACCAACTCCACGCCGGGAATCATCGCCAGCAGCTTCCGCGGCTGACTGCGCACCTGCTGGCCGTGGCAGAGGTGGCAGGCGTCGTGATAGGCCACCTTCAGGAAGAGAGGGTGCTGCGGCGCGATCGGGCCGAGCTCGACCAGGAATTCGGAGACGTCCTTCACCCGGGCGACAAAACGCGCGGCCATGCCGTGCTCGCTCACGGGGAGCAAGTGGGCGTAGTCCTTGAGCATCGCGCCACAGCCGGCGGCGTTGACGATGATGGCGTCGAATTCGTCGGGCCGAAACGTTGCGATGTTCTGACGGGCCAACGCCAGCGCGGGCTCCTCGACCCCTGAGTGGTAATGGATCGCGCCGCAGCAGACCTGGCCGCGCGGGATCACGACCTCGCAGCCGTTCTGCTGGAGCACGCGGGCCGTGGCGGCGGTCGTCTCGGGATACATCGCGTCGGCCACGCAGCCGAGGAAGAGTGCCACTCTCGCCCGCTTCGGGCCGATCGGCGGCAAGACGTCAGGCAAGGCGCCCGACGAACCCGAGAGCTTCGGCAGCATCGCCTGCATCCTGCGCAGGGTCGGCGGCAGGAGGCGGGTCAGGCCCGTCTTCTCCGCGAGGTCGAGCAGGCCGAGCTTCTGAAGCAGCCGGGCCGGCAAGAGCGCAGCCTTCACCCGGCCGGAGTACGGGAACAGGTGCTGCAGGATCAGCCGCTGCAAGAGGCTCGACTTTTGCGCAGAGGGGGCCGTTTGCTGCATCGCAACCTTGAACGGCTCGATGATCTTGCCGTACTGGACGCCGGAGGGACACGCGCTCTCGCAGGCCCGGCAGTCGAGGCAAAGGTCGAGGTGCGATCGCACCTCGCGGCTCAGGCCCAGCCGGCCGTCGGCCACCGCGCGCATCAGGTAGATGCGCCCGCGCGGGCTGTCGTTCTCGTTGCTCGTTTCGACGTAGGTCGGACAGCTCGCGGTGCACAGCCCGCAGTGGACGCAGTCCTGGTAGAGCCGGTAGTCGATCTTCCGCGAGAGCCAATCCAGGTCGACGCCGACGGGAGCGGCGCTTTCGATGCTCGTGGTTTCCGCTTCGGGCGTCGCGATTGCCATGAACGGCCGATCCTCGTCAGAGGGAGAGTGATCCGCAGATGTCGCAGATGGACGCAGATCAAATCGAGAGATTTAGGGTTGATCTTAACGACGCAACGTACGATGGAAATCGAGGCGTTTTTCTTGGGAGGGCGAGGCTCCTGCCGAGCCGCACACTGTGTTTTCTTCGTCTGCGTCCGTCTGCGACATCTGCGGATCACTCTCTGCGTTCTAGCCTTGGTGGAGAGTGTTCTCTTCAGATTGTACCGACAAACCGGCCGGGGTTCAGCAGGCCGCGGGGGTCGAGGGTCTTCTTGATCGCCTGGGCCAACGCCCAGTCCGGGCGAGGCTCGCCCCAGACGCGCAAGCGTTCCTTGGCCTCGGTCGGACAGCGCACGAGGATCAGGTTGCCGTCGCCGCGGACGGCTCGCCCGCGCAGATGATCGACATCGCGGCTCAGGGCATCGAGGTCCGGCGCGGCCAGGCTATGCCCGCGCACGATTCCGCTGCCCGCGTGGGCCTGGATGGCCCAGAGGGCCGGGTCCACCTCTTTGACGAATGCCGGGACGGAGGACGGCCGGACGTTGGCCGTGAAGCCGATCGGGCCGAGCGCCGCGGCCTGGAACGCGGTCAGAGCCGCCCAGAGCGGCTCGGCGGCCGCGCCTTCGCGGATCACGATGTTCGTGCGGCCGAGCTCGATCATGACGCGGTCCACCTGCCAGGCGACGGACGCGGCGTTGTCCTCGAAGCCGACCACGATCGTCCAGTCTTCCACGGGCAGGCCCAGCGTCTCGCCGATCAACCGGGCGCCGGGGCGATTCAGGAGCTCGACCGCCACGGGGCGCGTGGCCGACGTGTTGAGGCGGTCCAGGGCCGTCGCAGCGCTGTCCAGGCTCGTGAACGGGACCCAGACCAGCTCCGATGCCTCGGGGAGCGGGCGGACCTTCAGCGTGAGTTGCGTGATGATGCCGAGCGTCCCCATCGAACCGGTCAGCAGCCGGGGGAAGTCATAGCCGGCGACGTTCTTCACGACGCGCCCGCCCCCCTTCACGAGGTTGCCGTCGCTCGTGACGAAGCTGACCCCGATGATCTGGTCGCGCGGCCGGCCCAGGCCAAAACTGCGCGGACCGCGGGTGTTCGTGGCGAACACGCCGCCGAGCGTCGCGCGGTCGGGGTCCGGGGCATCGATCTGGAGCCGCTGGTTCTTGGCGGCGAGCACCGCACGCAGGGACGCGAGGGCGATGCCGGCCTCGACCGTGATCGTCATGTCGGCGTCCGGGTAGTCGATCACGCGGTTCAAGGCGCGCGTGTCGATCGCCACGCCGGGCAAGCGCGGAACGCCGCCGTAGTCGAGCGCGGTGCCGCCCCCCTGGGGGTACAGCGCGTGCCCTTCGGCCGCGCGCGTGCTGACCGTTTGGCGCAGGGCGTCCACGGACTCGGGGCGGTCGGTTGCGATGGCAAAACGCCCGTCGCCGAGCCGGCCGCCGAGAGGGGTGTCGGGCCACGTCAATGCGGAGTCTCCGGAGGTGCGGATGAGCGGTAATAGCGGATATCTTGGCCCGAGAGAATGCGGTCGACGTATTCCTGGATCGCCCGCAACGTCTCCACGGCCCACTCGTCGAACGAGCCGGGCCAGGCGTCGGTGTGGAGGAGCTGCGCTTCGAACGCCAGGCGGTGGAGCGCGTAGGCCAGCCGCCGATCGATGACCGGTACGGTTTGAAGTTCGTCTTCGAGGGTCTGGAGCGCCTGGGCCAGCTCGGCGACCCGCGCGAGGGGGGGCGGCTCCCCGCGTCGCATGCAGGCCAGGAACGCCTGGGGGTCGTCCCCCTCGACGGCCGCGTGCCGAAGCACGACCTCGGCCGGGGAGGCGTAGACCGCCCGCTCGGGCGTGATCGGCATGCGGACCGGGATCGCCGGCGCGTCCAAATCGCCCAGGCCCAGGGGCACCGACCCGTCGGACGGCTCCCGGAACGCGACCGGATCGCGTCCGCCCGTGCGGGCGCTCCACTCGGCGAGGTACTCGGGGTCGCTGGCAATCTCGTGCAGCCCCGCGAGCGGCCCGCGCCGGGCTTCGAGGTCGGCGACCTGCTCCCGCGCATGTTCCCCCTCGATCGCGCGCTGGAGCAGCTCGGCGCAATATTCCTGGACCGTCGGCGCTCCCGCCCGGTTCGCCTGCTCTTCGGCCAGGTCGAGCATGAGCCCGGGGATGTACAGCGAGACGCGCTGTTCTTCCTCGCGCGGGTCCGGCATCTTGAACTCGCCGGAGCGGAAGAAGGCCGGCAGACGCCTCCAGCGCGAGTATTTGGGTCGCTCGGGCATGTGTCGGTTATCTCGCTGGTCTCTTCCCGTAGGGCGCGTGCAACGCACCGGGTTTCTTGGACGGTGCGTTGCACGCACCCTACATATGAAAAGAGAATACGCTAGGCCGACGCCCGGTGCCCCGGACCCTTCCGTTCGATGCATCCGGCCCCGCCCGGCAGCATCTTCTCGGGACTGCACCGCCCCTCGGGGTTGAACGTGTTCCGAATAGCGATCATGGCCGCGAGGTCCTCGGGCGAGAAGAGCTTGGGCATGAACGCCATCTTCTCGACGCCGATGCCGTGCTCGCCCGTGACGCTGCCGCCGACGGCGATGCATTCGTCGAGGATCTCGTGACTCGCTTCGAGGACGCGCTTGACCTGCTCCGGGTCGCGCTCGTCGAACAGGAGGATCGGGTGGATATTGCCGTCGCCGGCGTGGAACACGTTGGCGATGCGCAGGCCGTGGCGTTCGCCGACTTTCGTAATGAACCGCAGGATGTGCGGGAGCTTGGTGCGGGGCACGACCCCGTCCTGCGTGCAGAACGTCGGGCTGAGCCGCCCGATGGCGCCGAAGGCCGACTTGCGGCTCTTCCAGATCGCGACGTACTCGGGTTCCTTCCGCGTCCGCCAGGCGATCGACTTCGACACGGAGCCACCGTGTGTCTCGACGATCTCCGAGATCGCCTGTGCTTCGCGATTGAGTCCGGCGTCGAGGCCGTCGACCTCGATGATCAGCACCGCGCCCGCCTCGGTGGGGAAGCCGAAGTGGAACGCCTGTTCGATCGCGCGGATCATCAGGTTGTCCAGCATCTCGAGCGCGGCCGGCACGATCCCGGCGGCGATGATGCCGCTGACGGTCTCGGTCGCGTCGTCAACGCTGTCGAACACGCCCAGGAGCGTCCGCCCTGCTTCCGGGTCGCGGGTGAGGCCCACCGTGACCTTGGTGACGATGCCGAAGGTCCCCTCGTGCCCGACGATCAGGCCGGTGAGGTCGTAACCGGGGTTGTCCTCGGTCACGCCCCCGGTCTGCACGACCGAGCCGTCGGGCAGGACCAGCTCGACCCCCCGGACGTGGTTGACGGTGACGCCGTACTTGAGCGTGTGCGGACCGCCGGAGTTGGTCGCGACGTTGCCGCCGATCGTGCAGGCGCTCTGGCTCGACGGGTCAGGCGCGTAATGGAAGCCGGTCCCACCGAGCGCGCGCGTCAGCCACAGGTTGACGACGCCCGGTTCGACGACGGCGTAGCGGTCGCGGGTATTGATTTCGAGGATCCGCTTCATTCGCGTCAGGCAGATCATCACCCCGCCGCCGACAGCCAAGGTGCCCCCGGCCAGGCTCGTCCCCGCGCCCCGCGGGACGAACGGCAAGCGGTGGCGGTTGCAGAGCTTCACGACCTCGACGACGTGCTCGGTCGTGGTTGGAAAGACGACGACGTCGGGCACGCTCTTCTCGATCACGTACCCGTCGCACTCATAGACCACCAGCTCGTCCCGGTGGTACAGGAGATTCTCCGCGCCGACGATCGCGGTCAGTTCGTCGACGATTCGGGTCGTCGGTGTCAGCGGCTCGGCAACGGACATGAGTGATTGGTTCTCAGAGCGTGTTTATCTCCCGGCAGTCGCCCAAGATAGAATAACAGCCTGATAGGCCAGCCGCCACCCCACGAGAGCGTCCCCGAGGCGGGCCTACGCGGCTCGGAATCGCTCTGGCGCGCAGCGGTCGCAGTGGTTGCAGGCGATCGACTCCGGGTCCTCGGTGAAGTAGCGGAGGAGGTAGTCCCAGCGGCAGCCGCGGCTCTCGGCGTACTCGATCATGTGCTGCTGGCGGAGCCGGTCGCGTTCGTCGCGCTCGCGGTAGGCGCGGGCCATGCGTGCGAGGTCGTCATCGGTCGTCTCGCGGTGGAGCAGGAGGAGCCGGCCCTCCTCGTCTTTGACCACTCCGCGCTGGCGGAAAAGATTGAGCGCCAGTTTGAGCCGAGTCTTGCCCACCGGCGCGATCGCCTGGAGCGCGGCGAGGGTCGGCGGTTCGGGCGCATCGGCCAGCCGTTTCAATGCGTGATGGGCGTTGATCAGGTCCTCGGTCGACGGATACCTTCCGGCCTGGAAGAAGGCATGGAGCCGCTTGTCGCCGGGGTCATACAGGAGCGCGCAGCGCGCGGGGAGGCCGTCGCGCCCTGCGCGGCCGGTCTCCTGGTAATGGGCTTCCAGGGTGCCAGGGACGTGGTGGTGGACGATGAACCGGATGTCGGGCTTGTCGATTCCCATGCCGAAGGCGTTCGTCGCAACCATCGCCCGCAGCTCACCCCGCATGAAGCGGTCCTGGTTCTCGTTGCGTTCGGCGGCCCTGAGCCGGCCGTGATAGGGGGCGACGGCCAACCCTTCGTCTTGGAGGAAGCGGGACAGCTCCTGGACGGCTTTGACCGTGGCAGTGTAGATGATACCGGTCCCCTCCGTCTGTTGCAGCAGCCGCACCAGCGCTGCGCGCTTGGCGGTCTCCCCCTCGGCGGAGATCACTTCGAGCTCGAGGTTCGGCCGGTAGATCCCCGTGTGGACGACTGCGGCGTCCGCGATGCCGAGCTGGCGCTTGATGTCATCGATCACGTCGGCCGTCGCGGTCGCGGTCAGGGCGAGGACGGGGGGCCGGCCAAGGTCGTCGATCGCGTTGCCCAGGCCGAGGAATTCCGGTCGGAAGTCGTGGCCCCACTGGCTGACGCAGTGAGCTTCGTCCACGACGAATAGGTCGATGTTGACCCTTTTGAGCGCTGCGCGGAACTCGGGGTCGGCCAGGCGTTCGGGCGTCGTGTATACGAACTCCGTGCGTCCGGCGGCAATCGCCTCCATCACCGCGCGCAGCTTCGCGGCGTTCAGCGTGCTGTTGACCGCGGCAGCTTCGATCCCCTTGCCGGTCAGCGCGTCGGTCTGGTCCTTGATCAAGGCGATCAAGGGGCTGACGACCACGGTCGTCCCCACCAGCGCGAGCGCCGGGAGCTGGAAGCAGAGGCTCTTGCCCGCGCCGGTCGGCATGATGACGATCGTATCGCGTCCGTCGAGCGCGGCTTGGACGACCTGTTCCTGCCCCGGTCGGAACCGACGGAACCCGAAGTGCTCGCGTAGCTTCCTCGACAGATCGCGCGGACTGACCTGCGCCGCCTGGGTCATTCACCTTCTCCGGGGCTGGAATTCCGACTCGGTGCGATCCTGCACAGGGAACTCGGTTTACCGCAATTCGCGAGCCGACGGCGAACCGATGACGGAAATTGGAGCGACATCCCGGGCGACGGGCCCGCCCCAACGTCGTCAATCAAATCTTGCCGGACGTGGTGATCTCGGGTAGGGTTCGCGCCCCGGCGCGGGAACCGATCCGTGCCGAAGATCCTTGAGGCCGGCATGAAAGCCAGCGTCCCAGCTCGCCGTCTCGTACGGGTTGACCCTCCCGAGGGCCGGGAGAGGCTGCGCTTGGGCCGTTGAAAAGTTGAGGTTGCAGCGGCTCTTGAGCCGCGTCGGCGAACGGGTTTTTGTTGCGCCTCGGGCGCTCCCCCACCTCTCTCCTTGCGGGAGAGGTCGGCCGCACCAGCGGCTGGGTGAGGGGTGCCCCGAGGAGGACGTCGCTCGCGGCGCGCCCCCCTCACCCGGCCGCGCAGCACTTCTGTGCAGCGCGTCTGCATTCTCGACCCGTTAAACGCCTTCCCACCCATCGCCGCCGCATGAGGAGGCCCAATCGCGTTCAGCCTGAGTTCGTTGCTCGCAGCACGGTGAAACCCGGGATGTAAAGGCAGACTCTTGACACAGGCGTCAGGATTCAACGTGTCCGGTGGACATGCTCTTCGAGTGCGAACCACTCTTTCGGAGTGCTGACCTGACACTCGATGAGCTGTGGTCCCTTCGCGCCGAGCGCGGCCTCGAACCGCTGGTGGAACTCCTCGGCCGTTCCCACGCGGGTTGCGGGCACGCCGAGACCCGTCGCGATCTCGACCCAGCCGAGCGTCGGCTTGCCGAGATCCAGCATCGACTTCATCTTCGCGTTCGTTTCGCGCTCGCGAACACGCGCCAATTCGAGGCCGAGGATGGCGTAGGCATCGTTCTTGAGGACGATGATGATCACGTCGGCTTTTTCTCGCGCCATCGACCAGAGCGCCTGGACGGTATACATCCCGCTTCCGTCTGCCTGAAGGAGAACGACCTTCCGGTCGGGACAGGCGATCGCCGCGCCAAGGGCCATGGGAGGACCGCCGCCGATCGCTCCGCCGGTGACGGGGTTGAGATAGTCGTGCGCGCGGGCCCCCTTGGTCGCCGCGTAGATGGGCGGGCCGTTCGTGGCCGCCTCGTCGACGAGGATCGCGTTCTCAGGCAACAGCGAGCAGAGCGTCTGCCCGATCGCCGCCGCCGTGAGTTCCCCGGAAGGGGGCGATGCCGGCGTGCGAGGCTGAAGAGCCGGCGTGCCGGTCGCTCCGCTCGCCTCCGCGAGCGCTCGGAGCGCTGTCTCCAGGTCCTCGTCCGCCGAGGCCATCGCGAACAAATCGCACCCCGGCGGGCTCTTGAGGGTCGGCTTGTTTTTGTAGGCGAAGGTCGCGACCGGCAAGCCGGAGCCGACGAACACCAGTTGCTCGAACGGCTCCAGGAACTTGACGCCGATCTCGAATTCATAGGGGATCGGGTCCACGGGCGGGCGACCCTCGCCGCGCGCGAGGTAGCGCGAAGGGAACGTCTCGGCCAGGAGGACCGCGCCGGTCCTGGCGGCGACGCGCCCGGCGCACTCCAGCGCCTCTCCCTGGAGGGCCAGGTTGCCCAGCACCAGGCCTGTCTTCTTGCCGTTTGATAGCATTCCGGCGGCGCGTGCGATCGCCTCGGGAGCCACCTGTGGCCGCCCGGACGACGAGGGAGGCGTCGGCGGTGGGTTGGCCTCGTCCCAATGACAGTTGGTCGGCGCCACGATGGTACAAACCTTACCCGTTTTCGCCAGGGCCGCCGCTGCCGCGCCGAGCTCGCCGAGGTGAGACGCACTCCGCGCTTCGCCGCACCAGTGCGACACCGCGCGGGCGAGGTCCGACACGCGACCGTTGACCAGCTCGTGCTCCGGGTAGTTAGCCTGGTGGTAGGAGGCGTTCGTGCCGACGACGTTGACGACCGGAGTATTGGCCCGGGCGGCGTTGTGCACCATGGCGATGCCGTTGGCGAAGCCGCAAGCCACGTGCAGCAGGGTGAAGGCCGGCGCGCCCTTCATGCGGCCGTAGCCGTCGGCGGCGCCGGTGACGACGTCCTCCTGCAAGCACAGGACGGGACGCACCGCGTCGGTTATGCCGATCTCGTAGACCAACTGCATCTCGGACGTACCGGGGTTCGCGAAGCACGTCGTGATCCCCGCGTCCACCAGCGACTTGAATAACGATTGAGCGCCGTTCATGGGTTTTTCCTGGTTTGGAACCATGGCACCGCGTCTCCCCGATCAGGGAAAGGTGTCACTGCACGTCCGGCATGATCTGCCCCATTTCCATTCCGTGCCACGCGGCACGGGACCCTCATCGATTAGGGAAGGAAAGGACACGCAATGCGTATCAGGCCCCGGTACGCATTGCGTGTCCTTTCCCTCATCCTTCCCTCAGAAACTGGGCCCGGACTTTCTCCTGAGCGAAACGTTCCCGTGCTTTGGCGATCGCGGCGGGCGAAAAGTCCACTCCGGTCGCGAGCAGGCCCTGTTGTGCCACATAGCGAGAGAACGTCCCCGCTCCGCATCCCAGTTCCAGAATGCTCCTGGGCGTTCCCAACTGAATCAGTGCTTTGATCTCGTTGGGAATGCGAGAGTCACCCCAGAACGCGAAGGGTAAGCGATAGGCGAGATCAAAGCCGGCGCTTGCAGTCGGTGCTGGGTATGTGATGCGATTTCTCCGGGAGTTATTCGTGGCCAGCAGTTTGCTGGCGTGAAGGGCGATCACTTGACGGGTTGGTTATGGGTAAAAAAATCAAGCAGGCTGTGAGGCGTGTCGTCGCCAAAGCACGCCCTAAAGGTCTGTTGCGCCTCCGCGGCGGCTGACGCGTTGCGGGGAAAGAGGTCCCTTTCATACGCGCTGAGCGCGGCTTCAACGTCACCGGGATTGGCGGCGATGGCCTTCCCGAGCTCCGCCCCGTCGTACATCGCGAGATTGGCGCCTTCTCCGTCCGGCGGATTCAGGTGGGCTGCATCGCCGAGCAGTGTCACTCCAGGTACGCGATCCCATCGGTGCTCAGGCGGGAGCGCATGAAGAGGGCGAGGCACGGGTGCCGTCTCGCCGTCGGTGATGAGCGCCGTCAGCTCCGGAGCCCAGCCTTCGAATTCCTTGGCCACGCAGGCCAGAGCAGTCACCGGGCTGGAGAAGTCGATGCTGTCAATCCACTCCTTCGGCTTCCTCAGCGTCACGTACGTGTGCAGCACGCCGTTGGGCTCGCGGTGCGCGAGAATGCCCTTTCCCGGCGTCAACGCATAGAGCGCACCACCGCCAACCGCTTCCGCACTTGCCTTGTGACGAGCGTCGGCATCGAACAGGAACGTTTCGATAGATGTCATGCCTACATATGTCGGTTTTGCCTCTAAAAGAAGGGGGCGGACTCTAGACCAGGCGCCGTCCGCACCCACGAGGAGGTCGGTAGTCACCGTTGAGCCGTCAGCAAAGGTCAACGCGTGCCGCCCGCCGCCGAGCGGAGACACCGCGGTGAGTTTGTATCCCCAGCGGACAGTGCCGGCAGGAAGCGAGTCAAGCAGAATCCGGCGAAGCTCTCCTCGGGGTACCTCAGGTCGACCGCCCGTGCCATCGTCGGGCTGTTCAAACAGGACGTTGCCTTCCTTGTCGAGTACCCGCGATGCCTGCCCCCCAACGTGGATGATCTCGAGAAACTTCTCGAAGAGTCCCGCTGCCTTGAGTGCGAGCTGCCCGTTGTAATCGTGGATATCGAGCATGCCCCCCTGCGCTCGCGCGTTCGCCGAGGCTTCCGCTTCGTAGATCGTCGCAGCAATGCCATGCAAGTGGAGGACGCGGGCAAGAGTCAGACCGCCGAGCCCGGCACCGATGATCGTGACTGGAGTATTCATCCCGATTCCTTCGTGGTTGCGTGCAGTTTTTACCATGTGATTTCCGCCGGAATTATTCGTGGTCGGCAGTGGTGTTCGTGACTTGTCGAGATCAAAAGGAATTGTGATTGGCCTTGATGCCATCAATGATGACATCGAGAGCCCACTGAGTGCGGGCATCACCGTCGCCAATACCGGAAAATCGTCCCCCCTGAAAAAGAGCGTACACAAGGGGGAATTGCTCGGCGGACAGGGTGGCCAAAGCGCTCCCCACGCGTCCAAAGTCTTGACCCGTCGCACGCCAATTACTCTGTTCCGCCGCTATGGCCGTGACGTACAGGAGGAGCATGTCGACCCCCCAAACCAGTCTTGCGTCATCGACGCCGCCCTCTTTGAGAAGGCCGAGAAGCACTTCCCACATCCGCAAGGAATTGGGGCCTGTTGCAATCGTGGACATGGCGAGCTGCGCCAAGCCCTGCCGCTCGTAGAGGACGTGAAGATACGATACGAGGTACTTCTTCAGCCGGTCGCGCCAGGGTCGGTTGCCCGCTTCGGGCAACATCACCGACGCCAGTGCCCGGTCGAGCATCAGTGAGTAGAGTTCGTCAAGGTTCGCCAGATAGACATAAAGCGATGCCGCGCCGGTATCCAATGCGGTTGCGACCCGCCGAAGGCTCAAGCCGGACAGCCCGTCCTTCTGAAGAATCCCGAGTGCCGTCGAGACAATAATGTCCCGACTCAAGGCCGCCTTGGCCGGACGGTTTCGGCGACTGATGATTTCGCGAGGGGTTTTGTCGCTCATGCCAACAGAATACACAACGAACAGTGTTCGTCAAGAACAATGTTCGTTAGAAGCTCTGGCAAAACTTCTGGGCAAGCAGGGAAAAGTGAAGGGCCTTCTGGGTAATGTCTGGGCTTTCTGGTCGTGTCCCATAAACGGCGTAATGTTCAGCGCTTACGAAGTTATTCCGGTAATCCAGCCATTTTCCCGGTTGACCTCGGCCATAGAGTGGGAGCGGTACGCTGACTAAACAGCGAACGGAGGCCCACCAAATGGATCGCGACGAGCAAGTGATTCATCAGCTTTACAATGCTTTTAACGCCCGGGACATGCAGGGCGTCTTTGCCCTGCTCACCGATGACGTGTCGTGGGCGAACGGCATGGAAGGCACCCACATTCACGGGAAGGACGCGATCCGGGATTATTGGACTCATCAATGGTCGGTCATCGATCCTCACGTCGAGCCGCTGACGATTGCCAGAGCCGTCGACGGTTCCCTGGTCGTTGACGTGCACCAGGTTGTCAAAAACCTCGAAGGACAAACGCTCATTGATGAATCCGTGAAACATGCATTCCTCCTCGACGGCGGTCGCGTGCGGCGATTCGACATCCAGAGCGACACTCAACTTACCGGCATCCACTCAGCAACGTGAAACCGACCGGGGCGGTCCTCCAGATTGCCGGTTTTGCCCACGGGTTTTGTCAGAGCCTATCGAGCGCGCGGAGCGGGTGCATGACTCGTTTCGCACCGTAGCGCGGTCATCTGAAAGACTCCCGCGACGTTCGGTCTTGCACGCCGAAGGCTGCCGGGGACGGGTAGCAACGCGGAGAACAAGCCGCTGGTGCTGTTGCGGTGCGATTACCGAGTCGCTCAACGCCTGGAAATGAGCGCGTAAAACTGGTTCTTCCGCACTCTCGATGATCGACTGGCCTCCAATTCGCCCGACTTACCCAGAATAACCTGAATTCTGGGCCATTCTGCACAGAATGTAGCCGCCATCATCGAGAGTGCGGAAGAACCAGTTTTACGCGCTCATTTCCAGGCGGCAAACGCACACCGCTGCACCAACACTATCGCGCCACACGCCCGCGTTGGCGGCGCAGCTCTTGACGTGCGCTTTTCCGACGACCGACGCCCCGGTCATTTCGGCTCTGTCCGTGATGCGCGGCGAACGTCTGATGAAGCGAGCGTCCGCCCCTGTTTCTCCGAGTGAGGCAACACGGGCGGGAATTGTAATTGTCGCTAATCATAGGACACTCCTCGCTGATCTCCACCGGTTATCCCTCAGGCGAAGCGGGGCGTCTGGGTGCCATGCCCACGTCTTCGTGGGCATGCGCCTCGGGCCGAGCCGGTGGAGAGGCGCATGCCCACGAAGACGTGGGCATGGCACCCAACACCGTCCCTGCTCAGCCGTTTGAGCCGAAACCGCGAGTCGCGGTGGAGATCAGCGAGAAGTCTCAATCATAGGCGCAAGAAAATAGGCCCTTTCGGGCCTATATTGATCAGCCACACGCTACATCGCCGGTCGACGGGCAGGGCAGTGAGGCTTCACAGAAGCGGTGTCAAAAACTGCGCTACGCAAGCTCAGGGGTTCAACGAGATTTCCACGAGGCAGACGGGTGCACGAGGCCCTTGGCTTGCGACCGGGTCGGTCAATGAGGCCATGGTCTGTCCGGGGCGGAGATAATACGCGGCGACATCAAGAAAGTATTTTCCCCGTGGGAGTGGAATCTGCAGCACGTCTTCGAACGTCACGGGCATTTCCTGCGCTTCGGGCATCGAGAACATCTGATCTTTGTAGAATTTTTCGTACAGCACTTTCGCCCGATCATTCGGCGCGAGCACTCTGACACCCCACACGTATCTGATGTTTTGCCGTGAGTCGCGGATATGCCCAGCGGCCGCGATATGTACGGAATTGCCGTCCACCGTGACGTCCGCCAGCTGGAGGGTTGAACCGGCAACGCTCGGGCGGCCGGGTGCCAATGCCGCCTGAGGGCCTGTCACAACCTGTTCCACGGTTTCGGTCATGAGACTAGGCTGCTGCTGTGCCTGGGCGGCGTTAACCCGCCTTGCACGTGACAGTAGCATGGACGTCACGGCTAAAGGACGTTGCTCCGAGCACCACCAGGATCATGGTTTTCATCGCAAATCTACGTCGCATTGAAAGCTCGCTTCTGGTTGAAGGTCGGAACGCGGCTACTTCCGGGCCGCCTGAGCGTGATGCATCGAGTTGTCGAAACGTATATTTAGAATGTATATTAGATAAGTGATGTGTTGCCCTTGTAGGTTGTGCCGCAAGAACTTTGATTGAATGAGCTCCAATAGGTCTTATTGCTCCACTCCGTGCCGCCGGTCAGGAAGGTAGACGTGACACCAATTGTAACCGGACCTGCTGAACAACCGCCGTTTGAGGGCATTAGTGGTGTGGACGAAGCGCTTTTGTACCACGCGCCCCAAAACGTCGAATAATACCATGTTTCCGAATATGTACAGACCGCGCAAGTCCCAAAAGATGCGGTCAAGCACGAGTAGGTGAGTGTGTGCTGGCCATTAAATGTCCAGGTCGTCGCGGGTGCAGGATCCGGGGTTGCAGACCCCGTCAGACCGCCTGTGCCGAGCGCAATGCCTGTCGCGGAGCAGTACATTGCTTGGGCCATCAGCCTTGCCGGCGTTCCGCCGACAAGTGCTAGAGCGGTGCCCAAGATCGTGGCTGAGACATACGAAAAGAAACGGCGATGAGTGCACAGCACGGAGTGTAACCACAGAAGAAGTTTTTCAGCAGAAGTGTTATCGTCGATGGGGAGCACGCCGACGGCTATCTACGCAAAATAGGACATCGCTGTCAATGTATAATCGCCAGCAATATCAATGCCTATTAAGGATTTTGCGGATTTATAAAAATGGGCGTGGCTCAGCTTGCGAATCACGGCTAATTGGCGCCGAGCACTTCGCGCTGCGTAAATCTTCATCAGTTGCTTTTCCTCTGTGTGCACGCCTTTGCACCGGGTGTGGATTAGTGCTAGATAAACGCTATCAGGCTGTAAGTGGGGAGGGGGAGGGAAAACGCATGGAAGGCAACAATCTACCGGCTGTTATCGAAGGAAAAACGGCTCGAGGCTTTGCCTGGCCGGCGATCGTCGCCAATGCCGGCGGGGCGGCAGGCTTCGTCAGGGATGAGTTCTTCTCCGCCAGCATCCGCAACCGGCACACCCGGCGGGCCTATGACCACGCTGTCCGGTCTTTCCTTGCCTGGGCCGAGAGGTTTCCGTTCCCGTTCGTCTGTATGATTGCAAAGCCGCAGAGCGAGAGCCTTCGGGTGTACCACCCAGATCCGTGCCATATCGACTTTGCAATCGTTCTGTCCAGCTCGTCGAATCGCTTGACATTCCTTGACGCATGGTGTACATTTGTATCGATCCGCGGGGCGGCGCGCGCAGCGCCGGCGCGACGCCCGCGGTTGTGGACGTTTCGTCGGTCGGAATCGCTCGGAGCCGGTGAGGCGGTGCCGGTCCGAAAGACGAGTCGGCCGAGCGCGGGAGGGAGACGAGACCGGTGGCGCAAGTCCATCGTAAATCCAGGACAAGTGTCAGGGGTTTTTTCGGATTTTTCGATATTTCGTGAGCGTCTATTCGGATGGCGAGTGATGCGATCGGTGAGTCCCTGCAAGTGGCGGGACCGACCGAGAATGCTTCGGTCGAACGGGGCCGTGCGGCGTACTCGGCCCGCGCGGCCGGGCTCGGCGAACGCGCGCTCGTGATCCGATGTTCCGAGGGGCTGCCTGCGAGGCGGTCAACGACGCGTCACCAAAAACACCAAAAACCCCAAAAACCTCTGGCACTGCCCGAGATGTGCGTGATTTTGGAGGGTTTACGTTAGATGAATGAATTGCATCGATTTTTCCAGGTGACGCCACGTCGGGGGCCCGGGTCTTTGGCAGACACGGGGCGCGCGGATCGGGTGGCTCTCGACCAGCGACGGCGCACCACCTGGCGAGCGTTCACAGCGAACGCGATCGGAGGTTGCGGAGCTCCGTTCGGCCGGCCGAGGAATCGGGAGATCGGACAACCCTATCGGCAACCGGAGACTGACCGTCGAGGCGACCCGGAACAAAGGGCCGCTACCGGGAGAGGGAACAACGGGTCGCACGCGCTTCATGCGCGTAGCGGACGCTTGTACGAACACGAAGCGCAAACGAGTGGACTTCCTCGTCGTCTGGCCTTGCGGGGGCTCATCGATCCAGAAACGTCGGGCGGAGCCTGCGGACGCGGACCGGCTCCGAATCAAAGGCGCGACCCCTTTTCCGGGTCGGGAGACGTAAACGGGTCGATGGACATGCGCGTCGCTGAGTTGCTGAGGGACCCACCTCGTCTCGTCCTGCCGGCCCACTGCTCTTGCCGGAAGAGGGGTTCTGGTGTAGCGTTCGCCACGACTTGGAAGGAGGCCGGCATGGAAGCCCGCGTCCCATCTCGCCGTACCGTACGGGTTGACCCTCCCGGGGGGCACGAGACGCTGCGCCCAGCGCTCGTGCACGATTGGCTCACGGGGATGCGCGGCGGCGAGAAGTGTCTCGAGGTCCTGTGCCGGGCCTTCCCCGACGCGGCGCTCCACACGCTGATCCATCGTAAGGGCGCGTTGAGCCCGGCGATCGAAGAGCGTGCGATCCGGACTTCGCCGCTTCAGAAGGTCCCGGGCATTTTCGGGCAGTACCGCAATCTGCTGCCTCTCATGCCGCTGGCGGCGCGGGCGTGGGACGTCGGCGACGTCGATGTCGTCGTCAGCCTCAGCCACTGCGTCGCGAAGGCGGTGCGCGTGCCGGCGGGCGTGCCGCACGTCTGCTACTGCTTTACCCCGATGCGCTACGCCTGGCAGGGGCGCGACGCCTATCTCGACGGCTGGCGCGGGCGGCCCTTGCGCAGGGCACTCGCGGGGCTGATGCTCGACCGCCTGCGCGACTGGGACCACGCGACGGCCGCGGGGGTCACGCATTTCGTGGCCATCTCGCAAACCGTCCGCGCGCGGATCAAGGCGTATTACGGGCGGGACAGCCACGTCGTGCCCCCTCCCGTGGACACGGACTTCTACACGCCTGACGGCATGCCGCGGGGTGACGCCTTCCTGTGCGTCTCGGCCCTGGTGCCGTATAAACGGATCGATCATGCGGTGATCGCCTGCACGCGATTGGGGCGGCCGCTCGTCGTGATCGGCGAGGGGCCCGAGCGGCCGAAGCTGGAGAAGCTCGCCGGTCCGAACGTGCGTTTTCTCGGCTGGCAGCCCGACGCCGTCCTGCGCGATCACTACCGCCGTTGCCGGGCCTTGCTGTTCCCGGGCGAAGAGGATTTCGGGATCGTTCCGGTCGAGGCCCTCGCCTGCGGGGCACCCGTGATTGCGCTGGGGCGTGGTGGGGTGGCGGAGAACGTCGATGACTCCGTCGGCCGGGTCTACAGCGAGCCTTCGGCCCAGGGGTTGCTCGACGCCGTCAACGCCTGGGAGGCCGATGGCCGTCCGCACGATGCGGAGGAAGGGCGCCGCCGGGCGGAGGGGCTGGCCGTTCCGCTCTTCCGTGCGCGAATGCTGGCGTTTCTGGAGAAGGTCGCTGCATCGCACCGGGGAAGGGTGGGACCGCACGCCCTGCGGCAACTCCGGCCGACAACGTCTGTTTGGTCGGAAGCCCTTTGATTTCGGCGAGTTCGGTCCGTAGGATGGCGGTCTTCCCGTTGGCCTGACCTCCAATATCCTCTCCCGGACCGGCACAACGCATGACTGAAACCACTGAGAGTGATCTGTACGCGCTGCCCAAGGACGCGATCAAAGAGCCGCCACACTCGTTGATCAAGGCGATCCAGCAGATCGGCCCGGGGCTGATCCTGGCGGCGTCGATCGTCGGTACCGGAGAGCTGATCAACACGACGAGCCTCGGGGCGAACGCCGGTTTCGGCCTGCTCTGGCTGATCCTGCTGAGCTGTGTCATCAAGGTGTTCGTGCAAATCGAGCTCGGCCGGTACGCGATCACGCACGGCAAGACGACGCTGGCGGCGTTCGATACCTTGCCCGGCCCGCGCGTGGGGGCGTCGTGGATGTGCTGGCTCTGGCTGATCATGACGCTCGCCACCCAGGCCCAGATCGCCGCGATGGAGGGGACGGTGGGGCAGGTCGCCCACATGGCCTTCCCGGTCGCCTCCGACGCGATCGCGGCGACGGCCGGCAAGATCGTCCCGGCCTGGGGAACGTTTCTGGCGACGCGCGAAGAGTACTTCTGGGCGAGCGCGACCACGCTTGCGGCGATCCTGCTGTTGCTCTCGGGCGGCTACAAGCGTCTGGAGAAGATCACGACCGTGCTCGTTGGGCTCGTGACGCTGTTTACCGTGGCGAGCGTCGTGATCCTCCAGTGGACCTCGTTCCGCATCAGTGCAGCGCAGATCGAAAGCGGCTTCAAGCTGGCTCTACCGACGACGGCGATGGCCCTCGGGCTGTCGGCGTTCGGGATCACGGGTGTGGGGGCCGCGGAGCTGTTTGCGTATCCCTACTGGTGCATCGAGAAAGGCTATGCGCGGGCAGTGGGTCCGCGCAGTGAGGACGAAGGGTGGGCGCACCGGGCGCGCGGTTGGACCCGCGTCATGCAGCTCGACGCCTGGTTCAGCATGGTCGTCTTCACGGTCGCGACGGTCGCGTTCTACTTGCTTGGGGCCGCCGTGCTCCACCCCCAGGGGAAGAACCCGAAGGGGCCGGAGATGATCCCGACCCTGTCCTTGATGTACCTGCAGCCGCTCGAGGGAACGCCGCTCCAGGCCTTCCGGGCCTTGACCCGCATCGGCTTCCTGCTGGGGGCCTGGGCCGTCCTGTTCAAGACGCTCTACGTCGCCACCGCGGCCAATAGCCGCCTCACGGCGGACTTCCTGAACCTGAGCGGGCTCTATCGGTTTCACAGCCCCAAAAGCCGCGAGCGCGTCATCCGGCTCTTCTGCGTGCTCTATCCGCTAGGTGCCTTGAGCCTCTATTACGCCACGCGCGAGCCCCAGTTCCTCATCAAGGTCGGGGGGATCTCCCAGGGACTCATGCTCCCGCTGATCGCCGGCGGCACGATTTACATCAAGCAACGCGACGCCGATCGGCGTGTTGGACCAGCTTTCCTGACGGACATCCTCACGTGGCTGGCGTTCTTTGGGATCTCTGTCGTGGCGATTTACAGCGTTTGGGATATTCTCGGTAAATCGGGCTTCTGGACATGGGTACGGGGGTTGGCGGGTTAGCTCTTCAGAACCCCGGCCGGCAATGGCCGGCCCTACACATTGTCGTGACACCTGTATCAAACCGAAACCGTCCTGGAACAAGGCTCGACTTCTCGGGCCATAGGGCCTACAACATTCGTTTGTGGAGGTCGCGCCCTCGTTCCTCTCTCCGGGGCAGGCCCCGAACCCGTCCCCTTGTCCCGGGAGCGTTTGTCTCGTGATCCGCGCCTTGCTCCAGGCCCGCCACATCACGCTCGGCGCGATCGTGCTGCTGCTCCTGTTCCTCCTCGGGTTCGGCCAGCGCGTCAGCTACGAGCAGTCGATCAAGTCGTTCTTCGCCGACGATGACCCCGACATGGCGAAGTACCAGGCCGCCGCGCGGTCGTTCGGTGACGACAACTTCGTCTTCGTTGCCTACGACGACCCCGCACTGCTCACTCCGGGGGGCATGGATCGCGTGGCCGAGCTCGCGGCGGCGGTGGGCTCCGGCCAGATCGCCGGCGTGCTGCGGGTGGAATCGCTCGACGCGATGCCGCTGCTGTGGGTTATCGACGATGGGCTTCTCGCGCTCGACAAGACGACCGCGTTCCTGCGCAACCTCGCGCTCGGCACGTTGAAGCGGACGCTCAAGAACGTTGACCTGAAGAAGAACTCCCTCACGGTCGGCGGGCTGGTGCGCGCGGGGGACGAGAAGGCGATCGCGGGGTTACAGGCGCGTTTGACGCGGCACCCGTTGTTCGAGGGGACGGTGATCGACCGCGCAGCGACCACGACGGCGGTCGTCGTCCGCTTGCGGAAGACGGGGGATCACGACGTAAGGCAGACCGTCGCCGCACTCCGCGCGCGGGCCGACGCGTTCGCGGACAAGCACAAGCTGGGGCGGCCCGCAGTCGTGGGGCCGCCGGTGCTCCTGGCCGACGGGTTCACGAGCATCGAACGCGATGGGCGCCGGCTGGCGATCGTGGGAATGCTGCTCATCGGCCTGGTCACGCTCTCGGCCACGCAGAGCCTGTGGTGGTCCCTCGTGCCGATCCTGGCGGGCTGGGTCGTCTGGCTCGCGACCGAGACGGTCCTCGCGGTGTTCCACCTGAAGCTCTCGTTGTCGGGGGGGCCGCTGGTGGCCCAGATCATCGTCTTGACGATGCCCGCGGCGAGCCACCTGGCGATCCATTTCCGCGACGAGCGCCGGCGTGAGGCGAACGCCCGACAGGCCGCGCAGGCCACGCTGCGCGCGGTCTGGGCGCCGATCTTCTGGTGCGCGGTGACCGGGGCGATCGGCTACGGGGCGCTCGTCACGAGCGACGTGGTGCCGATCGTGCAGTTCGGCGCGATCCTGGGCACGTGCACGCTCGTCGCGGCGGTGCTGGTCGTCGCACTGTCGCCGGTCGCGATGCTGCCGCCGTTCCGGCTCGAAATTCCGGTGCGTCACGGCTCGAGCTCACTGGTCTCTTCGCAGATGAACCATCTCACCGCGTGGGTGTACCGGCACCCTCTGCCGATCGTGGTGGGCGTCGTTCTCCTGGTGATTCCGCTGGCGGCGGGCGTGTACCGATTGCGCTACGAGTCGAATTATATTAACTTGTTTGGATCAGAGACGCGCGTCGTACGCGACTATCACTTCGTCGAGTCGCGTCTGGGCGGGATCGGGCTCGTCGAGCTGGTCGTGCCGGTCGGGAAGCAGCTCGACACCGAGAGCCTGGAGCGCTTTCGCAATCTCGAGCTCGCGATCCTGGCGCAACGGCGGAACGGGAGCCAGGCGGTGGCGCACGTGCTCTCGCTCGCGACGGTGCTCGACCCCGACGGGCGGCTCGCGTCGCTCCCACCCGCATCGTTCGCGCGCACGCTGACCGAGAAGCTCGAGCTGATCGCGGCCTCGCCGCAGGCCGAGCTGCTGAACGGTTTCTGGAACCCTGAGACGGGTCAGGCGCGCGTGCTCGTCCGGCTGCTGGAACAACAGCCCGCGCCGGCGAAGGTCGCGATCTTCACGACGGCGGTCGCCGACGGCCGCGCGGCGTTTGGGCCAGACGCATATCTGACCGGTCTTTCCTACTTGATGACGCGCACGACCGAGGCGGTCATCGTCACGCAGTGGTCGACGTTCTTCTGGTCGGCCGCCGGCATCCTCCTCATGCTGGCGATCGCGCTGCGGGGACCCGCGCTGGCGACCCTGGCGCTCGTGCCGACGCTCCTGGCGGTGGCCCTGGTGCTCGGGCTGATGGGCTGGCTCGGGATCAAGCTCGACATGGCCACCGCCCTCGTGGCGAGTGTCGCGCTCGGGCTGTCGGTCGACGACACGTTCCACTGCCTCCTCCAGTTCCGGCGCGAGCGCGCGGTGCGGCCGTTTCGCGAGCGCCTGTTCGACAGCTACATGGTCACCGGCCCCGGCGTGCTGCTGTCGAGTCTCGCGGTCGCGGTCGGCTTCCTCGCGCTCCGCCTGAGCGAGTTCATTCCGTTCGTGAACTTCGGCACGATGGTCGGGATCGCGACGGCGGGGAGCACGCTCGGCAACCTCATCCTCCTCCCCGCCTGCCTGACGCTGGGCGAGCGCCTTCGCAGCCGGCAGAGCGGCCCCGGCGCGGACCGCGAGACGGTCGCGGCCGAGGCGTGATGGCACCGGGTGCGCTGGGCGGTTAGAGTGGAAAAGCGAGGAGGTGCGCGATGGCAACGACGGCGAAGACGACCGATAAAGGGGCGGGCGAGGCCGGAATCGTTCCCTATCGCCTGACCGTCTCCCAGTTTCTGAAGATGATCGACGCGGGCGTATTTCCTGAGGATGCCCACGTCGAGCTGCTGGGGGGGCTGTTGGTCGACAGGTTTGCGAAGAGGCATCCGCACAATTTCGCGGTCGATTGGCTCGGGGACCGATTGCGTCGCGCGCTGCCCGAAAGCTATCACGTCCGCGAGGAGAAGTCGTACGTGCACGGGCGCTATGACCGCCCCGAGCCCGATCTCGCCGTGGTGCGTGGTGCGCTGGGAGATTACCGGCATCGGGAACCACGCCCCCAGGATATCGCTCTTCTCATCGAGGTCGCCGATGTGTCGTATGCCAAGGACCGCGGCGCGAAATGGTGGCGCTACGCGTCGGCCGGAATTCCGGTTTATGTGATTGCCAATCTCAAGAAGGCTCAGGTGGAGGTCTGCTCCAACCCTTCCGGGCGCGGTGAATCCGCGGTCTATCGCACGGTCGACGTTTACGAAGTCGAGGCCGAGTTTCCAATCGTCGTCGATGGCCGCGAGGTCGGGTGCATTGCCGTGAGGGACTTATTGCCGTAAGGCGGGCTGACTCTTGATTGACACGCCGGGGGACTCATGACACTCGCTACTCATGTCGACATTGCTCTCGACCGCCCCGTGCCTAACGGTGGTCTCTTCCGGTTCGACGTGGAAC
Source organism: Isosphaeraceae bacterium (assembly GCA_031291845.1). Lineage (GTDB taxonomy): Bacteria > Planctomycetota > Planctomycetia > Isosphaerales > Isosphaeraceae > DAIDJG01. Next base: position 8,723 of record JARLIH010000220.1, on the reverse strand, counting down.
GCTATTTGGAAATGGTCCGCCTCGGACTCGTGACCAAAGATGACCGAGTCGAACTGCTCGAGGGCTTAGTTGTTACGAAGATGGGCAAAAATCCTCCCCATGTTGTCGTGACAAGGCGGATCTTCGCATCGCTCGCGAGTGCGGTACCCAGTGGCTGGTTCGTGGCAAAGGAGGACCCGATTCGTCTGACCGACAGCGTCCCCGAACCAGACTGCGCGGTCTTGCGCGGCACGGTGGAGGACTACGTCGCGCGTTTGGCCGGACCTGCGGACGTGGCACTGGTTGTTGAAGTCGCAGACGCCTCCCTAAGCCGGGACCGCGACGTAAAGCAACGGGCTTACGCGCACGACGAGATCCCGATCTACTGGCTCGCCAATCTCGTGGCTGGCCGATTCGAGGTCTACAGTGACCCTTCGGGGCCGGCAGAAGCGCCCGGGTATCGATCGTGTGTCTTCTACGGGCCGGGCGACGAACTGCCGGTCGTGATCGCGGGGCAAGAGGTCGCGCGGCTCGCGGTGAAGAACCTTCTTTCCTGACCCAAGGGCGCGGCCATGATCGACCGTTGGTTCTCGATGATCAAGCTGCCGCTCACCTTCGACCAGTTCCGCCGGCTTCCCCGGAACGCGTCATATAAGTATGAATACGGAGACGGCGAGACCTGGATCAGCCCCCGGCCGAAGCAGTACCACGCGATGTTGGAGCTCGGGCCCGCGGTCGAGCTCACGCCGCTTCGAGTCGATAGCGAGCCGGTCCGCGTGCGCGCGCTGCAAGACGCGGATTGGGACCAGCTTCCCCGGCTTTTCGCCTCGGCGTTCAGCCGGGTGCAGCCGTTCGCGAGCCTGGATGAAACGGATGCGCTCAAGGCGGCGCACCACTGCCTCGACCAGACGCGCGACGGCGGCGATGGGCCGGTCATTGCGCCGGCTTGCTTTGTCGCCGAGATGGAGGGGGAAGACCCCATCATCGGCGCCATCCTCGTGACGAACATGCCCGAGGTCGACCTGACCGACTTTCACGAGCTGCGCTGGCGGGAGCCGCCGCCGCCGGACTGGCTCGAACGCAGGATGGGACGTCCCCATTTGACATGGATCTTTACGCATCATATCTACGCGGGTTACGGCGTGGGGACGGGCCTCCTCGCCGCCTCGGCGAACGCGCTCGTGGGACTCGGCTACGAACAGCTCGCGAGCACGTTCCTGCTCGGCAACGAGTCGAGCATGCTCTGGCACTGGCGCAACGGTTTTGAGCTCCTGGCGTACCCGGCCTCGCACCGGCGCCTTCGGGAACGTTACGGCCCTCTGGACGACGCGCCCGCGTGACGGCGCCTTGGCACCTATGAAGGATTGACGACGTGCGCAAGCGATCGACTGCAATGCTGCTGGCCTGGCTCTCCGTGCTCGGAGGAACGGCACTCCGCGCTGCGGAGCCGCCGGTCGTCGCGGACGTCCTCCTCAAAGGGGGCACGGTCATCGACGGCACCGGCGCGGCGCGGCGGCAGGCCGACGTCGCCCTGCGGGGCGACCGGATCGTCGCGGTCGGGACGTTTCCGGTCGACCCTCGCGCCAAGGTCATCGACGCCTCTTCCCTGATCGTCGCCCCGGGGTTCATCGACCTGCACTCGCACTCGGATGAGGGGATCCTGCAGGCGAAGAAGCGGTCGAACACCAACTACCAGACGCAGGGGGTCACGACGGTCGTCACCGGCAACTGCGGCGGCGGGGCCGCCGCCGTCGGCGACTTCCTGGCTGCGGTCGACAAGCAAGGGGCGGGGACGAACGTCATCCACCTGATCCCGCACGGGGCGCTTCGGGCATCGGTGATGGGCAACGGCGACCGGAGGCCGACGACGCGTGAGCTCGAGACGATGGTCGAGCGCGTCGAACGCGGGATGCGCGACGGGGCCTGGGGTCTTTCGACGGGCCTCATCTACGTGCCGAGCCGCTACGCCGACGTCGCCGAGCTGGTCGCCCTGTCCAAGGTCGTCGCCCGCCATGGCGGGTTCTACGCGAGCCACATCCGCGACGAGGGGGCGGGGTTGCTCGCCTCGATCGACGAGGCCCTCATGATCGGCCGCGAGGCGGGGCTGCCGGTGCACGTCTCGCATCTCAAGGCCAACGGCAAGGCGAACTGGGGCCTCGCGCGCTCGGCCTGCGAGCGGATTGCCGATGCCCGCAAGGCGGGTCAGGCCGTCACGGCCGACCAATACCCGTACGTCGCGTCGAGCACCAGCCTCGCCGCCATGGTCCTGCCCGACTGGGCGATTCGCGACGGGACCCAGGAATTCACCCGCATCGCGGCCGACCCCGTGCTTGGGAAAAAACTTCGCGAGGAAACCCAGCAGGCGCTCGACGAGCGCGAGCAAGGGGCCTCGATCCGGATCGCCCGTTACGCCCACCAGGCCAGCCGCGTCGGCCGCAGTCTGACAACGATTGCGCGCGAGGAGGCGAGCACGCCGCTCGAGGTCGTGCTCGACATCCAGCGGCACGGCGGAGCGCAGGCGGTCAGCTTCGGTATGAGCGAGGCGGACGTGCGCGCGATCATGGCCCACGACTTCGTCGCGACGGCCTCCGACGGCTCGGCTCACGTTCCGAACAGCGGCGACCAGCCCCACCCTCGCGCCTACGGCACTTTTCCGCGCAAGGTTCGCTACGCGCTCGATGAGAAGACCATCACGCTCGAGCAGGCGATTCGATCGGCGACCGGGCTGCCCGCCGCCGTCCTCCGTCTCCCGGACCGCGGCGTGATCCGCCCTGGCGCGTGCGCGGACGTCGTCGTGTTCGACCCCGCCACGTTCCGTGACGCCGCGACGTTCGATCACCCGACCCAGTACGCGCCCGGTGTCAAGTGGCTCTTCGTCAACGGCGTTGCCGTGATCGACGAGGGGAAGCCCGTCAAGAAGCTCCCGGGCCGCGCGCTCCGCCCGGCGACGGATGGGCCGGCCGACCTGGTCGTCAAGGCCGGCCGGATCTGGACGGGGGACCCGGAACATCCGTGGGCCGAAGCGCTCGCGGCGCGAAGCGGCGCCATCGTGGCGGTCGGATCGGAGGACGACGTCGCACACTTCCAGGGGCCGCTGACGCGCGTGCTGTCGAACCCGGCCGCGTTTGTTCTACCCGGTCTCATCGACGCACATGCACACTTAATCAGCCTCGGCGAGGAGAAGGAGCAGATCGATCTCCGGGGTATCAAGTCCGTCGATGAAGTCGCGCTACGGGTCAAGGACTGGTCCAAGGCGCACCCGGGCGATTCCTGGATCCTGGGCCAGAACTGGGACCAGAGCCTCTGGCCGGGGGGAGCGTTCCCGACCTCGGCCGCGCTCGACGCCGCAGCGCCCGACCGGCCGGTCTGGCTCACCCGTATCGATGGCCACGCGGGATGGGCGAACGCGGAAGCGCTGCGCCGGGCGAAAATCAACTCCGACACCCGACCGCCTGTGGACGGTCAGATCCTCCGCGATTCGGACGGCCGGCCGACCGGCGTCTTTATCGACGGCGCGATGGTCCTCGTGTCGCGCTGGCTTCCGCGGCCGACGCTGGCCGAGCTGGAGCGACAGATCTTGACCGGGCAGAACGAGGTATTCCGCTGGGGCCTGACGGCCATCCACGACGCCGGTATCGCCCCCTATGAGGCCGAGGCGTACCGCGCGCTCGACCACGCGGGCCGCCTCAAGCTACGCGTCTACGGCATGGCCAAACCGGCCAAGGGGGGCGAGGTCGCCTTCGCCAGTCACCCGCCGCTCCCGGCGAAGCCCGGCGCCCGGTTCGAGTACCGAGCCATCAAGATCTTCATCGACGGCGCGATGGGCTCGCGCGGGGGCTTGCTGTTCGAGCCCTACAGCGACGACTCCGGCAACAAGGGGCTGCTCCTGACCGACCCCAAGACGCTCGAGGCGACGACCGTCGAGGCCCTCAAGCACGGCTGGCAGATCGCCACGCACGCGATTGGCGACCGCGGCAACGCGCTGGTGCTGGACGCCTACGCGGCCGCGCTCCGGGCCGTCCCCGAGAAGAAGGACCCGCGCCTGCGGATCGAGCACGCGCAGGTCGTGCGGAAGGAGGACGTATCCCGCTTCGCCGCGCTGGGGCTGATCGCCTCGATGCAGCCGTCGCACGCCAGCGACGACATGCGCTGGGCCGATGCCCGCCTTGGCCCCGGCCGCGTGGAAGGGGCGTACGCGTGGCGCTGGTTTCTCGACGCCAAGGTGCCGCTGGCTTTCGGCAGCGACTTCCCGGTCGAGATCGTTAACCCGTTCTACGGCATCTACGCCGCACTCACGCGCCAGGACGAAAAGGGGGAGCCCCCCGGCGGCTGGCACCCGGATCAGCGGATGACCCTGGAGGAGACGTTGCGCGGCTTCACCGCGGGCGCGGCATACGCAGCGTTCGCCGAGGAGCGGCTCGGGGTCTTGAAAGCGGGACTACGCGCGGACTTGACAATCGTTGACCGAGATCTGTTCAAATCTTCGCCTCTGGACGTGTTGAAGACCAAGGTGCTGGCGACCGTCGTGGATGGCGAGACCGTTTACGAGGCCCGTTGAGCGATTTTCACGCAAGGTCCGCGCGGCTCCCTGACCGATATTTTGCAGCGGAATTCAGAATGCGGCGAAGCCGCAGTCCGGTAGGGGCGGGTTTCAAACCCGCCCGGCAAAACCGATTTCAACGTTCTTGCCGCGTGCGACGCGGAATGGGCCAAAAGAAGAGGAAGGGCGGGTTTGAAACCCGCCCCTACACGAATGCGGGCCTCGCGTCGAACGCGACGGTTCAGTCGCTCCGCGAAGGGTCGATTCCAACCCACAAGCCCGCACCGGCGACGGCGACGGCCCCGGCAATCGCGAGGCTCAGGCGCCAACCCAGGTCGGGGCCGTACGAGCTGGCAAACAGGGTGCCCAGGAGCGGGGTCAGGTAGGGAGACAGCGTGCCGCCCGCGTTGCCGCCCATGTTCATCAGGCCCGCGGCCGTGCCTCCGAACCGTCCGCCGAGCTCGACGACGGTGGTCCAGAACGCCCCTTCGCACGCGCCGATGAGCGCTGCGGCGATCGCGAATGCCCCGAGCGTCAGGCGCATGTCGTGCGTGATCAGGCCCAGCTCGAACACCAGGCCGCTCGCGATCATCCCGAGCGCGGGCACCAAAGCACGGCGCGTGCGGGGTGAGAGGGACGTCGGGACGCGGTCCGTGAGCCAGCCGCCCGTGACCATTCCCACGCCCATCGCGAGCGTGATCATCGCGGAGTACCCGCGCGCGACTCCGCGGTCTTGCTTCTGGATCGTCTCGAAGTAGTACGCGACCCAGTAGAAGAACAGGTACTGAAAGTAGTTCAGGGCCGTGTAGCTCAGGGTGATACAAATGACTCCCCGGCTACGGAGCACGCGCGAAAGGGCGAGCGGCGGGAACGTTGCCTCGTGCGGCTGCGGGTCGACGTCCGGTGATTCTCGACGCGGACGCATGCCCGCCAGCCATGCGAGGGAGACGGCCAGGGTCATGCCGGCGGAGATCAGGAACGCGGCCGGCCAGGGGAAGAAGTCGATGAGCGCACCCATCAGGTAGAACGTGGCGGCGATGCCGACGCATGCGGAGAACGTGACGAGCCCGTTCGCCAAGGCCCGCGACTGCGCGGGCACGCAGTCGTGGACGGTCCGCGCGGCCGCGGGGTGGAGCGGAGCGTTGACCAAACCGAGTAACGCACGCACCACGAAGAGGCCGAGCCAGAGCGTCGAAGCCTGGTGCGTGATCAGCCCCATGCCGCCGGTGAGGGCAACGAAAAACGTCGAGCCGAAGCCCAGGAGCAAGAGCGCAGCGCGGGCACCGAAGCGATCGATGAACCAGCCGCCCGGGAGCATCGCCAGGGTGTACGACAGCAGGAAGGCCGAATAGATCAAGCCCATGTTTTCGGGGCTGATCCCGTAGTCGGGAATGATCCGCTCGGTCCCGGCCACCGAGATGCCGATCCGGTTGAAGTGGCCGCAGGCCACCACCAGCATCACCAGGGGGACCGTCCTGCGCGAACCGGCGGACGTCTTGGATGAAGTGGGCACATTGGACCCCGGAGCCGTCGAGGAGGTTGTGATTCCACGCCGCGTTTCATCGTCATTTCTCGCGCGCGTTGGCTTCTGCACGCGTGACGCCGAAGTGATTCAAGACGTTGTGCATCAAACCGGTCCACTTCGGGTCGAGGCTGAGCGTCGAGCCGGCGTTGATCGAGCCGGCATGGAAGACGTGTCCTCCCGCGGGGCGTTCCCAGTAGATCATCTCGGCCGCGACGTCGATCGGCGGGTTCTTCGCGGGCGGGACCGGGCGCTGAAGGTAGTCCCAGGCGAAGGTGAGCTTGCGGCTGTCCGCGAATCCGTCGGCCAGCAGCGTGATTCCGGCGGGATCTTCGGTCGGGGGCGTGGCCCCTTCGGGAAGCGGTTCGACGAGGAACTTGGCCAGCGTCGAGACGCGGACGTCCCCCTCGTGGCCGATCGGTTGCGGCAGCGCTCGTCCGGGTGCGCCGGCGAGCGAGTCGCCGGCGCGCAGTTGCAGGTCGTGGGGGCGCTTGAAGAGGAAATGGTCGGGGTTGCGTACCTTGTAGGGGCCGACGCCCGGCACGCCGACACCCATCAGCGACGCGTATTCCAGACCGAACAGCCGCCACGCGGGGAAGCCGCACTCGCGTGCCATTCCGCCGCGACGGCCGTCGTGGCTGTGCCACAGCTCGCCCCGGCGATCAGCGCGGACCTGCGTCCCGGGGGCGTCCCCTTTGCGGCATTCGATGACGCTCGCGTCGTCGTTGAACGAGACCCGCCAGAACGCCGTGTTGCCCGACAGGAGGATGACGTTGCCCCCTCCGTCCAGAAAGCGCTGCACCGATTCCATCGCCTCGAACGACCAGTATTCGCTATGGCCGACGACGTAGAGCACCTTGTAGCCGTCGAGGACGTGCGGGTCGACGTGGACGTCGGTGTCGCTCAAGGTGTCATAGTCATAACCATGGCTTTCCAGCCAGACCTGCGTGAACCGGTCCTGCCGGCACAGGTGGCTGTAGTCCCATTCCGGGGGGCCGACCGTCGTGTAGGGACCGACGACCGGCCAGGGCATCCGGAACCCGAGTTGATAGGTCCCCTGCCCCGCCTGATGCGGCCGGTAGAAGCAGTATGCCGGCGGGTCGCCCGGGCTGTTGGCGAAGCCGTTGTTGCCGATCGACTGCTTGATCCCCTTCCAGGTCGGGCTGAAGGGGGTTGCCGCATAGGCCTTCCAGCTATTCGTCGCGCACAGGAACGCGATCGGCGCCCTGGGACGGGCCGTTGCCTTCTTGACGATGAACACCACGTGGTACAGGCGGTCCGCGCCGTCGAGCGGGAAGCGGATCCGGCCGACGTAGATCCCGGACCGGGCGTCCGCGGGGACGCGAAACTCGTGCGACGGCTTCCAGCGGCAATCATAGAGGTCGTCGGACGCCAGGCGCAGGGCGTGACCGCGTTGTGGGTCGTCCTTGGGGGCGTAGTGGCCGAAGCGCGGGACGTCCGCGTGGAGCGCCGGGCCTCCGATCATCCACGTGCCGCCGTTGATGATTCGCCCGTGACGCCCGTGCGGGGACGAGTCGGCCACGCGCTCGCCCCGTTCCTCGTCAAGCGGCCAGCACCCGAGCAAGGCGGGATCGGCCGGCTTCGACAGCGCCTTGGCCGCAAAGCGAGCCTCGATCTCGGCGGGGCTCAGCGCCTTGCCATAGAGCGCTGGCATTGCGATGTCGGCATCGAGCAGGGCCGAGGCCAACCCCTGGCGTCCGGCCGCCCCGATCCGAAGCGGAGCGCCGCCGGGCCGGCAGACGCCGCTGAACGCATTCTGCGCCACCTCGCGGCCGTCGACCCAGATTTGGCGGGATGCGCCGTCGAACCGTGCGACGACGTGGTGCCATTGGTTGGAGGTCACGGAGCTGGGCGTGTTGTCCGGGAAGTGTTTCAGGCCTTGCGGGTTCACCTCCATGTGGAGCTGCGCGGGAGGCGTCGTCAGCACGTTGCGCTCGTCGTACCGGCCGCCGTCGCCGACGTAGAAGCTCAGGGAGCCGTCTTCGTTCACGAAGAGCGCGAACCCGCAGGCCTCGGGCTCGTCGAACTGGCTGACGATCGCCTGGCGCCCCATCGTGCGCCAGCGCCTGACCCAAACTTCAATGGTGAGTCCGGGCAACGCCGCGTGGGGGTCGAGGGGCTTGTCGACCGCCACGTACGAACCAGGGTGGATCGGCTGAGTCGCGGCCGGCGATGGGCCGAACGAATGCACAAGCTCGTCACGTGCCGGGCTGTCCACATCGAGGCCGAGGCGACAGACCTGGAGCTCGTACGGATGCGCGCTGCTCACGTGGAAGCGAATCGTCTCGCCCGCGGCGACGCTCACGCGATCGGTGTAGGCATGGACGCCCTCGACCGTGAGCGGTCGGTGTGGTGGGACGGCCGCGCGTGCGTCCTGCCGTTCGGCATCGGCGGCGCGCAGCTCGCGGCCGGCGAGCGACGAGGTGGCCAATGCGCCGCCTGCGGCGGCCAGGAACTCACGTCGGGTCGGCGCGGTCATGGGGAGGCTCCGTTCGGTGCGTTAAGGCGGGGGACGCATTCAGGCGAGGATGCCGTGGACGAGCTCGCCGTGCACGTCCGTCAGGCGGAAGTCGCGGCCGGCGTAGCGGTAAGTCAGCTTCTTGTGGTCGAGCCCGAGCAGGTGCAGGATCGTGGCGTGCAGGTCGTGGACGTGCACCTTGT
>JARLIH010000219.1 GCA_031291845.1 Isosphaeraceae bacterium | reverse complement strand
TCGAAATGTAGTCGGCCAGCAGCTCGGCCGTTGTATTCGCGATCGGCAGCACGACGCACTCGTCGCGCGGAAAGCTCCAGAACCGGTCGCGGTAGCGTACTCGCCAGTTGGGCCCGTCCTCGTCGAGCCGGATCAAGGGGTTCTGCGCGGGCAAGAGCATACGGTGGTCGAGCTCGTCGGTGATCCCCCGCGTCAGGTCCTTCAGGGCGATGAAGTCGAAGACGTACTGGTTCTCGTCGAGGTCGTCCTCCACTTCAACGGCGACCCGGTAGTTGTGACCGTGCAGCCGCTCGCATTGGCCGCCGGCGTAAGTAATGAAATGCCCGGAGCAGAAGACCAGGTAGTCCTTGGTCACACGGACCTTGTAGCACGTGCTGCCCACGTCAGCCTCGCTCTCTCGCCTCGGGGGTTGGACGCCCCGCGTTTTCTCATGCACGACCTGTGGTCCTGACTTCTGACCAGCCCGCAGGGCCGCCGGGTCTCGGCAACGTGATTGTCCCATCCCGCAATGCGGCGAACAAGGCAGCCGCCACGAGGTCGGCCGTCGCCCCCGGGTTCCGGCCATTGCCCTCCGCGCGCAGCCAGGCGTCGAGCTCCGCGTAGTGGCGCGCGCTCTCCGGTTGGGCGGGCCAGCCTGAGGCCAACACGCGCTGCGCCCGACGAAGGGCCTCGAGCGCCTGCTCGCGCCCCTTTTTTCGTTCGATCAGCGTGTCCGGATGACTCGCCAGCAGCGTCAGGAACGCGCCGATGATTGCCGTCTCCAACGACTGGCCTTCATCGAGCAGGCGGCCGAGCGCCGGCAGCGCGTTGTTCAAGACGTCCGCGTAGCCGTTCACATATTGGCGTGCAATCAAGTCACGCTCGCCTGCCAGGCGCATCGCTTCGTACAGCGTCGATGTGGGTTCGCCCGCAACATCTTGCTCAGCCACCGTCCCGAGACCCGCCGGCCGTGCTAGCCGGATGGCTTGGTAGACGAACCGCGCGTCCTCGACCGTCGTCCCCCTCACGACCGAAACAACGCCTTCGGCCAAATGCATCCCCTCGGGGACCGCGGCCAAAGGCGCGAGCAACAGGATCATGCCGAGGTTCGTATTGGTCGCGACGACCCGACGCGTGGCCTCGACGGCCTGCAGGATCGCCGCGCCGACACCAATCTCCCCCGCGCGATCCAGCGGGCCCGCGATGGCCGTCGCGCTTAGCAAGTAATCCACGAAGTGGCTGTCCTGAAAGTCGCGATACCGGTGAATGTTGCCGGGTTTTTGCGCAGTCACCTCGAAGAGGCACGCGATCTGGGCGATTTGGCCGGGCGAGAGACGGTCGCTCATCATGAAGCAAGTTCTCGCAAATGCGCCAAGATTTCGGCCGCCACGTCGATCCCTGTGACCTGCGCGAGCGCCCGCCAGCCGGGAACGGCGTTGACCTCCAGGACGACCGGGGCGCCGCGGTCCAGGTCGTCGATCACGTCGACTCCCGCCATCTCGGCCCCGACCGCGCGCGCCGCGCGAAGGGCAAGTTGCTCGGTCTTGTTGTCAATCGTACATACTTCCGGGCGTCCGCCCAGCGCAATGTTGGTTCGCCAGTCGCCAGACGCTGCGTGCCGCCGGAACGATCCGAGGACCCGCCCGCCCAGGACGAAGACCCGCACGTCGTGCCCGGCGTGCCGCACGACGCGCTGGAGGTAAAGGACTGCTCCCAGCCGTTCCAGCGTGCTAAACGCGCGCCTCGCGAGTTCCCGATCCGACACGCGCATGAGGCCCCTCCCCTCCGAACCGAAGAGCGGCTTGACGACGACGTCTCCCCCCAGCGCGTCGAATGCGCCGAGCGCATCGTCGGCGCTCTCGCCGGCCCACGTCGGAGGCACGGCGATTCCGGCCGCGTCCAGTAGCGCCAGCGCCAGGTACTTATCCACCGCGGCCTCGACCGCTCGCGGAGGATTCATGACGGCGACTCCGCGAGCCGAGAGCCGGTGGAGAGCGTCCATCCGGAAGACCACCTGCTCGAGCGTCCCCGGAGGCATCATGCGCACGAGCACGCCCTCGACCTGCCCCAGGTCGATCCCCGACGCATGGACGCGCGTCCCCTCGTGACCCACGAACGCGGAGACGCTCGGGAAGGGCACAGCCGCAAAATCAATCCCCAAGCGGTCGGCCGCACGGGTCAGGTCCTCGACGTGCCAGCCGAGGCCGGAGACGAGCGCGACAAGCCTCTTCATGGAACCCCCGCTCGACCCAACGATGGCCGTCACGGGGGCCAAGAGAATGAACGAATTAGCACGTCATGTGCGGTCCGCCCGAAAACATGCACGCGTCCTGAGTCGACGTTCTGAAACACGACCTCGGCCGGGCTGAACAGGTGCGGATCGACCGCGTAGAAGTCGTTGTTGTACCGCGCGAAGATCGCTGCGAACGGCTCGCCGTAATCGTGCGAGGAAACGGACGGTACCTTGGGCCCGACGTCGGCGATCGTGTCGTCGTCGCCCGTGACATAGAGCGTCACCCGCGCGCCGTACAAGATCGCGTCGTTTGTGCGCCCGATCCCCGCAAGGTCGTTCGCGGCCACCGGCGGCAGCGGCGCGAAGCCGTGGGCGGACTGAATGCGGGTGAGATCGAAGTCCAGCTCTGAAAGTTTATGGAGCGCCGTTTCGACCGAACGCGCGACGATCTGCACACCCCCCGCCAAGCTGGCGGTCGGCGCCACCAACAGAGTGACGCACGAAGGGGCCACGCGACACTCGTCCGCAATCGTGGCGATCACGCTGGCCGTTGGCTTCTTGCGCCCTTCGAGCACCCCGACGACCAACTCCACTTCCTCGCAGTACCCGATCTTCTCAAAGATCTTTTCCCGGCCCCGGGCCGCACGCATCGGGCCCGACCCCATCGCAAAGAACTTGCCCTCGCTCAGCGCCCAGCCGGCGTACTGGCTCGCGAGGCAAGCCCGCACCGGATGGTCGGTCGCAATCTGAACAAAAGGGCACGCGTGCCCACCCACTTCTCCGGGGACGAGCGTCACGTCGGCGAGCCCGGCGGTGCAAATCCGCGCCAGGACCAGCCCAGCCGCGAGCCCACCGCGAACTTCGAGTCCGCAGTCCACCAGACGCCCGCCGCGCTCGATCGGATGCGCGGCGATCTTATGCTCGTCAGCGCGCTCGAGCAGCGCCTCCACCACGCGGTGTGCCCGAACGTTCAAGGTCATCATACCCCCACCGCACCCGGGCCCGTTCCACCTGCCCGGACCAGAATCTCCCCCTGGCCCTGCTCCACAAGGTCCCCATTGTAACGCTCCCACGGCCCCGCGAAAGCCGTCTCCGGCACCGGGAATCCCCAATGCCTTAAGCGTCCGAGGTACAACCCGAGAAAGACCGGCTGATAAGTCCCTGCGCGTGCGAACGTTGGCAGCAGATCAGTGTGAGGTCGCTTGAGGAGCACGATCGTCCCACGTTTCATCCCCGCTCCCGTACGCCGGCCGGAGTTCCCAAAAGCAAAGATTGACCCCGCGATCATCGCGCGGCCGAGTCCGTCTCCGGCCTCGCCGTTAATGGCGATCAGGCCGCGACGCATCGCCAGTCCCGCATCCGGCCCAACCGAGCCTTCGACCAGAATGATCCCTTCGCGCATCCCGGACCGACTGCCCGGAAACGCCGCGCCGAGGCCCTCGCCCGCCGTCCCGCGGATGCGCAACGATCCCCCCCGCATCTCGGCGCCGGCCCAACCGGCAACGTCTCCTTCCGCCTCAATACGTCCGCCCACCATCTCCGCCCCGAGCCGCGGTCCCACCGGTCCGCGAACGAGGATCGAGCCGGACTTCATCCCCTGCCCCAGACCTCGCACGTGGCTGAGGTCTCCTTCGAAGACGACCCGTTCGTCATGGCCGTCCCCCACGACCTGGAAGAGGTCGCCGACCTCGGCCGTCGTATTCCCAACCGGTAACATCAGCCGCGCCGCGGCCGACGCGTCGAGCAATGCGAGGTTCTCTGGGCTCAGACCCGTTGCTTCCACCGGTAGGCTCATCGACCCCTTCCAACGGAACGTGAGAGGCATAGCGCGGCGATCTCCGTGCGGCTACGGCTTCGGGGCGGCCCGGTCGGACAGTTGGTGTTCGTGCGTCACCAGGTCCGCCGTGATCATCGCGTTCCGCATCTGGTTCGACAAGTCCGCGAGATTTCCGGGTGAGTGCGGGATGAGAATCGTGTTCGAATGGGACGTCGCCCCGATCTCCTTGAGCGTATCGAAATACTGGGTCATGAGCACCAGGTTCATGACGTCCTGAGGCGTCGCCCCAGGCACGCTCTTCTGGAATTCGTCGACCGACTCACGCAGGCCCTCGACGATCGCCCGGCGCTGGTCGGCGATACCCTTGCCCTGGAGGGCCTTGCTTTGCGCCTCGGCCTCCGCGGCCTTAACCTTCAGGATCCGCTCGGCCTCACCTTTCTCCGTCGCCGCCACCCGCATGCGCTGCGCGGCGTTGATCTCGTTCATCGCGTCCTTGACCTTCTGGTCCGGATTGATGTCGGTCACGAGCGCCTTGACGATCGCGTAGCCGAAGTCGTACATCACGTGCGACAACTCGTTCTTCACCGCGTCGGCGACCTCATCCTTCTTCTCGAACACGTCGTCGAGCTTGATCCGGGGCACCCGCGCCCGCACGACATCGAAAACGAATGCCGTAATCTGCATATTCGCATTGGCGAGTCTGTAGAACGCGTCGTAGATCTTCTCCGGAAGGACGTGGTATTGCACGGCCACGATGACGTGGACGAACACGTTGTCCTCGGTCTTCGTCTCGACCTGGACGTCGAGCTGCTGCACCCGCAAGTTCATACGGCCGGCGATCATTTCAATGAAGGGCAACTTGAAGTTCAGGCCGGGCATCGCGACCCGCGAGAACTTGCCGAACCGCTGGATGATCGCCGCCGTCTGCTGGTTGACCGTGAAGACCGGGCCGAAAAACAGCGGAACGATGATCAGGAACAACACCCCGATCGCAATCAGAATCGCTTCCACGTCCGCGCTCCTCGCACAAGGGCTGTTTGGGGGGATTCGATCGTGCTGATATCACATGGAGTTCGCCCCGAATCGAACGATATTAATGTCCCATCGGACGACTTTCCCGAAGCGATTCTTGTCGCGAGCAACTCCCGGCTTGCCTCGATGTCGGACACTCTTCATCCCGGGCCCCGGACCGTTGCGCCGGCCAGCTTGTCGGCCCGTGTGACGACCTCGTGGAGCTTGATATGGAACGGCCCCAGTTTCCCCCCGTAGTTCCCGGCCGTGATCGCCACCACTCCCGGCTGGCAGCCTGCGAGGAGACCAACGACCGTCGCACGCTCGACCGACTCGAGCGTCAGTCCATCGATCACGATCTCGTAGACGCACTGAACGCTGTCCGGCAATTCAGAAGGCACGAGGCCCCGCAGCGTGGGGGCGAATGCCGTATTGGTGCTCGCTCGCAGCGCCTTGTACTTGCTACCGACCTTGGATCCGGAACGGGCAATCCCGCCGGGAAAGGGCAAGACTATTTCCGGCACATTACGCATCGCGCGAACGGCCTGTTCCGTGGCGCGGAGCGTCGGCCCCGGTTCCGTCCCGAGCAGGATGATATTGCCCCCGGCGACCCCTTTGGTCGTGCCGAACGTTTCCTCGCAGGTGAACTCGCCGTCCATCACCGGGATGCGCCAATAGCGGCGCCCCTCGAGCCGTTTCGAGATCTGCCAGCCGTCTCCAAAGTAGCGGAGCCTACCGCCGATGTTGATCGTCTTCTCGCCGAGCGGTAGTCCGTTGTAGCAGGCCGTCGTCGGACACGTCATGACGCACTGGCCGACACGATTCGTCAGCGCCTTCTCCAACGCATCACGACTGAACGCAAAAACGAGGATGCTCACTCCTGGACGGCCGTCCGGGGTCTCGGCGGCGTCGAGGGATCGCTCGATCGACGCTTCGGCGTCGCAGGCGATCACGCTCGTGGCGTAACCCGTCATCGTCCGGCCCGCGACCTCCGCCCACTCGGGCGTATCGGCCGTGACGATCGCCCGTGCGGCTGTCATCGGAAACGCTTCGGCGAAGGTGTCCACGATCGTCACACCGTCGATCATCATGGCTCGGCATTCCTCGGTCAGTCGGCCGCCAGGTCCGCGTCGGCGACCGGGAAATTGGCGAACTGGATCGACGACTCGCGCGCGAACCCGTCCTCAATTTCCGGGATGGCCGCGCGGTCGTAATCGGGCCTCACGAAGAACGTCTCGCCGGGCGGAGCGCACCGCAATTCCCCGTCGTCCACGACGACCGTGCCGGCCTTGATGACGTAGCGCGGGAGGGCGAACATGCGTTCCTTGTCATCGTCGGGCGTATAGATCGTCACGTCTCCATCGGCACCCGGTCCGAGGTGCCCCTTGCGATCGAGACCCAACAGCCGCGCCGGACCCGCGCGGGTGACGACGGCAATCTCGAAGAGCGAGTATTCGCGGCCCAGGTCGGCGAGGCCGGTCCGTTCTCTCGCCCGCGCCGGCAACCCTTTGAGGACGTCGCCACGGTGTCCCCGGTCCATGAGCAGCGCGATCACCTTCGGGTAGGCGAGGAACGATGCTCCGTTCGGGTGGTCGGTGCTCAGCGCCACGCGCCAGGGATCCTCGACGTGCAAGAAC
>JARLIH010000218.1 GCA_031291845.1 Isosphaeraceae bacterium | reverse complement strand
GTCGCTGGTTCCGCCGCTGGAAAAGATCACCGATCCCAAAGACCTTGCCGAAGCAGCCCGCCAGACCGGCGCCAAGAAGGTGAAAGAGGCCGCTGCCAAGACGGCGGAGGCCGCGCCGGCTAAGCCAGCCAAGGCCGCGCCGAAAGAAGCGAAGCCGCAGACGGTCCTGCCGAAGCCCAGCAAGTCGGGCGCCGCGGGGGCGCTGGCGAGCGCGGAGCGGCGGGGGTTCCTGCGCGGTTCGCTGTTCGTTACCTGGGTCATCGTCGCCTGGTCCTCGTTCGCGGCGGGGTGCGCGCTCTTCACGGCGATGATGGGCCGGTTCATGTTCCCCAACGTGCTGGCCGAGCCTCCCAGCACGATCAAGATCGGCCTGCCCGGGAACTACGATCCCGAGGACGTCAACGAACGCTTCAAGGCGGAGTGGGGCTTCTGGGTCGTGCGCTCGACCCGGTTCGACGGCCAGGACGTCATCTACGCACTCCAGTCCGTCTGCACGCACCTCGGCTGCCCGCCGAACTGGCTCGCCGGCGAACAGAAATTCAAGTGCCCGTGCCACGGGAGCGGTTTCTATATCAGCGGGATCAACTTCGAAGGCCCCGCGCCCCGGCCGCTCGAGCGGTTCAAGGTCAGCGTGGCGGACGACGGCCAGATCGTGGTCGACAAGAGCCAGAAGTTCCAGCAGGAGCTCGGCCAGTGGTCGGACCCTGACAGCTTTATTCAGGCGTGACGGTGGGTCTCCGGGTCGACGAGAGAGTCTTGTAGGGCCGGCCTTCCGCCGGCCGATGCCGGCCGGCAGAGGGCTGGCCCTACCCCTTAGGAACGATCATGGGCATTGCCGACAAGATCTACGACTCGCAGCTTTGGAAGAGCGTTTTCCGGCACCCCATGCCGACCGACCGGCGCAACCGGGTGGTCGTCATGCTAACGAACTTCTTCCTCCACCTGCACCCCGTCAGCGTGCGGAAGCAAGGCATCGCGCTGAGCTACACCTGGTGCATGGGCGGGACGACGTTCTTCCTGTTCATCGTCGAGGTTGTGACCGGCGTCCTGCTGATGTTCTACTACCGCCCGACGCTCGAGCACGCCTACAACGACATCCTCGCGCTGCGGGACGTGACGACGCTCGGCATCATGCGCGAGCTGCACCGCTGGGGTGCGCACGCGATGGTCATCGCGGTCTGGCTCCACATGTACCGCGTCTTCCTCACCGGGAGCTACAAGCCCCCGCGCGAGTTCAACTGGGTGGTCGGGGTGCTGCTGCTGGTGCTCACCCTGCTGCTGTCCTTCACGGGTTATCTGCTGCCGTGGGACCAGCTCGCGATCTGGGCCATCACGGTGGGGTCGAACATGGCCCGGGCCACGCCGTTGGCAGGGGTCGAAGGGCCAGGGGCAAAGCTGCTCACGATCAACGGGGTCAGCCTGATCACGTCGGGGTCGGACGCGAAGTTCGTGCTGCTGGGCGGGCGGAGTGTCGGCGAGATGGCCCTGAACCGATTTTACGTGCTCCACTGCGTGGCGATTCCGCTCGCGGTATCGCTTCTGATCATGATCCATTTCTGGCGCGTCCGGAAGGACGGCGGCATCAGCGGCCCAATGTAAGGGCCGGGGCGGCATTGGCGGGCGCCTCGCCTTGGTTGAGACGCGCCGCCCCGGGTTGTCGCGCGACGGAACCGACCTTCAAACCAACACGAGCCACCAAACGGCCATGCACCACCTCGACATGTCGCCCGGCGTGATGACCGGTCTCGCCTGGTACTACCTGCTCGCCTCGGTCCTGAACGCGGCCGCGGCGGCGTACGTCGCCTACATGGAACTGGTCTCCGAGGGGGCGTCGCGCGTCGGCCTCGCACCCAGGACGCGACACCTGCCGAGCTGGCTGGTCTACACGTTCTTCGGGCTCTACGGCCTGGCGACGCTCGTGATCCTGGGCCGGGGCGTATTGCCCAACGCGATGCTGGTGGCGTATCTGCTCTGCGCAGCGGGTAACATCGTGATGGCGCTCGCCGCGGGTGCGGACGCCGCGCACTTCGCCGAGGTCCACGACGCGGGACATGGGCGCGGGGCCGAGGTTCACGGGCCGAGCCTCGACGACCACCTGCCGGCGATCGGCCTGGGCAAGCCGATCAACCGCACGCTCTGGACGTTGATCTGGGGGGTGATCGCCGTGCTGTTCCAGGCGATGGGCCTCACGTACATGCTGTCGCACGAGAGCGGGCCGATCTTGCCGCTGTTCGTGCGCGACGCGGTCGACTTCGTGTCGGGACCGACCACGTTTTTCGTCGGGTCGACGCTCGGGTTCATCCTGATGCTGGCGTACCGCAGGACGTTCGCCAACGGCCTGGTCGCCTGGGGGCTCGTGAATGCGCTGCTCCTCCTGTTTGGTCTGAGCATGACCGACTGGGACTTTCGGGACATCGTGACGAAGCCGGACAACGTGCCGATCGTCGGCATGATCGTGCTGGTCGGCTTCTTCACGTGGATCTCGTTGCGGCGTGCGGTGATCAACGACGCGCGGATGGCCCAAGGGTTGCCGAACCTCGAAGAGCTCGAGCCTGACAAGACGCTCACCTGGCCCGACCTGGTTTACACCGAGCTGATCGCGATGGTTGCGCAGACGATCTTTCTGGTCGTCTGGGCCATTGCGCTGCAGGCGCCGCTGGAACAGCCGGCCAGCTCCACGGTGGCGCCGAACCCGTCGAAGGCCCCTTGGTACTTCCTTGGCCTGCAGGAGATGCTCGTCTACTTCGACCCGTGGATGGCGGGCGTGGTGCTGCCGACCCTGATCATCGTGGGCCTTATGGCCATTCCGTTCATCGACACGAACAAGTCGGGTAACGGCTACTACACGATCAATCAACGCAAGTTCGCCTATATCACGTTTCAGTATGGTTTCTTGATTCTCTGGGTCGTGCTGATCGTCCTGGGTACTTTCCTGCGCGGTCCGAACTGGAATTTCTTCGGGCCGTACGAGTACTGGGACCTGCATAAGGTCATCCCCCTCAACAACGTCAACCTGTCGGAAATCGTCTGGCTCCAACTGCTCGGCACGGCCAAGCCCGACAACATCCTGGTGCGCGAGGCGCCTGGGTTCCTGGTGGTGGGGGCTTACCTGGCGCTCGTGCCGCCGCTCCTGGCGAAGGTCCCGTTCTTCAAGAAAGTCATCACGCAGGGGGGCTGGCTGCGCTACTTCGTCCTCTCGGGCCTGATCCTCTTCATGGCGAGCCTGCCCATCAAGATGGTGCTCCGCTGGACGCTCAACCTCAAGTACATCATCGCCATTCCCGAGTACTTCTTCAATATTTGATCGGTCGCCGGCCCGGGCCGCCCACAGCCAAGGACACTCAGGACCTCTAGACCATGCCCGCGACAGAAGAAACGTATCGCAAGCAACCGGTATTGCACGTCGTCTTCGCGCTCAGTTCGGTCGCGATGCTGGCGTCGATCGTCTGGATGATCGCGGCGGACCACTTCCGGCCGTGGAAGGAGGTCCAGCGCGAGTTTCAGCGGGTCGAAGAGGCGAAGCTCGAGAAGGTGAAGGAAGACCGGATCGCGGAGCAGAAGCAGAAGTCGCAGGCCCAGATCGACGAGCTCGACGCCAAGATCGAAGCGGCGAAGCAGGCCGCGCGGGAGCGGTCGTCGGAAGTCCGCGAGGTCGACAACGAGATCAAGCGCCTCCGGGGTCGCTTCACCCTGCTCGACAACGACAAGAAGTTCCAGAAGGCCGAGCTCGACAGCGTCCGGAGCCTCTATGACGGCCTGATCGATCGCGGCGACGAGCGCGAAGCCCGGCTCTACCTGAGCTCGACGATCGTGCCGGCGGAGAAGCGGTTCGCCGAGATCGCGCTCGAGTACGAGAAGGCCGAGAAGGAGTTGAAGACCGCCGAGGCGAAACGGGAAGACCTCCTCGGCCATGTCGACGAGCTCGAGAAGAAACGAGAGGACCTGACCCGCGCGGTGGATCGCGCGGAGCGCACTCTCAAGCAGAAAGAACAGCAGTATTTCGGCATCCCAGCCTGGATCCGGGGGCTGCCGGGCATCGACTTGATGCCCCCGACCAAGATCCAGCAGATCAGCCTCCCCGAGCTGACCATCAACTACAACTTCAAGGAAGTCCCCCGTTACGACCGTTGCACCACCTGCCACCTCGGGATCGACCGCCTCGGTTACGACAAGGACGCCGAGGGGCGGGACATGAAAGAGGTCCATCCCGAGTTCGCCTCGCACCCCCACTTGACCGACGGTGCGACGACCATCGACCCGAGCGGCAAGGTGGTGACCGCCGGCCTCTATCTCGACGCAAATGGGCCGCACCCGATCAATAGCTTCGGCTGCACGATCTGCCACGGCGGACAGGGGTCCGGAACCGACTTCACCTACGCCTCACATGAGCCGAACGACCTCCATGAGAAGGAACACTGGGAGAGCAAGTACCACTGGCAGGAGATCCACCACTGGGACGAGCCGATGCTCCCCGAGCGGTTCATGGAGTCGAGCTGCATCAAGTGCCACCATCAGGTGACCGACGTGCCGCAGGCCAAGAAGCTCCAGGCCGGCTACGAACGGATCGCCAAGTACGGCTGCACCGGCTGCCACACGATCGGCGGCGAGGGGTCGTTCGGACCCGACCTGACCGACGAGCCGCAGGTGGGACCGAACCTCGCGCACCTGGGCTCGAAGGTCTCGAAGGAGTGGACCCTCAAGTGGATCGCCGATCCGCACGCCTTTCGGCCTGACAGCCGGATGCCGCGGTTCTACGGGGTGTCAAACAACAACAGCCCGAAAGATTGGCCCAAGAACTACGCCGAGATCCAGGCGATCACGCACTACCTCTTTGCCAAGAGCAAGCCCCCGACCGACTTCGTCGACCCGCCGGCCAAGTCGGACGCCAAGCACGGCAAGGAGCTGTTCTTCCAGAAGGGGTGCCTCGCCTGTCATTCGTACAAGCCGTACACGGCCGCCGAAGTCCAGCTCCAGGACCGCAAGGACATCAACCCGGCCTACAAGCCCGACGCCTCGGCCATGTTCGACCCCGCGTCGTTCCCCGAGTCGGTGCGCGAGTACGCCCAGGCCAACTTCGGGCCGAACCTGTCGAACATCGCCGCCAAGTTCCAGTCGAACGAGCAGGGCTACAAGTGGCTGGCCAACTGGATCAAGTCGCCGGAGAAGTACCACGCGAAGAGCCTGATGCCCAACCTTCAGCTCTCTGCGCAGGATGCGGCCGACATCGCCGCGTGGATCATCTCGGTGCCCGGCCAGTGGCCGGTGACCGTCAATGTACCGGGGGTTGACTCGGACGAAGTCCGGGAGGGCCTCGACGAGTTGCTCAAGCTCTATGTGGCCAAGGCGGGCTTTTCGCTCAACGGCAAGACGACGGTCGTCCCGCTCAGCGAGGTCGATGAGTTCGTCAAGACGCTCAAGACTCCGGACAAGCTGGCGTTCCTCGGCGAAAAGACGATCAGCCGGCTCGGCTGCTTCGGGTGTCACAACATCCCAGGCTTCGAGAACGCGAAGCCGATCGGCACGCCGCTCAACGGCTGGGGGTTCAAGAGCCCGACCAAGCTCGACTACGGCCACATCGCCGAGTACCTCGGTGACAAAGAACCGGACGACGAAGGGGCGCGCGACGGCACCGCCCCCTATTACCAGGAAAAGCTGGCGGACCACACGCGCTCGGGCTTCCTCTTCCAGAAGCTGCACCGTCCGCGCAGTTATGACTACAAGAAGACCAGCGAGGACGTGAAGGCGTGGGACGACCGCCTGCGCATGCCGCAATTCGCCTTCGCCAACGACCCGAAGGCGGTCGAGGAAGTCATGACGTTCGTGCTGGGGCTGACCGGCGAGAAGATCAACAGCCGGTACCTTCCCAAGACGAAGTACACGCCGAGCCAGACGGCGGTCGCGCAAGGCGACAAACTCCTCAATCGGCATAACTGCACGGGCTGCCACGTCATCAAGATGCCGCGTTACACGATCGCGGCGGATAAGCTGGACGAGGCGATCCCGGACCTGAAAACCAACGTGCGGGTTGCCTACAACAACCGGGCGAACGACTATCTGAAGCCGTTCTATCCCGACTTGACGTATGACGCGCAGAAGCCGCCGGAGCTCAAGTCCGACGGCAAGGACGTGACGCTGGAAGGCATGCCCGTCGGCGTCTTCGAAAATGACCTGACCGTCCAGCTCTGGCAGCCGGTCACGATTCGCGGCTTCACGTTCAACGTGGGGGACAACATCACGGTGAACCAGGAAAAGGTGACGAAGGTCCCGGCCGAAGGTGGGAACTTCGCCTGGCTCTATGCCACGACCGAGGCGGAACGGACCGGCTCGGACTTCGCCGGGTTCTGGAACCGGTTGCCACCGCCGCTGATCCGCGAAGGCTGGAAAGTGCAGACGCCCTGGTTGACTTCGTTCCTCAAGGATCCGTATTCCATCCGGCCGGCCGTGAACCTGCGGATGCCCCGGTTCCACTTCGGCCGGAACGAGAAGGAAGGCGACCGGGAGACGACCGACCTGGCCAATTTCTTTGCGGCCCGCGACGGCGCAGAGTTCCCTTACCAGCAGATCCCCGAACGCTCGCAGGCGCACCTCGGCGAGGCGGAAGCGAAGCACCCGCACTACCTGGAGGCGGGGTGGCAGCTCATGACGAAGGGGGCGTGCATCCAGTGCCACGCGATTGGGCCGTTCAAGCCAACCGGCGGCGAGAAGGTGGTCAACGGACCCGAGCTCCGGCAGGTCGCGCCCCGGTTCCGGCCGGACTACCTCGAGGAGTGGATCGCCAACCCGAGGCGGCTCATCCCTTACACCGCGATGCCCCAGAACGTTCCACCGCACGGCCCTCCCCCGCCCGCGGTCCCCAAGACGTTCGAGGACAAGCCGCTCGATATGGTGGAAGCCATTCGCGACACGCTGCTCAACTACGTCAACGCGGTCGAGCAGCAACTCGCCGGCAGCAAGAGCGAGCCGGAGAAGGCCGCGACGCCACCCAAGGCCGGCGCGTCCGAATAGGCCCTTCGGACCCGTTGATCGAGATCGGGACTCACGGCAGGACGACCGGCTCCCAGGTTACGAGGGGCGCGTCCTTCTGCCGTTAGTCTTGTTTGTGAACTTCACCCACGAGATGAACTTCTGAGGAGCATCCCATGAACTCTCCCTGGACCTCGAGAGCGGTCGCGGCATGCCTCGGCCTGGCTGGCGTGCTGGGCCTCGTGATGACGGGCTGCGGCGGCGACAAAGGGGCGGCTGACAACGCCGTCGTCTACACCGAGCCGGGCGTGAACGTGCCGACCGCCGGCGGCGGAACGTCCGCGCCTGCCCCCTCGGCAACGACGACCGCAGCCGCGCCGGCGGCGACGACTTCGGCCACGCCGGCTCCCGCCGCGGCCCCGACGAAGTCCGAAGGCTGGGGCATCCTGAAGGGCAAGGTGGTCTTCGGCGGCTCGCCCCCGGCGGCGGAAGACCTCGTGGAAAAGGGCAAAGCGCCCAAGGATGAAACCGTTTGCGCGAAAGACGCGCCGATCAAGTCTGAGCGGCTGGTGGTGGACGGTGCGAGCAAAGGCGTTCGGAACGTCCTCGTTTACATCCCCAAGCCGACAGCCGTGAACGAGGCGGCGAAAGCGGCGGCGGCTACTGCGAAGGTCGAGTTCGACCAGGAGAAATGCGTCTTCGAGCCGCATGTCCTCGGCGTGATGAACGGCGCCACCATCGCCCTGAAGTCGAGCGATTCCGTCAACCATAACGTGAACGCCAAGCTCAAGGCCAATAGCCCGTTCAATTCCGTGCTGAGCCCCGGCCAGGGTCTTCCATTCGTACCGTCGGCCGGTGAGCGGACCCCGGCCGAAGTGACGTGTGACATTCACCCCTGGATGAAGGCTTACTGGCTCGTCCTCGACAGCCCCTATTTCGCCGTCACCAACGAGAAGGGGGAATTCGAGATCAAGAACGCACCTGCGGGGACCCAGAAGGTCGTCGTCTGGCAGGAGGCGGTTGGCAAGGGGGGATTCGTCACGGCCGCATCGGGCGACGAGATCACGATCAAGGCCGGGGATGAGCCGACCACCAAGGACTTCACGATCGACGCCGGCAAAATCCTGCCTGGAAAATGACCGCCCCGAAGCTGGCGCTTACTACCGCAACGGGGATATTTCCTGGGACGGTCCTCTCGGTACACCGAGAGGACCGTCCCAGCGCAGTTTCGCAGGGTGCCTGAGGCCTGGTACAATCGTTGCTTCGATTGCCGTCGATCGGAACGTCGGGACCTCGGTCACGCGACGGCCACTCTCTTTCAATCAAAGGACTCGTACGTCATGACACGAATCTCTCGTTGGCATCTCGCGGCGCGTCTTGCCGTCGCCTGTTCGGGACTGGCCCTGGCCGCGCTCGCCGTGCACCGGTTTGCGGCGACGCCCGCCCTCGCAACGCCGCCCGTCACGCCGGTGCTCGCCAATGTCGTCGCGGCCGAGGGCGCCTACGGCAAAATCAAGGGCCGGCTCGTCTGGGGCGGTTCAACTGCCCCTACGCCAAAACCTCTGGATGTGAACAAGGATACGAACGTGTGCGGCAAGGGGGGTGCCCTCCTGGACCGGAAGCTCGTGGTCGATTCGAAGACCAATGGGGTCAAGTGGGGGCTCGCGTACATCGTGAATCCGAAGGGGACGAACCCCGGCGCAGTGGAAGCGCTCTTGAAGAAAGAGCCGAAGGTACAGTTGGACCAGAAGTACTGCGAGTACGTGCCTTATGTCGTGGGGATGAACGAGGGGCAATCCCTCCTGCTCAAGTCCAGCGACGCCGTCAACCACAACGTGCACCTCAACGCGTTCACCAACGAAGCGTTCAACGTGATCCTGCCGCCGAACGGCGAGATGACGAAAAAGCTCGTGGCCGAGCGCCGACCGATGTCGATGACATGCGATATTCATCCGTGGATGCAGTCCTATATTATGGTCTACAACCACCCGTTCTTCGCCGTGACCGACGCGGACGGGTCGTTCGAGATTGACGGCGTGCCGGCCGGGCCCCAGAAGCTCGTGCTGTGGCAGCCCGCCGTGGGCTACGTGACCCCGGGTGCGGGGAGCGGACAGGCGGTTACGGTGGTGGCAGGCAAGACGGTCGACGCCGGCGAGATCAAGTTGGACCCCGCCAAAGTCAAGTAAGGTGAGACGGCGGGTGCATCTCGTCGTTCGACCCGAGCGCCCACGATCGCCGCGATTGGGATCGTGGGCGTGTCCTCTTCAGGTTGCGGCGTCCGACCCGAACGGGGTTCGCGCCCCGGCCCCTTGCAATCCCGGCGGTTCGGCTTACGATCGTCCCGGTTCGCACGCGAACCGATCACGACAGGAAGCGAGGTCTTGCCATGAGTCGCCTGCTGCGCGGACTGTTGGTGCTGTCTCCGTTCCTGATCCACGCGGCGCGTGCGGGGGAGCCCACGGCGGACTGGGTCGAGTTGACCGCTGGGGGTCTGTCCGCCTGGAAGAAGCCCACCGGCGACTGGGTCGTCGCGGGTCAGGTCGGTCTCAAGCCGGACGACCCGAAACACCTGGTCTACGAGAAGGGAGAGGGAATCCTCGTGAACGGGCCGACCGGCAGGACGGTCAACATCGTGACGATCGAGTCCTTCAGCGCGATCGAGGCCCACGTCGAGTTCCTCGTCCCGAAAGGGTCGAACGCGGGCGTCAAATTCGAAGGGCTCTACGAAGTCCAGATCTTCGACAGCTTCGGCGTGAAGACGCCGAAGGCCAGCGACTGCGGCGGAATCTATCCGCGCGCTGAGCTGCTCCCGAACTATCACTATCTCGACGAAGGCTACCCACCCAAGGTCAACGCGGCAAAACCGCCCGGTGAGTGGCAGACGCTCGACGTTGTCTTTCACTCACCCTGCTTTGACGCCGACAACAAGAAGGTGGCCAACGCTCGGTTCGATAAGGTGGTCCTGAACGGCCAGGTGGTGCAGGAGGGGGTGGAGCTTGCGTCCCCCACTGGGCACTTCTGGAAGAGGAAAGAACTGGCAGCCGCCCCCTTGTTGCTCCAGGCGGACCACGGTCCCGTTGCGTTTCGCAATGTCCGCGTCCGGCCGCTGGGCCCCTAGCGCTTCAGGGTTCACGGCGCGTGGCCCGACCTCCGTATGACGAAAACGCACGCAATATGTGGAACGTCCCTTGAATTTCCGGCAAAGCCTGGCTCGGTCACTCCAGTTCCTGGGCCTCATGATCCTGCCTTTCGGGATCGTCTCCGAGCTCGAAGGAGCCGTGACCCTCGGCGTCTCCATGCTGATCGCCACCTTGGGCGGAGCGATCTTCTATGTTGGATATTTGTTGCAGCATCGGCACGCTGGCTAACGAAGCGCGAGCGCGCGGCTTGGCGTGCTCAAGGAAAGTGCAGTCGAGAGGACTGAACGGACGGATTGCAGCGGTAGGTTAAGGATTTCGGGGATTAGGGCTCTTGGTATCCTTTTTGCGGTTGCAGGAGCGTGGTCGTTTTGTGTCCAATGGATTTGGGGTTTGAGGCGTCCATGGAGCAGGCGAAGATCCCACCTGTCGGCACCTCTTCTCTACCCCTTCACGTTTGCCAGGCTCGCGGCTCATCCTTCGCCCTGTTTCCCATTAGGCGACGTGCATGCTTTCGGGTTTGCGGCTGACGTTCCGACAGTTTGAGGCCGCTCTCAACGGCTCGACCGACCCGCGCGGCGACTGCGTAAGGAGGGTCAGGCTATGACGTCGTCCCGTACGGACTCTCCTCTCCGGACACGGGCGGTTTGGGGTCGGGCCTGGCTCTGCTTCGTCATTCTCGGCGGACTCATCGCTCCCGCCCCCAGCGGTGCACAAGCCCCCGCGCGGACGGCGTCGAAGTTCTATCCCGACTTCAGCGATACGGCCGATGCACTTTTGCGGAACGCTGCGGGGCACGCTCGCGACCGCCAGTGGGCCGAGGCGATCGATATCTATCAGCGCGTGATCCAGCAGTACGGTGAGAAGGTCGCCAAGCTTCCGAAGGACGATCCGGCGGCGGACCCCGCCGGTGAGTCAGTCCTCTTTGTCGACCTTCGCCAGTTCTGCCAGCGCCGGCTGGCCGCACTGCCCCCGGAGGCGCGGGCGATTTACCGCGGGCGAGTGGACGCCCAGGCGGAGCGCTGGTTCAAGCTGGGGGAGGCCAACCGCGACCGCGGCTCGCTCCGCC
>JARLIH010000217.1 GCA_031291845.1 Isosphaeraceae bacterium | reverse complement strand
CGCGGCGTGCCGCCTCAACCGGCCGCTGGGCGGCCGCCCTCTCGCGCGAGGGGATAGGGGGTTCGCGCAACACTTCCGGCCAGAACGCATTCGACCGCCAATCCCAGCTTTGCAACGGCCCAGCCTCGCCGTCCCAGAGGAAAAAGAAACAGCCCTCCCCCTCTCCCCGACCAGCCTTGCGCACCGATGGCGTGGTTTGGTAAACTAGAGGCCGTCGAGCGATTGTGAACGTGCGCGCCAGCGCTGGGAACCGAAGAACGCTTCGACCCCGGTGCGAGGCCGTGGGTCATTCCTGCCGCAAACCGAACATTATCCGGCTGTTTGTCGTATAGCCGCACGAGGCCGGTCGCGGGCGTGCCCGACGAGTTTGTCGACCTGGGGAGGATTTCCGTTGTTCGCCGGACCCATCATCGCCCGCGAAGTGCTGACCGCGCCCCGGTCGCCGCGGTTCTACCTCTGGCGCGTCTCGTTCTCGTGCTTCCTCTTCGTCGTCATGTGGACGGCCTGGCAGTCGCTGATCGGCTGGCGCCAGGTGACCGAGTTCGGCGTCATGGCGCGCTTCGGCGGCGTGCTCTACGGGATGTTCGCGGTCCTTCAACTTACGCTCATGCTCTTCTTCGCCCCCCTGTTTACGGCGGCCGCAATCGCGCACGAAAAAGATCGGCGCACCTTTACGCTGCTCTTGATGACCGACCTGAGCGACCTGGAAATCGTGCTCGGCAAGCTCCTGGCCGGCATGATGAACATCCTGGTCGCCCTGGCGGCGATCGCAGGCCTCCTGTCGCTCTGCGCCCTGTTCGGGGGCATCTCGTTCGCCCAGGTGCTCAACCTGATCCTCGTCACGGCGTCGTCCGGCCTGGCGGGGGGGGCGCTCGGGCTCTTGATCGCCCTCTGGCGCGACCGGACGTTCCAGTCGATCTCGCTCACCGTGCTGGCCGTGGTGTTCTCCGTAACCGGGGTCGAGGTCTTCACGGTCGCCTTTCCAAGCATCCAGTTCCTGGGTGTTCCCCTGGCCGAGGTGCTCAACCCCTACCGCGCGATGCTCGCCGTGCTCCACCCCCGTTCGGAGGAGTTGGCCGGCCTGATGACCGCGTCGAGCTTCGTCTACATCGGCTGCCGCCTCACGTTCGCCGCGCTCCTCGTCGCTTTCGGCACCTGGAAGCTGCGCAAGTGGAACCCCGGCCGGAACGAGCCGCGCGAGCTTCGCGAGGGGGCCGAGGTCGAGGTCGTCGAGACGCTGATCGAGGTCGACGAAGCCGAAGCACAGGCACCCGTCGCCGTGGGCTCGGTCGCGGTGATCGAATCCCACGCCGCGCTCGAACCCGCCTTGCTCTCCACAGGAGGCGGCTCTTCGACCAGCCGCGTCGCATCTCACCCGGGGCAAAGCGCGCCCGGTGGACCGCGGACAGGACCCGATTCCGAGCCGCAGGGGACCACCGGCCTGCACGTCCCCCGGCGCACCCACAGGCGCATCGCCGCGCCCCCTCGAGCTTACCGGAACGCCTGGGACAACCCGATCCTCTGGCGCGAGCTCATGACGCGGGCCTACGGCACGCGTCCGCTGATCATCAAGGGGTGCTATGTGCTCCTGTTCGCGCTGGGAATGGGCCTGTTCTTCCATTTCGGCCAGGGCGTCGAGTCGCCGATGACGACCGGGCTCGGCCTGATCCCGATCGGCATGACGATCCTTAGCCTCATCCTGGTCAACGCCCAGGGGGTCACTGCCCTGACGAGCGAGCGCGATTCGGGCGCCCTCGACTTGCTGCTCGTGACCGAGCTGAGCCCCAGCGAGTTCATCTACGGCAAGCTCTACGGAGTCCTGTACAACACCAAGGAAATGATCGCCCTGCCCGTCCTGACGGCCATCGCAATGTGTGCGCTCGGCATGCTCTCGGGGGAAAACACGATCCTCTTCCTCATCGACTTTCTGCTCCTCTGCCACTTCGCGGCGATGCTCGGCCTGCACGCCGCGATCACCTACACGAACAGCCGCACCGCCGTGGCGAACAGCCTCGGCACGATTTTCTTTCTGCTGGTCGGGATCTTGATCTGTGCGTACCTGATCGTGCTCAGCGACCGCGAGTTCGGCCGGCAGCTCCTGAGCTTCCTGATCTTCATCGGGGCCGGCAGCGTCGCCCTGTTCGGCTCGCTGGGCACCAAAAACCCGTCACGGGCGATCGCCCTGGTCGCCCTTCTGACCCCGTTCTGGTCGTTCTACTGCGTGATCAGCCTCTTGAACGGCGATATTCTCGCGGCGTTCCTCTTCAGCGTGGGGATCTACGGGTTCGCCCTCCTGGCCATGCTGGTGCCGGCGGTGAGCGATTTCGACATCGCCCTGGGCCGGACGAACGCGATCCAGGGGTGAGTCCGGATTGCGGTGTTGATTTTCTCTCCAGCACCATTCGAGCGCGGAGTGGCTCGACCCCAGCCACCCATGCCAGCGCACTGTGTGCAACCCGCGCGAAAACCTCTCGATCGGGACGCGAAGCGTTCAGGAGAGTGTTTCCGCGCTCCGCGTGGGAACGAGAGCAATCCTTTTCTCCCGGTCCGTTCATGAGGGCCGGCGATGCGACGTGCTGGCGACACGCCAGCTGCAACGTTAAAGTAAAGGGCCCCGTGAGAAATCACACCGACGAAATCCCCTGAGGGACCCCGCCCGCCATGATCCGCCCCACGATGCTTTCCTTCGTTGGATTGGCCCTCTTGCTCGGCACGGCCGCAAGAGGCGCTGACGACGACCTCGCCAAGGAACTCCCCCGCATCCCGCCGAAGGACGGCAAGGCCGCGCTCGAGTCGTTTCAGATCCACAAAGGCTTTCACCTCGAGCCCGTGGCGACAGAGCCGCTCGTGACCGACCCGGTCAGCGTCTGCTACGACGCCGACGGCCGGCTCTATGTGGTCGAGATGCGCGGGTATCCGTACCCCGAGAATTCGCCCAGCGGAAACGTCACCCTCCTGGAAGACAAGGACGGCGACGGCCGCTTTGATAAGAGCACGATCTTCGTCGACGGCCTCTCGTGGCCGACCGGCGTCGTCCCCTACGACGGCGGCGTGTTCATCGCCGTGACGCCCGACATCCTCTACGCCAAGGACACCGACGGCGACGGCAAGGCCGATGTCCGGAAGGTGGTTTTCACCGGCTTCCTGGGCCAGAACGTCCAAGGGCTCGTCAACGGCCTGCTCTGGGGTCCAGACGGCTGGATCTACGGCGTTGCCGGCGGCAACGGAGGGGACGTCAAGAACCTGGTCCACCCTGAGGCCAAGCCCGTCTCGGTGCGCGGACGCGACTTCCGGTTCAAGCCCGACGCCTCGGCCTTCGAGGCCGTCTCCGGCGGCGGCCAGTTCGGCCACGCGTTCGACGATTGGGGCCACCGGTTCACCTGCAACAACAGCAATCATATCCGGCAGATCGTGTTGCCCTCCCACGACCTCGAGCGGAACCCGGCCCTGGCCGTCCCCGCGGTGGTCGACGACATCGCGGCCGAGGGCCCCGCGGCGCCTGTGTTTCGCATCAGCGCCCCCGAGCCCTGGCGCATCGTCCGCACCCGCCAGCGCGCGGCCGACCCCGAATATCGCAAGCGGCTGCCACCGACGGAGCTGGTCGCCACCGGCTTCTTCACGTCGG
>JARLIH010000216.1 GCA_031291845.1 Isosphaeraceae bacterium | reverse complement strand
TCACCGAGCGCAGCCTGCCGGCGCCCTCGGGCGAGGGCGTCGAGGTCTGGTGCGCGGCGTTCTCGCCGGACGGGACGACACTGGCCGCCGGCACGCGCGGCTTTATCAAGCTCTTCGACGTCGCCACCCGGCGCGAGCGGGCGAGCGTCCAGACCGACGACGTCGTCCGCTCGCTGGCCTACGCACCCGACGGCAAGACGCTCGCGGCCGGCGAGTTCAACCACAGCGTCACGCTCCGCGACCCGGCCACCGGTCAGGTCCGGTCGACGCTCAGGGGACATACCGAACGGATCAATGCCGTGGCCTTCACGCCCGACGGCCAGACCCTGCTGAGCGCGAGCCTCGATAAGTCCGTCCGCGTCTGGGACCTGTCCAAGGGGGAGGCCGTCCGCACGATCCCCGCGCACGAGGACTGGGTCCTCTCCGTGGCGGTCTCCACCGACGGCAAGCGGTTCGCCACGGGGAGCCGCGACGACACCGCCAAGCTCTGGGACCTGGCGACCGGCCGCACGATCAAAGTGTTCGCCAACCACGGCGGCGACGTCGAGTCGGTGAAGTTCTCCCCCGACGGCGCGCTGCTGGTCACCGGCAGCGGCGCCAAGACCTTGGTCTGGGACGCCGTGACCGGCGAGCCGGCCAAGCAGGTCCTGATCGGCGACAACACCAGCGCGATCGTCCTCGCCTTCTCCTCGGACAGCCAGCGCCTCTTCGGGGCCAACTGGGACGGCAGCGTCCGGCTGTGGGACCTCACGACCGGCCTCGAGACCTGGCGGTTCCCCGCGCACACGGGGGGCATCTTCGCCCTGGCGCTCACGCCCGACGGCAAGACGCTCGCCACCGGCAGCTTCGACAAGACGCTCAAGCTCTGGAACCCGTCGAACCACGTGGAGCTGGCCACCCTCATCGGCCAGCCGCCGCCGTTCGAGGAGGCGTGCGTGCCGATGGCCGTCGCCTTTTCGCCCGACGGCAAGCTGCTGGCCACCGGCGGCGACGACCGCCTCGTGCGCGTGCGGGAGGCCGAAACGCACCGGCTGATCAAGACGCTTCGCGGGCACGAGGACGTCGTCACGTGCCTGGCGTTCTCTCCCGACGGCAAGACGCTCGCCTCCGGAAGCTGCGACCGCCTCGTCACGCTCTGGAACCTCGACGATGGTCGCGTGCAGGCCACGTTGCGAGGGCACAAGCACTGGGTCCAGGCCGTCGCGTTCTCTCCCGACGGCAAGACGCTCGCCTCGGGGGCGTACGACCGCACGATCAAGCTCTGGGATGCCGCCGGCGGCCGCGAGCTCGCCACGGTCGAGGCCCACGCGGGCGCGGTCCGCGCGGTGGCGTTCAGCCCCGACGGCAAGACGCTGGCCTCGGCGGGCGCGGACCGGCTCGTGAAGCTCTGGGACGTCGCCGCGCGCACGGAGCGCAGGCGGCTCGAAGGGCACCGCGGCTCGGTCAACGCGCTGGCGTTCTCTCCCGACGGCAAGACGCTCGCCTCCGGGAGCGACGACACGACGATCACGCTCTGGGACCCGACGGCCGGCGCGGCCCGCGCCACGCTTTCGGGGCATTCCGACCTTGTCGCTTGCCTCGCGTTCTCGCCCAGCGGCAAGACGTTGGCCTCCGGGGCCTGGGACATGACCGTCCGCCTCTGGGACCCGGCGACCGGCCGGGAGCGCAGCACCTTGCGGGGGCACACCGACGCGCTGCGCGGGGTGGCGTTCGCGCCCGACGGCTTGACGCTGGTCACGGTTGGCTACGACCGCGCGATCAAGCTCTGGGGCGCGCCTCCGCCGCAGGTCGCGCCTTCGGCAACACTGCGGGGGCACGCGAACCAGGTCTGGTTCGCCGTCTTTTCGCCCGACGGCAAGACCCTGGCCTCCGGCGGCGACGACCAGACCGTCCGCCTCTGGGACATGACCACGCGCAAGGAGATCGGTCAGCTCAGCGGCCACACGTCGAACGTGACCTGCGCGGCGTTCTCGGCCGACGGCAAGGTGCTGGTCACGGGGGGCAGCGACCAGACCGCGCGCGTCTGGGACTTAGACAAGCGCGCAGAGAAGGCCCAACTGCATACCGGAGCGGCGATGACCCGGTTCGTGGCGTTCTCGCCCGACGGCAAGACCCTCGCCACGGCCAACGAGGACGCCGTCGTGCGCCTGTGGAGCACCGCGACCTGGCAGGAGACGCTCGCGCTCCCCGCGCACCCGGCCGGCGTGCGTTGCCTGGCCTACTCGCCCGACGGCGCCTTGCTCGCGACCGCGACGACGGGGAATGCCGCCCAGGCCGAAATCCGGTTCTGGGAGGCGGGCACGACTCGTGTCCGCGCAACGATCAAGCCCGGGTCGAGCGTCTGGACGATCGCGTTCTCTCCTGACGGCCGCATCCTCGGCTCGGCCGGCCTCGCGAAGCAGGCCAAGCTCTGGGACGTCGCGACGGCCCGCGAGCTCCGGGCGCTCGACGTCCCGGACGAGCCGCGCGCGATCACCTTCGCCCCCGACGGCCGGCGCGTCCTCGTGGGGCTGCTCGCCGGCGACGTCGGCGTCTGGAACGTCGCCGACGGCCGGCGCGTCGCCACCCTCAAGGGGCACTCGAAGCTCGTCTTCAAGGTCGCCTTCGCCCCCGACGGCAAAACCATTGCGACCGCCTCCGGCGACGAGACGGTCAAGCTCTGGGAACTCCCCCACACAGCGCGATAGCGAACGCGCAACCTTCCTCCCGCACTCCAAAGGTTCGGTCCTTTGCTCCGTTTCCACGCCGCTCATCGAATGACGATCGACCGCCCGCTCCGGGGCTGGGAATGGCCGCGGACGACACCCCGAAAATCCGCGACGATCCGGATCCTGGAACACGCCAGCCCCGGTCACACGCGAAAACTCTGACTGTGCGTTCGACCCCAACCAGCTCCTCCGCTAAGATGTGTCCCTCGCGTAGAAATCTTAGCGGACTGGCCCCGTCGGGAGAACGGCCGTGGAGCTCGATTCGGTTCGAGGTTTGAAGGCGACCCTCCAGCAATCGGTCATCGCGCCGTTGGCGACGTCGCTCGCCGTGAAATCGTTCGGGCTGCAAGCCGGGCCGACGGCGGCGATGCCGGCCGTTCCTCCTGCGATTGCCCTCGGGGTCGCGCATGCGCCCGGGGGGAAGAACCAGTTCGTGCTGGCGGTGCGCGTCCAGAAGCGGGGGCTCGAGAATAGCCCGCAAATCGAATCCATCAAGAAGCAGGCGAAGGGAGAGCTCAACGTCCAGTACATCGGCATTCCCACCAAGCGGGCCGCGGCCGGCTGGACGCAAAAGAATGCCAGGCCGCTGAAGATCGGCACCTCGATCGGCCACTACAAGATCACCGCCGGGACGCTCGGCGGGTTCGTCCGGAGCCGCGACGACGGCTCGGTCCTGGTCCTGTCCAACAACCACGTCCTCGCCAACGAGAACAAGGGGCGGAAGGGCGACCCGATCCTCCAGCGCGGCGCCATCGACGGGGGGCAGAATCCCGCGGACAAGGTCGGCACGCTGCTGCGGTTTGTCAGGGTCAAGCGCGAGGGGATCAACCTCGTCGACTGCGCGGTGGCTACGATCGACCCGGGGATCTCGTTCGACGCGCGGACGCTCACCGGCCTGGGCAAGCTCGCCGGCCTGGGCGATGCGGTCCTCGCGCCTGGCGGGGCGGTCAGCAAGGTCGGCCGGACCACCGTCAAGACCGACGGCCGCATCTCGGCGTTCGAGCTCGATGACGTGGTCGTCCAGTTCGACGCGGGCCTGCTCCGGTTCAACAGCCAGGTCGAGATCGAAGGGGCGGGCGACGACCCGTTCAGCCAGGGGGGCGACAGCGGCTCGCTGATCGTCGACGCCGGCCACCGCGCCGTCGGCCTGCTGTTCGCGGGGGGCGATCAGGGCGGGACCAACGGCAAGGGCCTGACCTACGCCAACCCCCTCCGCGCCGTGCTCGACGCCCTGAAGGTCGACCTCGTCTTCGCCTGAAGTTACAATCAAGCCAGGAGGGCGCAGCGGTGCGCCCCCTTGCCGCGCCACGGGTGGGAGGCCCCTCGACGATGGCCAACGCCGACCTGGAACAAGCCCGCGCGGCCAAGGAACGGGCCAAGGCGCTGTTCGCCGGCAAGGCCTCGGTCGTCGGCGTCGGGATCAACCGGGTCGGCGGCGGCTTCGGCGTGAAGGTCAACCTCAGCGAACCCCCTCCTCCCGGGGTCGACCTGCCCGCGACGATCGACGGCGTTCCCGTCCTCGTCGAAGTGGTCGGCACGATCCGCAAGCGCTGACCGGACGTAACACGGCGCCGTCGCTCCCTGGTTGTTGCGCCGTCGCTGAATTGGGGTGGCACGTCCCGGAGCCCGCGACGGGCGTGGTCGACCCACCGTTGGTGGTGCGCCACGCCCGTCGCAGGTTCCTGGCGTGCCACCCCGACGGCGCACGCTTTCTGTTTTGGCGGACCAGCCGGCGGGCGCTTCCAAGATCGCTCCGATTCCACGCGCTGGTGACTCTCGGTCACGATGGGTGAGGCCCCTTGGTGTTTCCCCGAGCGGAATGTCCCCAAGACGCCGCGCAGCTTTCCGAGCAGCCCTCACGGCCCCGAACCCGCGCCGGGGTCTCCCGCGTCCGGCGCATGCCCCTCCGCAAGTGCCCGTTCGATCAGCGCCCGTCCCCGGTCGCGCTGGTACTCCCGGCCGGCTTCCTCCAGCACCGCATCGAACTGCGCCTGGTCGTAACCCAGGCTCTGGCATAGTCCGGCGAGAGTGCGGAAGCTGGTCATCGTATTTCCATGCCTGATGACCTGATCGATCAGACAGCAAATCGCGACGAGCCGGGCTCCTTCGTGGTTGCGACCCAACTTACAGGCGAGGTCGCCCAATTGAACGAAGGCAGCGGCTTCGCCGGCGCGGTCTCCGATGGCCTGCGTGACCTCAAGTGATCGCGCGAACTTCTCTCGTGCTCTCAGGTAGTTACCTTCGTTGAGGTCGATTGTGGCAAGTTGGTGCAAAGTTGCTGCCTCGCCGGCGCGGTCTCCGATGGCTTGCTTGACCTCAAGTGACCACGCTAACTTTTCCCTTGCTGCTGAGTGGCTTCCCTCGTTGAGGTCGATCGAGGCGAGGTTGTGCCAGGTGTCCGCCTCGCCGGCGCGGTCTCCGATGGCCTGTCTGATCCCAAGCGCCCGCGCGAACTTCTCCCGTGCCGCCGGGTAGTCACCCTCACTGAAGTCGATTGCGGCGAGTTGGTGCCAGCTAGCTGCCTCGCCAGCGCGGTCACCGATGGCTTGCCTGATCCCAAGCGCCCGCGCCAACCTTTCTCTCGCCGCCAAATAGTCGCCCTCGTTGAGGTCGATTGTGGCGAGGTTGTGCCAGGTGTCCGCCTCGCCGGCACGGTCTCCGATGGCCTGCCTGATCCCAAGCGCCCGCGCGAACTTCTCTCTCGCCGCCGGGTAGTCACCCTCGTTGGCGTCGATTGAGGCGAGGTTGTGCCATGTCGTCGCCTCTCCGGCGCGGACGCCGATGGCCTGTGTGATCTGAAGCGCCCGCGCGAATTTCTCCCGAGCTGCTGGGTAGTCGCTCTGATTAAGATCGATCAGGGCGAGTTGGTGCCAGGCTGCTGCCTCGCCGGCACGGTCTCCGATGGTCTGGATAATCTCAAGCGCCCGCGAGAGCTTTTCCCTCGCCGCCGGGTAGTCACCCTCGTTGAGGTCGATTGTGGCGAGTTGGTGCCAGGCGATCGCCTCGCCAGCGCGGTCGCCCGCCAGCGATTGGGCCCGCTCGAGAAGGGTCCTGGCCGTCTTCCACTCTCCCAGGGAGTTTTCCACGCTCGCAAGCGCTCTCAGACTCTCCGCGTCGCGATCGTCGTCCGCGATCTCATTCAGGAGGTCACGCGCCGCGAACCACTCGACGCGTCGCTCGAGGCGCCGGCCCAGTGTCACGGTCGCCCAGCGGAAGATGGAGCGGTCCCCGCCGCGCCGGGCATGGACGCGGCACGCGGTGAGCTCGACGTCGATCGGCACCCGGAGCTCGGCCCCACGGTTCGTTTCCAAGCACAACCGCCAGAAGGCGGCGAGCCGGCGGTCGATTGCGCGGGCGTCCGGCTCCGGAAGCCGCTCCGGGTCGGCGAGCCACGGGCGCAGGAGGCCGGGCGGGTGGTACAACGACGGACCATCGGCATCGTCGAACCGCTGGAGCAGGCCGAAGTCGACGCAGGCATTCAGGGCCGGCTCCAGTGTGCCCGTGCCGGTCTCGACGAGCTCGGCCACGGCATCGACCGGCAAGGGGAGCTCGCTTACGGCCAGGCGCCGCGCCACGTCGCGGGCGTTGGGAGGGAGGGCCTCGTACAAGCGATGGGTGATGATCCGCTGATAGTACGATTCCCGGGCCTCGCTCAGGGCCCCGGGCGAGACGCCTTCCAGGTCGTCGCGCAGCGCGTCCGGATCGGCGTGGCGGAGCACCTTGCGGACGTTATCCAGAAACCCTGGGGTCCCGCCGAACGCCTGGTAGAGGCTGCGGAGCAGGTCCGCCGACAGCTCTCCCCGGGCAATGCGCGCTTCCACAAGAGCGTCGCGGCGGAGGAACTTGCGGAAGTCCGACGCGGTGAAGTCGACCAGCGGCAGGTGCATCACGGTCGGCTCGCCGGTCGGTGTCCTGGCGGGGAGGTAGCGGCAGGTCACGATCACCCGCGAGCCTTGCATCAGGCCGGTCGCCAACACGCGGTAGAAGCCGGCCAGGTCCTCATCGGCGATCCGGCGGGTCTCCAGGTCGAGGACGTCCTCGAAGTTGTCGATCACCACGACCAGCCGAAGTTCGTTCAGGCCCTTGACGGCCAGGCGGAGCCGCTGATCGGGGGGAAAGTTGCCGTCGGTGAGCTGGTGGTGAAGGTCCTGGCGGCCGACCCGGATGAACTCGTCGTCGAGGGCGCCGGTGAGCCGGGTCAGGAGCGCGCGGCCAGCCTCCGCGGGGCCGCGCACGTCGTTCTCCGCGCGCACGGGCACCGCGTGGAAGCCGGCCGATTCCAGGCGGTTGGCCGCGCGGGTCGCGAGGGTGCTCTTGCCGGCGCCGCCGATGCCGGTGAGCACGGCGAAGGTCGTCTCGCCGTCGCGCAGGGCCGGGACCAGGCGCTGGAGCTCATGCCGGCGGCCGATGAACCCCTCACGCAGGCCCTTGATCCCGTCGCCGAGCAGGACGTATCTCGTCCGCGGCCCGGCCTGACGCTCCGGCGGCAAGCCTCGGTCGTACAGAGAGCCGTCGGCGGCCGAGGCGTAAACCTGGGGGAGCGCGAAGGTCGCGTCCTGGAGCTGCACGACGCCCTGCCGCACGAGACCCTTGCGGCGGATCGACTCGCGGGCGTGGGCCGAGGCGATGGGCACGGCCTCGCCCCCAACCAGGCGGCGGTAGAACTCCTCGGTGAAGTCGGTGGCGCGGTCGTCGGCGACGCTCGCCGACCAGCCGACCGCCAGCGGCACGCCGGCGACCGCCAACGACTGGCACAGCCCGGCCGCCGCCGCCTGCGAGGTCCGGCAGCCGTTGAAGAACACGCAGCGCACCCCGTGATGGCCGCCCCGAAACACCTCGGCGACGATCGTTGCCGCCTCGCGCGAATCGGTCCGCCCGCGCTCGTCCTCGAACGCGAACGAGCCCATGCCCTCGCGGTCGACCGTGCCGTGACCGGACAGGTGGACGACGTGGGGGCGGCACTCGGCGACGAGCTCCTTGAGCGCATCGAAGGTCCCCGACTCGGCGAAGAGGACGCTCACGTCTTGCAACCGGGCGATGGCCCGGAGCATCGCGTCTTCCTCGCGCTCGTAGTCGAGCTGGGCCTGGTCGCTCGGGGCCGACGCCAGGAACAGGATCCGCAACGGCCCGGGCCGGAGCGGGCCCCCGGCCTCCAGGGGCCCGTCAAGGGGCGACCGGCACAGCGCCCAGGCGGCGTCGCACCCGACCGGCCGTTCGGAGTCGAGCTCGACGAGCTCCCACGGGAGGTTCAACACGTCGTGCCCTGTGCTCTGCACGACCAACTGGTGCGGGCCCGTCGCCGCCAGCCGCGCCTTGACGGCGGCCCAGCCGGGTTCGAACCAGGTCGCAAACAGCTCCCGGCCCAACGCGCGCAAGGCCTCGGGTGCCGTGTACGGCCGGGCCTTGAGCTCGGTCGGGCCCCCACGCTCGAACAGGTTCAGGAATCGCCGGCTCAGCTCGACCGTCGACCTGGCCGCCGCGCCCACGACCTCGAACGGCTCGCCAATCGGCTGGCCCGCGACGAACCACCGGCCGGTCCAGCCGGGAGGCGGGTCGTGAGGATCGATTCGGAGCGTGAGCATCGTCATTGTCTGGGTCCGTCCGCCCGGTCCGGGAGGCGGGTCGGGAGCGCGAACCCGATGTGGGTTTCCCGTTCACGTATGATATGCGGTGATTGGTTCCCGTCAACGATTTATCGGCGGAGCCGCGTCGGCGGCCAGGTTTGCGCCCCGGGGCGCTCTTCGCGTCTCTCCCCTTGTGGGCATGGGTATCGACACAATGCTTTCTTAGGCGGATCCGAAGGCAAACTCTCGTTCCCACGCTCTGCGTGGGAACGCCTTCTCGGACGCTCCGCGTCCCGTTTTTCGACACTCCTCGCCGATCTCCACCGGCTGTTCCTCACGCGAAGCCGGAGGGACTGGGTGCCATGCCCACGTCTTCGTGGGCATGCGCCGCGGGCCGGGCCGAGGGAGGGGCGCATGCCCACGAAGACGTGGGCATGGTACCCAGCACCGCTTCTACTCAGCGGTGGGAGCCGACTCCGCCGGTGGTGGTGGACATCAACGAGAGGTCGCCGTTTTTCCGCCGAAATCGGGCCGCAGAGCATGCGTTCCCACGCGAGGCGTGGGAACGAGGGCTTCCGCCTCATTTGGCGAAAGAAACTTTGTGTCGATACCCATGCCCGCGAGGAGAGAGGGGGTTTTGCGCGACACTTTCAACCCGCCCTGGGAGTTGCCTAAGACCATTCGCTCGGCGCAGGCATCGGGCCGGCGACTTACCTGATCATGCGTTGCGATCCTCCGCAGACCGCGCGGCGGTTGCGGAACGCGGGCTGATCCCGGAAACTAGTGGGACTATGTCGGAACCGAGCCGTCCCTTGTGGCGGCGCTATGCGCTGGCGCTGCTCTCGGTCGCACTCGCGGCGGCGCTGTCGACCGCGCTCTGGGAAGTTGTGCGGCCGATCCCCTTCTATTTCTTCATCGTCGCGGTGATCGTCAACGCCTGGCGCGACGGGCTGCGGTCGGCGCTCGTCGCAGGGGTCGCCGGGGCGCTCGTGGTCGAGTACGGGTTCATGGTGCGGGACGGGACGTTCGCCCTGGCCTTGGCCGATCTGGCGCGGTTGGCGCTGTTTGTGGCGCTCGCGGCCCTGGTCGGGGTGCTGGCGGAAGAGCGCAACCGGGCGCTCCGGTCGGAGGCGCGGCTGCGCCGTTGGTACGAGGCGGCGCTGGCGAGCGTCGACGACGCGGTGATCGTGACCGATGCCGCGGGGCGCGTCATCTGTGTGAACGGCGTCGCGGAGGCGCTGACCGGCTGGCCATCCGAAGAGGCGGAGGGCCGGGTCCTGGGCGAGATCTTCCCGGTGATGGACGGGCGCACGGGGGAGCCGCTGGAAGACCCGGGGGGAAAGGCGCTCCGGCGGAGCACGATTGCGCTCCCGACGGGCCATACCGTGCTGATCGCCCGCGATGGACGCGCGACGCCCGTCGAGGAGCGAGCCGTGCCGTTCCGGGGCCACTCCGGCCGGATCGCCGGCGCGATCGTCGTCTTCCGCGACGTGACCGAGCACCAGCGCGCGGAGGAGGCCAGGACGCGCCTGGACGCCCTGGTTGAGTCGTCGGAGGACGCGATCGTCAGTCAGGCGATCGACGGCCGCATTATGTCCTGGAACGCCGGTGCAGCGCGGTTGTTCGGCTATGCGGCCGAGGAGGCGATCGGGCAGCCGGTGGCGCTGATCGTTCCCCCCGAGCGGGCCGACGAGCTGGTGCAGATCGGGGCACGACTGTCGCGCGGCGAGCCGACGCTCCACCTCGACACGGTCCGCGTCCGCCGCGACGGCCGGCGGTTCGAGTGCTCGGTGAGCGTCTTTCCGTTGAAGGACGCCGACGGGCGCCCGCTGGGCGCCGCGCTTTTCGCGCACGAGATCACCGCACGGAAGCAGATGGAGCAGGCCCTGCGCGAGGGCGAGCAGCGGTTCCGGCAGCTCGCCGAGACGATCCCGCACCTCGTCTGGACGGCCGAGCCCGACGGCGCGCTCGACTACTTCAACGAACGCTCGTTCGACTACACGGGCATGAGCTTCGAGCAACTGCTCGGCTGGGGCTGGGAGCCGGTCATCCATCCGGCCGACCTGACAAGCTGCTTGGAGCGCTGGCGGCATTCGCTTCGGACGGGGGAGACGTTCGCGACCGAGTACCGCCTCCGCCGCGCATCGGACGGTGTCTTCCGCTGGCATCTCGGCCGTGCCCAGGCGGTGCGTGACACGAGAGGGCGGCTGGTCAAGTGGTTCGGCACTTGCACCGACATCGACGACCGCAAACGGGCCGAGGAGGCCGCGCAGTTCCTGTCCGAAGCGGGGGCGGCGCTCGCTTCGTCGCTCGACTACGAGGCCACGCTCGGCAGCGTCGCCCGGCTGGCCGTTGCGCAGATCGCCGACGGTTGCGTGATCGACCTGATCGAGCCCGACGGCGCCTTCCGCCGCCTGGCCGCGGTCCATGCAGACCCCGCGAAGGAAGAGCTGCTCCGCACGCTCGACCGCCGCTACCCGACGTCGCCGCACGACTCGCACGGTCCGCGGGTCGTCGCCCGGACCGGCCGGTCCGAGCTGGTGAGCGAGCTCACCGACGCGATGCTCGCCGCCGGCGCCCGCGACGCGGAGCACGCGCGGCTGATGATCGAGCTCGCCCCCCGGTCGTACGTCTGTGCGCCGCTGGCGGCACGGGGGAAGGTCGTGGGGGCCCTGTCGCTGATCGCCGCCGGGTCGAGCCGGCGTTTTAACCCGTCCGACCTGGCCCTGGTCGAGGACCTGGGCCGCCGCGCTGCGCTGGCCATCTACAACGCGCGGCTCTACCGCGAGGCGGAGGGGGCGAACCGCGCCAAGGACCAGTTCCTCGCGGTCCTCAGCCACGAGCTGCCCACGCCGCTGACTCCCGTGCTCGTCAGCGTTTCGGCCATGCTCGACGACCGCGAGGTTCCCCGCGAGTTCCACGGCTTCCTCGAGATGACCCGGCGCAGCATCGAGATGGAAGCGCGGCTCATCGACGACCTGCTTGACGTAACCCGCATCAGCCAGGGGAAGCTCCGCCTGAACCGGCACGTCGTCGACGCCCACGCCCTGGTCCGCCAGGCGGTGGCGATCTGCCGCGACGAGATCGGGGACCACCGGCTTCGCCTGGAGCTCGACCTGGCCGCCGCCGGCCATCAGGTTGAAGCCGACCCCGCGCGGTTGCAGCAGATCTTCTGGAACCTGATCAAAAACGCGGTCAAGTTCACCCCGCCCGGGGGGCTGCTGGCGATCCGTTCGTGGAACGAGTCGCAGGCCGGCGACGGCGGGCGCGAGCGGCTGCTCGTCGCGGTGCGCGACTCGGGCATCGGCATCGCGCCGGAGGTCCTGCCCAAGATTTTTGACGCGTTCGAGCAGGGCGAGGCGAGCGTGACGCGGCAGTTCGGCGGCCTCGGGCTCGGCCTGGCCGTGAGCCGCTCGCTGGCCGAAGCGCACGGCGGCCGGCTCACCGCGGCGAGCGCGGGCCGCGACCAAGGGGCGACGTTCACGCTCGAGCTTACGACTGTCCCCGCACCGGCGGCCGAGCTGGACGGGGTTCCCTGCGCTCCCCCGAGCGCGACCGAGGCGGTTCCCCTTCGCATCCTCCTGGCCGAGGACAACGAGGAATCGCTCCGCGTGCTGGCACGCCTGCTCCGCCGTCGCGGCTACGCCGTGGCGACCGCCGACTCCGTTGCCTCGGCGCTGGCCGAGGCCGAACGTGCGCCGTTCGACCTGCTGGTCAGCGACATCGGCCTCCCCGACGGCAGTGGGCTCGACCTCATCCGCACCCTCCGCGCCCGCGGCCCCGTGCCCGGAATCGCGCTCAGTGGGTTTGGCATGGAAGACGACCTGCGACGAAGCCTGGACGCGGGATTTCTGGCGCACCTGACGAAACCGATCGACTTCGGGACGCTCGAAACGACGATCCGGCAAGTCACACAGAACCGCCAAGAGACGAGGGATTAACCGCCAAGAACGTTAGGGCCAGAGAGAGGTAATAGGATTTTTAAATATAATTACGTTAATAGTCGCGTTCCCACGCTGTGCATTGGAACGAGATCATATGACAAATTTATCTAGAACGGCCCTTCTACAGCGCCGGTCGTCCTAGAGCGGTTTGTAGCCGCGTTGCGCACAGGCAGGGCTGCTCGGTCGTTCGCACCCCCCCCGGCCCCCCCTTCGTAAGGGGGGGAGTTTCCGATTGCTCCCCCCTTACGAAGGGGGGGCCGGCCGAAGTCGGGGCCCTACGGTGGTTTTTCTCGCGGGGTTTTCCGATTACTCCCCCCTTACGAAGGAGGGGCCGGCTGAAGTCGGGGCCCTGCGGTGGTTTTTCTCGTGGGGGTTTCCAATGACTCCTCCCCTTACGAAGGGGGGGGCCGGGGGGGATCGCTCCGCCCAAGGCGTGCGTTGACCGCTCTCGTCGTTCGCAGCCTTCGGACCTGGCGGTCACCGGCGGCGGGTCGTCGACTTGATGGGCGAGGGCTGTCGGCTGCCTGTTTTCGGCGATTATCTGCGCACGCGGTACTCGATTTGCTCGTCGACTTTCGACGTCGATCTTCAGGGAACGCGGTGTTCGCGGATTGGGAGAATACTTCTCAGTTTCGCGAGCGCTTACAAGACATGACGAGGAGGGCTGAGCGACCACCATGCCGATAGCGACGCAGGCACGCACAGGCGGGGCGGAGCTGCGCCGACGGTTGGCCGTCGGCGCGGAGGTTTTGGCGGGGGGCGGGGTCCACTTCCGCGTGTGGGCGCCGCAATCCGAGGTGGTCGACGTGGTGGTCGAGGGGGGTGGTGAGTACGCGCTCTCCCCTGAGGAGGACGGCTACTTCTCGGGGGTCGTGGCGCCGGCCGCCGCGGGGACGCGTTATCACTACCGGCTCGACGGCGGGGAACCGCTTCCCGATCCCGCCTCGCGCTTCCAGCCCGAGGGGCCGCACGGGCCATCGCAGGTGGTCGACCCGACCAGCTTCTCCTGGACCGACCGCGACTGGCGCGGGCCGGTCTTTCAGGGGCAGGTCTTGTACGAGATGCACGTCGGCACGTTCACCCCCGAGGGGACGTGGACCGCGGCGGCGGGTCAGCTCCCTGCCCTGGCCGAGCTGGGTGTTACGGTGCTCGAGGTGATGCCGGTCAACGAGTTCCCCGGGGAGTTCGGCTGGGGCTACGACGGGGTCAATTGGTATGCGCCGACGCGACTTTACGGCAACCCCGACGACATGCGACGGTTCGTCGACCGAGCCCACGCCCTGGGCCTCAGCGTGATCCTCGACGTGGTGTACAACCATCTCGGCCCGGACGGGAACTTCCTGCCGCGGTTCTCGTCTCATTACTTCTCGGAACGCCACCAGACCGAGTGGGGCACGCCGATCAACTTCGACGGCGCCCACTGCGGCCCGGTGCGCGAGTTCGTCGTGGCCAACGCGGGCTACTGGGTCGACGAGTTCCACCTCGACGGCCTGCGGATCGACGCCACGCAGGCCATCTTCGACGACTCGCCCAAGCACATCCTGGCCGCGCTTTCCGAGCGCGTGCACGAGGCCGCGCGCGGGCGGCGGGTCTTACTCGTGGGAGAGAACGAAGAGCAGCGCGTGTCGCTCATCCGGCCCGTCGACCAGGGTGGCCAGGGGCTCGACATGCTCTGGAACGACGACTTCCATCATGCGGCACGTGTCGCCGCCACCGGGCGCAATGAGGGGTACTATCGCGACTACCGCGGAACGCCCCAGGAGTTCGTCTCGGCGGCCAAGTACGGCTTTCTCTACCAGGGCCAGCGCAACGCCCGGCAAGCGAAGCGGAGGGGGACGCCGACGTTCGGGATCGAGCCGGCCGCGTTCGTCAACTTCCTTCAGAACCACGACCAGATCGGCAATTCCGCTACGGGCGCGCGCTTGGACCGGCTGACCAGCCCGGGGCGTTACCGGGCCTTGACCGGGCTCTTGCTGCTACTGCCGGGAACGCCGATGCTCTTCCAGGGCCAAGAGTTTGCGGCGTCGAGCCCGTTCCTCTACTTCGGCGACCAAAAGGCCGAGATCGCCTTTGCGATGCACCGGGGCCGCCGCCAGTTCTTGGCCCAGTTCCCGGCGCTGAAGACTTATCAGATGCAACAGCGCATTCCCCACCCGGCCGCCCCGGAAACGTTCCGGCGCTCGAAGCTCGACCCGGCCGAGCGGGCCGCGCACGGGGAAGCGACGGCCTTGCATCGCGACCTGCTGCGCCTGCGGCGCGACGACCCGGT
Organism: Isosphaeraceae bacterium; assembly: GCA_031291845.1. Classification (GTDB taxonomy): domain Bacteria; phylum Planctomycetota; class Planctomycetia; order Isosphaerales; family Isosphaeraceae; genus DAIDJG01. Next base: position 9,353 of record JARLIH010000216.1, on the reverse strand, counting down.
CTTCCGCGCGCAGCGCCTGCACGGGATCGACGGCGCGGTGCTCGGGCCCGAGGCTTTCGTGCTCCGTTACCTGGGCGCAGAGGAAGGCGACCGGCTGCTCGTCGTCAACCTTGGGGCCGACCTCCGCCTCGACCCCGCGGCCGAGCCGCTCCTCGCCCCGCCGTACGGCCAGGTGTGGGGCCTGCTCTGGTCGAGCGAGGACCCGGCGTATGGAGGGACGGGGACCCCGCCCGTCGACACTGACGAAGGCTGGCGCCTCCCGGGCCATGCGGCCGTGGCGCTGGCGTCTCGCGGAGAACCGACGTCCCATGTTTAACCTGGTACGCTCGCTCCGGGTCAGCGGCGCAGCAGCGCTGTCTCCCAAGGCGCTGCTGGAGCGCGAGTGGCTCGTTACCAACGGGCTTGGCGGCTATGCCTCGGGCACGGTCAGCGGCATTCCCACCCGGCGCTACCACGGCCTGTTGATCGCGGCCCTGACCGCCCCCCTCGGCCGCACGCTCATGCTGGCGCAGCTCTCCGAGCGGCTCGCCCTGGCCGACGGCACGTACGCCGCGCTCGGCTTCGACGAACTGGCCGGTGACGACCCGGTCGCGCGCGCGGGGATCGGACACCTGACCGAGTTCCGGCTCGAGGGGGGCCTCCCGGTCTGGGAGTACGAGGCAGGCGGCGTCGTGCTGGAGAAGCGGCTCGTGCTGCCCTACCTTCAGAACACGGCCGTGATCACGTTCCGCCGCCTGAGCGCGGGCGAACCCGTGCGGCTGTACCTGCGCCCCTTGATCCACATGCGATCACACGATGGGGCCGTCAGCACGCCCCACCCCGCTCCTTACCGCGTGTCGGCCACCGATGAGCACTACGAGGTCGCCGCCGCGCAGGAGTACCCCCCCTTGCGCCTGGTGCTGCAAGGGCCGGACCGGTCGTTCGTGCTCGGGGCCGAGACGGCGCAGCAGGTCCGCTACGCCCTGGAAGAAGAGCGCGGGTACGACGCCGTCGGCGAGCTCTGGAGCCCCGGTTACTTCCGGGTCGACCTGGTGCGCGACGAGCCGGTCACGCTGGTCGCGTCGACCGAATCGTGGGAGGTGGCCGAGGCCATGAGCCCGGAGGAGGCGACCCGCGCCGAGCGCACGCGGCGGGCGCGGCTGGTCCTCGGGGCCGAGTCGCACAACGCCGATAGCACGGCCGGCGAGCTCGTGCTCGCGGCCGACCAGTTCCTGATCACGCCCGCCGGCCGCGTGCAAGACGCAGCGCGGGCGCACGCGGCGGGCGAGGAGATCCGCACCGTGATCGCCGGCTACCACTGGTTTACTGACTGGGGCCGCGACACGATGATCAGCCTCGAAGGCTTGACCCTCGCGACCGGCCGCTACGCGGAGGCCGGCTACATCCTCCGCACATTCGCGTACTACATCCGCGACGGCCTGATCCCCAACTTCTTCCCCGACGGCCGTACGAAGGGCCTCTACCACACAGCCGACGCCACCCTCTGGTTCTTCCACGCCATCGGCCGCTACCTCGACGCGACCGGCGATACCGAGACGCGGAACCTCCTGGTCCCGAAACTGGTCGACATCGTCGAACACCACCTGTGCGGCACGCGGTTCGGCATCGGCGTCGACCCGAGCGACGGCCTGCTCCGCCAGGGCCAGGAGGGCTACCAGCTCACCTGGATGGACGCGAAGGTCGGCGACTGGGTCGTCACCCCGCGCAGGGGGAAGGCGGTGGAGCTCAACGCCCTCTGGTACAACGCCCTCCGCCTCCTCGAAGGATGGCTGCGCGACCTCCGCGGCGAGGACGCCGCGCGCCCTCTCGCCACGCACGCCGAACGCGTTCGCCGCGCCTTCAACGAGCGCTTCTGGCACGCCGACGGGGGATACCTCTACGACGTCGTCGACGGTGAGAACGGCGACGACCCCGCTTGCCGCCCGAACCAGGTCTTCGCGATCTCGCTCGAGCACCCGGTGCTGGAGCCCACGCGCTGGGAGGCGGTGCTGGACGTCGTACACCACCGGTTGCTGACGCCCCTCGGCCTGCGCTCGCTTGCTCCCGGGCATCCCGACTACAAGCCGCGCTACTTCGGCGACCTCCGCGCCCGAGACGCGGCCTACCACCAGGGGACCGTCTGGGCCTGGTTGATCGGCCCCTTCATCGATGCCTGGCTCAAGGTCCACCCCGACGACCGCACCGGCGCCCGGCGCTTCCTCGAAGGGTTCGTTCCCCACCTGAACGAGGCGTGCGTCGGCTCGATCAGCGAGGTCTTCGACGCCGAACCTCCCTACACCCCCCGCGGCTGCCTCGCCCAGGCCTGGAGCGTCGCCGAGGTCCTCCGCTGCTGGATCAAGACGGCGGATAAAGCGGGGTCGTCCCCAGATGGACGCAGGTAGAGAAGTGAAAAGGCCATTCGTTGGCGAAAAGAAAGCGGGACGCGTTTCGAATTTGCCGATTCAGCAATTGCCTAGCGGGCCAGGACGTACGGCTGCACGTGTGACCAGGACGTTAAGCCAAGGACACCCGACCGGCTTGAAAGTCGACGGTGAGGACCGATCCGCGCAGGAAGTCGAGCCCAAGCAAGCCGTCAATCCCGGTCGCCGGTGGTAGAGAGTGGTCAAGCACGGCAATAGCCAGCCGGTGACGGTCCAGCGCGGACAGCCGGTCGAGTGCCAGGCGTAGGCGGGCTGTCCGCGCGCTCTCGAGTCGGCTTTCCTCTTCGTCGGCGTCCATCCGCGACTTCCGCGGATAAGTCTCTTATTTCTTTGCCCAGTTCAAATGCTTGTGGAGAAACGCGTACGTCCCCACTCCGTGGATCTCGTGCGGCCCGACGAACCACTCGATCTCGCACTGGTCCTTGAGGCCGAGCTTGGCCTCGTAGAAGAAGCGAACCTTGGCGAACTCGTAGCCGACTTCCTCATCGGGGGCGACGCCGTCGAAATGGCCACGCTCGACCATGAACGGGCGGGGGGCGATCAGGGCGGCCATCTCGGAGTAGTTGAAGGTGCTCCCCAGGTCGAACTCGAAGATCTCGTACTCGGGCGTCCAGACGTAGCTCATGACCGCGCGGGGCTCGCTCGTGGCGTTCTTCCAGACCCACTCGTTGAAGTCGGCCGAGCAGATCGACAGGGCGTAGTTCTTCACCAACGGCGGGATGCGCATGGCCGACTTGCCGCCGTAGCTCAGGCCGTAGAAGCCGATGCGCGTGCCGTCGACGTACGGCAGCGACTTCAGCCAGTCGGTGATCTGCTGGTGCTGGGGGACGATCGTCGAGAAGAGCGTCTTCTTGAGCGGGTTCGACTTGCGCTGAAGGGTGCGGAAGCGGTCCTTGAAAATATACGGGTTCTGGGGCGCGAAGGTCACGAAGCCGCGTTCGGCCAGGCGGTTGGCGAACTGGTGGTAGTACGGGCTCTCGACCTTCGGGTCCGCCACGTCCTGCGGGCGCCCTTCGAGGCCGTGCTGGCAGACGACCACGGGGCGTTTCTCTCCCTCCTTGATGTCCTTCGGGACGAGCAGGATGCCGTAGGCGAACACGTCGGGGAAGACGTCGAGCACGACCTCGTAGCCCTTATACTTGGGCTCGTCGTAGATCTGCCGGGCACGGGGGTTGGCCGGGAGCATGGGGTCGTCGAACCGGCCGACGACCTCGTTGGCGAAGAAGTCGCGGTACCATTCGATGCCCTTGGCGAACGCCTCGGGCGTCGTCGTGTCGAGCTTGGCGAAGAAGTCCTGCCGGACGTAACCGCTCGCGGCGAGGAGGGCCTGGCTGTGGCGGTCGATCTCGTGCATCTGCCGCGCCTGGCGGGCCTTCGGGTCGCCCGGGGCGTGCATCACCTGCACCGTTCCGCGGTCCGGGGCAAGCGTGGCCTGGGGCTTGAACGCGCCGAGCAGGGCTTCGAGTGCGCCACTCGAGCCGAACGGTCCCGAGCCGTCTCCGGCGGTGACGAGCGTGAGGTCCTTGGCCAGGTCGCGCGTGACCAACTGCCTTGCGCGGTCGACCTCGCGCTGGACGTCCTCCCGCTTGGGTGAGGCGAGCGTGGCCGGTGCGCCCCCTTCGCTCGGCAGGGTCAGCTCGGGACCTTTGGACGCCTCGATGACCAGCCTGCGCGGGGCGACCATCGAGGCGATCTCGGCGTCGCCGAACTCGTCGAGCAGGCCGAAGACGTTGCGGTCGATCGGCTGCTGCCAGCCCTTGCGGCGGTCGTCGAAATAACCGCTGACGCACGCGGCATCGATCCTCGGGTCGAGCGCGGCCGCGTAGAGGGCGAGCATCCCCCCTTCGCCGTAGCCGAAAACGCCGATGTTTGCGTCGCCGCTGCCGGCCTCGCGTGCGAACCAGTCGACCGCGGCGAGCACCTTCTGCACCTCGTAGCCGACCAGGTGCCGTCCAAGCTCGAAGGCCGAGCGGTAGAGGAACTCGCGGCTGGTGAGGTTGGCCCGCCCGCTCCGCTTTTCCATGTGCCGGTCGATCAGCGATGGGACGAGCACGCGGCAGCCGCTCTCGGCCAGCCGCCGCGCGACCTGGGACACGGGCGGAACGCCCTCGACCAGACCCGCGAGCTGCTCGGGCGTCTGGTCGGCGTCGGGGATCGCCACGACGTCGGCCACGGGCTTCCCCTTGGTCGGGACGAGCAGGAGCCCCTCGCCCGTCACGTCGCCGAACGCCGGCCAGCGGACGGTGAAGACCTCGAAACCTTCACCCCGCCCGACGAGTGCGGGCTTGCTCGGCGTACCGATGAGCTCCGGCCCGTCGAACGGCACGCGCGGGTCGCGTACTCCCAGGATGTGCGCCAGGTGCTTCCGGTTCGGCTCGATCGACGCGTTGTACCGCTCGACCGACGACGTGTCGCGCTTCCAGTGCTTGGCGCGCCCCTCCTCGGAGTGCTCGATCTTCCGGAGCAAGAATCGGTCGACCCCGTCGACCATCCGCGACGCGAGGTCGCCCGTCCAGTCGAGCGGCTTCGTGCCCGGCAGCGCGGGCTCGTCCGCGCGGGTGAGGAACGGCGGCGCAATGAGGAGAACACCGAGGAGTGCGATCAAGCGGAGGCGCATGGCGGGGCTCCCAGGAGGGATCGAGGAGGGCGGGACTGGGGACAGGATGGCCGAGGCCTGGGCGAGATTCAAGCGAAATCGCCGGAGGCGACCAGAACCCACCAGAACCGCGCCCTTCCCACGTGGGACGGCGATTGCCCGTCCGAACCCTGTGTTCCGGCGGTGGCTCTGGCCGGTTCTCTTGACGAATTCCGACTTAACTTGCGACAACGTGCATAGCAACGCAGGAGGCGCGGCCGGCTCGGCCAGGCCGTGAGCTTGTTCACGACGCCGGACATCGAAGGGATTCACACCATGACGCACTCCGCACGTCCTTCCTCGCGCGCGCCGCGCCGGACCGGCCGGCCCCTCAGCCTCGAGACCTTGGAGTCGCGCGCCTTGCTGGCGACCGGCCCCTTCACGCCGGCGGCGGCCCTGGCCGCTCCCTTGCTGGCCGCGCAGAGCGATACGGGCATCAGCAACAGTGACGGGATCACCCAGGACAATGGCTCGTCGTCGGCCCCGTTGACGTTCGCCATCCCGAGCGTCACCGCGGGGCAGTACTACAGCCTCTACGACGTGACCAACCCGTCGTCGCCGGTACTGTTGTCGGGGCCGGTGCTGATGCTGCTTGGCAATTCGGTCACGGTCTCCGGCTCAACGCTGGCCGACGGCACGCACCAGATCGCCTACACCAGCGCCTCGAGCCCGACGGGGACGCAGAGCGCGTTCTCGCAGGCGGCCGCGATCACCGTTGAGACGAGCCTGCACGTCGTCAGCATCAGCCCGTCGGGCAATTTCCTGACGGGCGGCCTGCCGAACAACCAGGTCGTTGTGACGTTCAGCGGCGGGCTCGCCGGCCTGGTCCCCGACAAGGCGGACGGCAGCGGGTTCGCAAGCAACCCGTTCGCGGTGATGCTCGTGCCCAGCGGCCCCGAGGGGGGCGGGCTGTACGCCAACGGGCAGTCGCTGTGGAGCGCTCCGTATGGGGTCGACGGCGGCGACCTGCCGATCCCCGCGACCCTCGTCTATCACCAGAACGCCAACGGCACGTCCACCATCACGCTGACGCCCGACCTGGGGCTCAACACCGACATCTATCTCATCAGCATCTCGGGCAGCCTGGTGGACCTGGCCGGCAACTCGCTCACCAACGCCCAGGGCAACACCGGCCAGGAGTACAGCTCTTTCGACCTGCACGCTTCCGCCGCGACCTCGACGCCGCTATCCGTGGCCTACGTCACGTCGAACAACGGCGCGACCATCATCAACAACAACCAGATCCCGCAGCCCGACACGATCGGCATCGCCTTCAACGAACCACTCGACACCTGGACGGCGAACACGAGCACGATCCGTCTGCTGTCCAAGTCGGGCCCGAACGGCGTATCGCAGGTGGCGGCGGCCGTGGCCTACAACCCAAGTACCTGGACCGCCTATCTCACGCCCGAAGCCTTGCTCACGCCGGGCACGGTTTACTACGTCGAGGTCGACACCTCGGTCAGCAACGACCAGGCGTTGCCGGCTTCGGGGGGCACCCTGGCGCAGCAGTTCATCACGTCGTTCACCGTCAACGCCTCGGGCGTCGCCGCGGGGCATTCGCCGCTGAAAGTGACGGCGACGAACCCGCCCAATGGGACCTTGTCGTTCTCGAACCTGGGCTATGGCGCAGTTACCTTCAGCGAGCCGATCAACCTGGCTTCCCTGGGCCGTTTCTCGGCCATGCTGGTTCCGCACACCGGCGGCGTGACGACGGGTGGCTCGGGCTATGCCGACGTGCCGCTGAACGCGAAGCTGGCATTCAACCCGAACACCAACCAGCTCATCATCGTGCCGACGACGGGCGTGCTGCCCAACAACACCATTTACCTGTTCGCGCTGTCGGGAATCAGTGCGACCAATGGTGACACGCTCGGCAGCTCGCCCGTCTACTCCACGTTCAAGATGGTGTACCCCGTACTGGATAGCGTCCGGGCCAGCGCCAGTTCCTCGGCCGCATCGCCTGCGGTCGTTGTGAACGCCTCCCCTGCCCCCTCCTCCGCACCCATTGCAGCGGCCGCACCACCTCGTCCCAGCGTCGCTCCGCCGGCCGTGCGGGTTCTCGCCCGGCCCGCCCAGGTGATCGATCCGGTCGCGGTCGACCACCTGCTCACGAAAATCCGGTTCGCATGACGCGCCGCTCCCGAAAGGCCTCCGCTGTAGGGGGGGCGCTGCGCACCTTTTCCACAAAGAAGGGGAAGGTGGGCAGCGCCCACCCTCCAGGCGGCTCCCCAGATGGTCGTTTTCATCATGCCGGAACACCACCTCCACCCACGCGTAGACGTAGTCGCATCTCGTCCCGGATTCTTCCTCACAGCCCCAAAGACGATCCCGTTGTCAAACCCCTAATAGGTTAAAGTGGGTAAATTCGGGGCTTTTTTCTTGACAGGGACTTCTGGGCTGTCATAACGGATGGTAGTTTGGAGACGTCCATGCCGGCATGACGATCCCCACCGGCGCGCCGGCGCGGGGTGAAGCGCGCCGGCGGCCGGGATTGCGCGGGGTTCCCGAAGCGGGTCAAAGGCTGCGTTCGAGGCGTCGTGGGGCCGTCGAGCTTTGGTTCGCGACGGCGGCACCATCTTCCGGGTCAGGAACAACATGGCACAGCAGCACGATTTGAAGGCGCGGCCGGCACGTCCTTCGTGGGGAGCGATGGGCCGGGGCGGGTCGCGGCTACGAAGGCTTCGGCCGCCTGTTCTGGAGCACCTGGAAGTGCGCAGCCTGCTGGCGGCGGCCACGCAGCTCGTGGTGGTGACCGAGCCGCCGGCGAGCGTCGCCGTCAACCAGGCGTTCGGGCTCGTCGTCGACGCCGAGGATGCGAGCGGTGTGCTGGACAGCAGTTACACCGGCGCGGTGACGTTGGCCCTGCTGAGCAACCCGGGCAATGCGACGCTCGGCGGCTCGGTGTCGGTGACGGCCAGCGGGGGGGTGGCCACCTTCCCGGGGGTGTCGATCAACCAGATCGCCGACGGCTACACGCTTCAGGTGACGGGCGGCCCCAGCACCGCGGGCGGCGTGACCGGGGCGACGAGCAGCTCGATCGACGTGACGCCGCTCCCCGCCACCCAGTTGGTCGTGACCACGCCCCCGACCGGCGTGACGGTCAACAACGCGTTTACGGTGGTCGTCTCCGCCGAAAACGGACAGGGTCAAGTCGACCCGAGCTTCAGCGGCACGGTGACGGTCGCCCTCGGAACCAACCCCGCCGGCGCCACGCTCGGCGGCACGCTGACCGAGCCCGCCGTTGACGGCGTGGCGACGTTCCCGGACCTGACGCTCAATCAGATCGCCGGCGGTTACACGCTCCAGTTCACGACCGGCGGCTTGACCGGCGTGGCGACCCCCTCATTCCGCGTGGCCCCAGCGCCCGCCACGGCGCTCGTCGTGGCCGCGGAGCCCCCCTCGAATGTCGTTGCCGGCAACCCCTTCGGGTTCGTCGTCGATGCCATGAACCCACAAGCGCAGATCGACACGAGCTACAACGGCCCGGTCACCGTGGCGTTCGCCAGCCCGAACGGCAACCCCACCGGCGCGTCGCTCCTCGGCACGACGACGGTGAACGCAGTGAACGGCGTGGCCAACTTCTCGAACCTGGCGATCAGCAAGGGGGGGACCGGCTTCGTCTTGCAGGTGACGAGCGGCAGCCTGACCGCGGCGACGACGACCGCCATCAACGCCACGGTCCAGCCGGCCACGCAAGTCGCGTTCCTGGCCGAGCCTCCCCACGCCGTCGCCCAGGCCGCTCCGTTCGGGCTCTCGGTCGCGGCCGAGAGCCCCCAGGGCACCATCGATCCGACGTACACCGGCAACGTGACGCTCGTGCTGCTGAACCCCGGCAGCGCAACGCTCGGCGGTACGCTCACCGAGCCGCTCGTCAACGGCGTGGCGACCTTCGCGGGCCTGACGCTCGACCAGGTTGGCGTGAATTATCAGGTTCAGGCGTCCACCGGCGGCCTGACCCCGACGGCTTCCACGTCCATCACCGTGACCCCCGCGCCGGCAACGCACCTGGTGGTCACGGTCCAGCCGCCGACCTCGGTCGGCGTGGGCAGCGTGTTCGGCCTCACGATCTCGGCGGAAAACGGCCAGAACCTGGTGGACCCGAACTTCGGCGGCACCGTCACGCTGGCGCTCGCCAGCGGCCCCGCCGGCGCGACCCTGAGCGGGCTCCTGACCGCGACGCCCGTGGCGGGCGTGGCCACCTTCGCGGGCCTGACGCTCGACCAGGTCGGCGGCGGCTACACGCTCCAGGCGACCGCGGCCGGCCTGTCCGCCGCAACCACCAGCACCTTCAGCGC
>JARLIH010000020.1 GCA_031291845.1 Isosphaeraceae bacterium | reverse complement strand
TCCGTTCAATAACAGTTGCATCCTGCATGGTCCCAGAGCATAACACTCTTAGCCCCACCGTAAAGATGAACTTGACGACTTTATTTTTGCCCGCGCCCTAAGTGTCAATCCAACGCTGGAGAAAAAATCTTCAACTCGTGGTCGAAAAGGAAAGGACGAGACGCAATGCCTGCTTTTGTGGCGCCCCAGAGGTCAAGCGCGTAAAGTGCCGTTTGCGCCTGCGCAAAGCGCTTCATCGTGCTCGCGACGGTCGATAGGTAGCGGTGTCCATCCTGGCGCGGCGATAGACCGACCAGAACGAACTCGCGGGCTCTCCTGCTCTACGGCCCAACCTCCTGGGTGCTTGAGCTCCGCAGTGTAGTGCCCGCATGCCACGAGTGTCTCATGATAAAATTAGGAGATCGATCGCCAGGCGTTCTCGAGCAGGTGCTTGTCCGACTCGAGATGTTCCCGTTCCCGTGGCTGTTTTGCACGGCCGCTGGAAACGACACCGATTGTTCTCGGATTCCCAACATTTTTCGTGAGGGGCGTTCGACGGGCGGGTACTACCTTAAGAGAGTGGACCAGTCACCGAGGAGGTCGGAAAGCAATGCCTCGCAGCCCATCGGACCAGGTGCTCCAGGAGCGTCCACGGTCGGTCGACACCGGAGCGGTCGGCACGTTGTCCGATGCACAGCTCCTCGATCGGTTTGTATCGGGACGCGGTGCGATGTCAGAGGCGGCGTTTGAAGCGCTGGTCATCCGACACGGCCCGATGGTGCTCCGGGTCTGTCGGAGCGTGATTCACAATACGCATGATGTCGAAGAAGTCTTTCAGGCCGTCTTCTTCGTACTGGCCCGTAGGGCCGGGTCGATCCGCCGGCAGGGAGCTGTCGCAAGTTGGCTGTTCGGAGTCGCTCAGCGCGTAGCGGTTCGAGCCAAGCGCGGCGAGGCAAGGCGGAAAACGCTCATCACACGGGTCGCTGTGCGGAGCTTGGAACGTGATTCCCCAGCGGAGAGCGATTTCGATGGGGAGCTTCTCGACGAGGAGATTCGTGGCTTACCCGAGCGGCTTCGGGCACCCGTGGTGCTTTGTTACCTGCAAGGGCTGACCTACGAAGCGGCGGCGGATCGGCTCGAACTGTCGGCGGTGGCGCTCCGGGGCCGTCTCGCACGGGCACGCGAGCGGTTGCGCGTGCGGTTGATCCGCCGTGGTCTAACGATCCCCGCGGGACTCTTGGCCGCCGGTGTCACTGGTCAAACGGAAGCAGCTATCCCCGAGAATCTGATCCGATCGACCCTTTCGATCGCGCTGAAACGACTGACAGGCAATACGGCCGCCGTGCTGGCGCAGGGAGTGATGGCATCCGTGTTCCCGAATCAGCTCAAGGTCGCGACAACCCTGTTGTTCGTCGGCGTCGTGGGGAGCTATTGGGCGTGGCAAAGCGCTGCCGAGGACGTTGCGGAAAAAGCGCACGCGAATCCGGGCGCCGTGCCCGTATCGAAGGCTGTGGCGGCGAACGAGGCCACCGAGTCGACACGGAAAGCGCAAGAGCTGAAAGTCCAAAGCAGCGCCAGACTCACGGCGATGAGCAACATAGCTGCACGCATCGAAATCCTTGTGGGAGGGAACCAGGGCTCAAAGCTGGAACTCGGGTCGGAGCCGCTCATTCGGTGGGACAACCCGAGAGCACACGTACCCGATGGGATGGCGTTTGCCTGGTTTGAGGAGCTCCGGCCCCAAGCCATCGGAGGGATCTGGATCAAGAACGGGCACACCCTCTTCGAACTCCATTCCCTGTCACAACAACCGCTGAACGCCACGCTGGACGGCACGACGCGATTGTCGACGTCCCGGCCGGGAATCTCGTGGCAGGCCATAGCGGGCGCACCATCACCCGCCCGGTCTCGCGCTGAACGACTGCGGCAAATGAAACGGCTCGCCGAGAGTTTCGTCGTCCATGCGGTCAAATCGCCACCCGGCTACGAGGAAGGGTCCGTCTGGCATATGCGGATGATGGTCCAGCCGATCCATCGCTACGCCGAACAAGCCGCCGTCGACGGCGCCATTTTTGCTTTCGCCCAAGGGACCGATCCGGAGGCTTATTTGATCCTCGAATCGCGCCCAGACAATGGCATCAACAAGTGGCATTTCGCCTTTGCCGCCGCATGCGTCTGGGAGCTGCACGCGAGACTGGGCCAGCACGAGGTGTGGTTCAGACCGAAGTGGTCTTTTAGGGACGTCGACAAGGTGTATGGGGTTGTCGACCAGTATTCCATGGACTCCAAGCTGTTCCCGGCGGATCAGAGCAAACCGGTGCCGTAACCTGACCGGCGAGAAACGACCGCATGGCGATTTGGCAACGAGAAAGGCAAAGGGGACATTGCTCTGTTGCTCAACACAGACTGGGCGAACTGAGTAGCATCGTCACGCTTGCGGATGCGGCTCTGGGGCTGGTGACCGAGATTGCGGAGACCGGATTCCTGACCGACCTGCTTCGCCGTGCTCCCTGTCCAGCTTATAATCTAATGTAGACTCGTAGATTATTCCGCCTGGGGGTATCCGTTCACGAGCTGAGGGTGACAGGTGTGCAAGATCGCGGCGAGCCGTGAGCATCCAACGAAGGTGCTTCGGTCGATCCGACCGAACCAGGGTAGGGCAGCAGGCAGACGGCTACGCGGGGTTCAAATCAAGTCGCCCCGACTTGATGGAACGAGTTGCCCTTCGGCGAGAGGGGCTTTCTTGCTTCTGGGAGTAGAGTTCCGTCGACTAGTCGCAAGTTGTAGGTGTTAAGCTAACGATAAGGCAGGCTCGTCTGGAGCTACGGGGCATGTCACCGGCGTCGGAAACGCAGACATCGCCATCGGCGTGCCTTTCGCCACCGCCCCCTCGGGCGGCAATGCCAATGCCGGCTCCACCCATGTCTCTTACAGCAAGCCTTCGCACTGGCCCATTGCGGCCTATGGCTGAGGCGGGCTGTGCACCGGGACGGGGTTCTGGCGGGGCTAAGCTGTGAATGGACGCCGGCTACCGACATTGTGATTACAACAATTGCTTATACCATATTATCTGCGTTTCTTCCGGAAAATCCCGGTAAGCATAACGGTTAATCATCCCTAAGCTGCAGCCTTGCTTCGCGTAGAAATGGCAAGCGGCGACGTTGATATTCTGAGTTTCCACCTTGATTTGCTGGCAACCACGTGCTCCAGCCCACGCCTCTGCGGCTCGGAAGAGTGAGCGGCCAACGCCGTGGCGGCGGTGGTCAGGATGGACCCGGATATCCCACAGGATCGCGAGGTCCTTCCGGCGTTCGAGCATATCCACTCCTTCGGTATCGAAAGCGAGCACCGCCCCGCCGACGCGGTAGCCTCCGACCAGAAACGATAGAACTGACCAGTTGGAAAGATCCCATTGAGCGGCCCAGCACATCGGCGCGTTTCCCTCTATCTCATCGAAATCCTTGATGTAAGGGGAATCGACGGGGCGCTCCTTAAGGCTAAGGCCACCCAGCCCTTCATCGATCGGGATGACATCAAGGACCCAGTCCACACGAAAGGCGATCGGCAGTCTCCCACATTCCGGCAGACACGAGACAGGCTCTTCAATAATCCGGGCTTCCATCGCATTTACCTGAGCTGTTGCTGTGGCACGATAGATGGCTGAGCGGTGGACGCCGACCATCCTGGCGACCTCCCTGGCCGATTCTAACTGATGAGGTGTGCCCTGCGCGCACGAGGATCAACGCCGTCGCACTCCCAGTCGGCGCGGCGCGTGCTGCGGTCGCTCCGCGCCGCCGCCAAACTGCGAATGTCCTGCTCGGTGTCGTTGTTATCCGCCGGCACCGCCGGGACGTCCAGGAAGGTGAACAGCTCGTCGCAGTGCTTGTAACTGTCCACGCCTCGCTTGTCCCTCGTTTCTGGGCGTTGTGACCTCCGGCCCGATTAATCGTAATTATGCTGTAAGAAACGCCGGCAGTCGCCACTAATCAGGAAGAAAGGGCGGTTTCTTGAGCATCGCGAATCACGAACTGCAGTTTCGGCAGTGGCTTGGCGAGCATAAGGGCTTGCTGGTCAAGGTCGTTCGTTCGCAGAAGGACCGGCCGATCAGGACGATCTGTTTCAAGAGATTTTGATGCAGGTTTGGCTGTCGGTGCCCAATTTTCGGGAGAACTCGAGGCCGACCACGTGGCTGTATCGGGTCGCGCTGAATACAGCACTGGCGTGGAAGCGTGGCGAAAAAAAAAGTCGCCGCCGGCAAAGCTTGCTCCCTGATGCGGGTTCCGCCGCTCAACCGACGACGTCCGTGGACGCCGAGGAAAACAGTCAAGTCGTTGATCAATTGTATGCCGCGATCCGCGCTCTCCCTCTCGCCAAGCGAGCGCTGGTGGTTCTTTATCTGGACGGCTTTACCTATCGGGAAATTTCCGAAGTGGTGGGCATTTCAGAGTCGAACGTCGGCGTCAGGCTCAATCGGATCAAGCGGGAACTTGCGGCCGCAGTTAAGGAACCTGGCAATGAATCCTGAGGAATTGCAGCAAGCTTGGCAGTCGCAGACATGCGGCACGATTGGAACGAATCCCAATCTGTGGCTCAAGGTAGCCCGCCTTGAACGGCGAATCGAACGTGGGGCCTACATATTTATGATATCTATATTATTATTTATATGTATTTTCATAATTGTGAACGCGTTTCGCGATATTCAGAAAGACTGGCCCTGGCTGATCTCGGTTGCGAGCGATATATGGGTCGTGGGTTACATCCTGTTCAATCGATGGCGCCGGCGACGTGAGGCCACCCATTTTGACGAAACCATGCTTGCCCACGTCGAGCGGTCGACCAAAGAAATCGAGCATCGGATGCGGCAGGATCGATACTCGTTTTGGTGGTATTTGCTGCCGATTGCTTTGGGATGCATGATCCCGCCGAGCTTTTTCTTTGCCATGGAATACGGCCAGAGACCTCTACTAGACTCGCTCACTCATTGGCTAATAACTGAAGTTTTCTTTGCCGTCATTTTTATATTCGCATACATGGTCATGGAATTCGGGCGGCGAATGGGACTCAAACGGCAATTACAGGAATTGGAGGCGCTCCGAGCGCTTCGTGATACTCTGTTAAATGCGGAGGACTAAAGCACAGGGACGACCTTGATAGTCGCGGACGATTTTCTCGCCATGTCGCCGACTTTCTCCATATGAAGTCTCTGGCTCAGCGTTCTCATTGCTCATGAGGTCCGCGGAACAGCCGCTAATGGCGATTCGGCTATCGCATCGTCGATTTATCCATAAGCTCTTGTGACATTAAGACTAACGGCTTCGGCCACCCGATGAGAGCTGCCACGAAAAGTTCAATTGGTGTCCTGTCGCCCCGACTAGAACCAAAACGGCTCGTGGTTGCGGGAAAAAAGGGGACATAGCGATTATCGACAGCTGCCGATAGTATCTATGTCCCCCTTTTTGCCTGACGCTTCGTGACGTACCGTCGCACGCTACCATAGGACCCTCGGAAACCCATCCCTCTCAGTTGCCGGTGCAACTCGAGGGCGTTCGTGTTGCCCTCGGCAAGGCGAGCGTCAATCCATTTTCGATGCACGTCCAGTCGTGACCTGCGCGCTCGTCCCGGGTTCCAGTCCGGGCACGTCTCGCATTGAAGGTAGCGCCGCACGACGCTACGCGACATCCCCTGTTCGCGGGCGATTCGGCGGTGGGAGTGCCTTTGGCGGTGGCACGCGTGAACTTGCTCGGACCGCTCGACACCCCGCTGACGTCGTGCGCGCTGGGCCGGGCGCCGCGGCGAATCTGCAATTGGTTCGCTCGACCGGTGCGAATTCGATTGCTCGTCGATCGTGCTCGCTTCAACGGCTTGATCCACCGCTGGGCCGATCGTGGGCTCACTCGTCGACTCGGCTGGTTTGAGAACCGCACCGACGACCACGAACTGTCGCTCGAACAGACGTTCGATTGCCTCGCGCACGTTTTTCAACAGATGCCAGCGATCGACGACCTGCTGCGCCTGAGGCGCTGCCTCGACGGTCGCCTGAGCATAGGCCGACCAGCGATCACGGCTGACGAGTTCGACACCCGGATGATCATTGAGCCATTTCTTTACGGTTTCGGCATCACGGCCGGGCAAGAGATCGATGACGTCGCTTCGCTCAAGGTCCACGACGATCGTGCCGTACCGCTGGCCTTTGAGCTAGGCCCTGTCGTCGATCCCAACGAATCGGGGAGGCGGCGAGGATTCGTCCTTAAACCGATTGATCCGGCGCAGCAGCGTGTCTGGGAGGGTGGTCATGGAGAGCAGACTGGTGAGGCGGGAGCCGGGTTCACCTCCCAGAGCCAACCCAATTGCACCGTGGGCTTGCTGGAGTCGGTCGGTCGGTCGTACGAGCGTACGGCCGAACAAACCCCGCAACGCGCTCGGCGAAGATGCGGCGTGCGCATTGGGGCCCCGGGAAAAAAAAACGTCGCACCGTGACTTGCAGTCTGACAGCCAACCCGAAGCAGGGCAAGGCGGCGACATGGCGTTGATAGCGGCTGTGAACGCGCCGGGCCTACGAGTCGCAGAGCGGACAAGGAACGGTCGGGACGGCAGCTTGGAGGAAGACCGAAATGGAGTTGGGTTCGAGTTGATCGTGATCGACACGGCTCCCGTCGGGAGCACCACAGAGTTCAACCGGGAGCAACAAGGTCCTCCGTGTGCGCCAGTCCAGTTGGATGACAATGGCCAGGTGACAATTGCTCTACGACACCCCGTCATCGAGAGTGCGGAAGAGCCGGTTTTGAGCGCCCGCAGACACTGCGGCTACGCCAGCAATTTCGTCACCACCTGGCCCGCCACGTCCGTGAGCCGGAAGTCGCGCCCCTGGAAGCGATACGTCAGCTTCGTATGCTCCAGCCCGAGTAAGTGCAGGATCGTGGCCTGGACGTCGTGAATGTGGACCCTGTCTTCGACGGGCGCGAATCCGAATTCATCGGTCGTGCCCAGCGCGAGGCCAGGCTTCACGCCGCCGCCGGCCATCCACATGGCCGCCGTATCGACGTGATGATTGCGGCCGATGTGCTCGCGGATCTCCCCCATCGGCGTGCGACCGAACTCGCCCCCCCAAACGACGAGCGTGTCGTCGAGCAGCCCGCGCTGCTTGAGGTCGGTGATCAGCGCCGCGCAGGGACGGTCGATATCGTGGCAAACTTTGTCCAGGTCACCGGTGAGCGTCTGGCCGGGCGTTCCGTGGTGGTCCCACTCCGTGTGATAGAGCTGAACGAAACGGACTCCGCGCTCGACGAGGCGGCGCGCCAGCAGGCAATTGTTCGCGAACGACGCAGCGCCCGGCGTTGCCCCGTAGAGACGAAGCGTCTCGGTGGTCTCCCCCGACAGGTCGATCAGCTCCGGCGCGCTCGACTGCATGCGATAGGCCATCTCGTAGGAGGCGATGCGCGTGGCGATTTCGGGGTCGCCCGTCGCGTCGAGCCGGTCGCGGTTCATAGCCCCGATCGCCTCAATCGTGCGCTTCTGGCGGCTGGCGGCGATGCCGGAAGGCGTCGAGAGGTTGAGGATCGGCTCGCCTCCCGACCGCAACGGGACCCCCTGGTGGGACGAGGGCAAAAACCCGCTCCCCCAGTTGACCGCGCCCCCCCGCGGCCCGCGCGGGCCCGACTGGAGCACGACGAAACCCGGCAAGTCGCGCGACTCGCTGCCGATCCCGTACGTCACCCACGACCCTATGCTCGGCCGCCCGAACTGCGTCGAGCCGGTGTTTACGAAGAGCTTCGCGGGTGCGTGATTGAAGACGTCGGTCGCCACCGTCCGGATCACGGCGACGTCGTCGACGACGCGGGCGAAATGCGGCAGCAGTTCCGAAACCCACGCGCCCGACTGACCGTGGCGCGCGAACTTGCGAGCGGTACCCAGGAGCTTGGGAACTTCCTTGGTGAACGAGTCCATGAAGGCGAACCGCCGCCCCTTGATGAACGAGTCGGGGATCGGCTTGCCGCTGTATTGCTGGAGCTGCGGCTTGTAGTCGAAGAGCTCGAGCTGGCTCGGCCCTCCGGCCATGAAGAGGTAGATGACGCTCTTCGCCCGCGCGGGTACGTGTCCCGGCCTGGGGCCGAACGGGTCCGGCCGGGCCGGAGTCTTGGCGGCGGCCCGGTCCTCATTGCAGAGGCTCGCCAGGGCCATGGTGCCGAGCCCGACACCGCACTGGCCGAAAAAATGGCGTCGCGTTGTCCGGAGCAGGTCGAGGGAGCCGTTCACGTCGCGTTACTCCCTGGTGATGAACTCGTCGAGGTTGAGGATGACGCGGGCCGCCGTGAACCAAACTTGCTCGTCGGCATTCGAAGGGCTCACCGTCGCGGGGCTGTCCGCGCGCTCTTGCTCCAGGAGGCGTGAGAGGGTCTCGGCCTCGTGGGGCTGCGGTCGTCGGGCGAGGCAGAGCCGGAACGCGTAAACGATACGCTCGGCGTCGTTCGCGGGTGCTTCCTTCAGAATCCGGCCGGCAAGCGCCTGGGCGATCTCCACGAACGCCTGATCGTTCAGGAGCGTCAATGCCTGGAGCGGCGTGTTCGAGCGATTCCTGCGCGTGCAGACCTGAGTGGCGTTCGGGGCGTCGAATACGGTCAGGGCCGGATAGGGCGTCGCGCGCCAGAAGAACGTGTAAAGCCCGCGCCGGTAACGATCGGAGCCTGTGCTGGCGCTCCAATCTCGCTTCATTTGGCCGAGCTTCATGACGCCGTCAGGCTGGGGTGGAAACACGCTCGGCCCACCGATCGCGTGCGAGAGCAAGCCGCTTGCTTCGAGGGCCGAGTCACGGATCAGCTCGGCATCAACGCGCAGGCGTGACTGGCGAGCGAGCAAGCGGTTGTTCGGGTCGCGCTCCGCGGCGTCGCGCCGGGCTTTCGATGACTGCCGGTACGTGGCGGAACCGACAATTTCGCGGTGCAGGGTCTTGAGGCTCCAGCCTTGAGCGACGAGCTCGGTGGCGAGCCAGTCGAGCAGCTCGGGGTGCGACGGCGCCGATCCTTGCACGCCGAAGTCATTGTCGGTCTCGACAAGGCCCTTGCCGAAATAGGCCTGCCAGATCCGGTTGACGGTGACCCGCGCGGTCAGCGGGTTCTGGGGATCGACCAGCCAGTGGGCGAGGTCCATCCGGCTCAAGGACGGCGAGGGGGGGAGCGGCGGTCCGACGACGCCCGGCACGCCCGACTCAACCCGGTCCCCCGTGCGCGTAAAATCGCCGCCGAGGTGGATGTGGGTCTCGCGGGGCTTCTTTCGCTCCTGCACCACCATGGACGTGGCGAACTTCGGCTCGCGCTTGCGAAGCCCGGCCAGCCGCCTGTGCTCGTTCTTGAAGGCCGGGTCGTGGGCGAGGAACAGCTCGATCAGGCCACGTTCCTGCGCAACCGTTCGCTTTTCGACCGGGCGGTCGAATGCGTCCTTCAACTCAGCCGCGAGGGCCTGCTTGAAGTCGAGGGTGAGCGTGGCTTCCCACGCACGCTCGCGGGCCGCGACCTCGGGACGGTCCGCCGCGAGCTTCTTGTGGAACGCGTCGATCTGGGCACGAACCTCCTGCCGGCGCCCGAGCTCTGCCGGGGTGGCGAACTCGACCTCGGGTTCGTCGGTGCTGTTGAAGAAGGCGTAGAACCCATAGTAGTCGCGCTGGGAGATCGGATCGTACTTGTGGTCGTGACACTGAGCGCAGCCCATCGTCAGGCCGAGGAAAACGGTCGCGGTCGTCGCGACGCGGTCGACCACGGCCTCGATGCGGAACTGTTCCGGGTCGATGCCCCCCTCCTGGTTGATGAGGGTGTTCCGGTGGAAACCGGTCGCAACCTTCTGGGCGAGAGTCGCGTCGGGGCGCAGGTCGCCGGCCACCTGGTCTATGGTGAACTCGTCGAAAGGCGTGTCGCGGTTCAGCGCGTCGATCACCCAGTCGCGGTATTTCCAGATCGAGCGGGGCGCGTCGATGCTGTAGCCGTTCGAGTCGGCGTACCGGGCCTGGTCGAGCCAGATCCGTCCCCAGCGCTCGCCGTAATGCGGCGAGGCGAGCAGCCGGTCGACCAGCCGGTCGTAGGCGCCGGTGCTGGTGTCGGCCAGGAAGTCGTCGACTTCGCGGGGCGTTGGCGGCAGACCGATCAGGTCGAGGCTGAGGCGGCGGATGAGCGTGACCTTGTC